>JANXRX010000244.1 GCA_025352905.1 Bacteroidota bacterium | reverse complement strand
GTTTTCTCGGGCGCGGGCACAGTATACCAGGATTCCAGTTTCGGAAATACAGCACCGGGCATAGTAGACATGTTATTTTTATCGGGAACCAGCATGGGCATATTATCTACCGTGGATTCATAGATATCAAAACCTTTACCGTTATTGTCCCGGTAAGCAGGCATAGGTAATTTTTCGGTGATCGCATTAAAGCCATTGGGCATGTTGTCCTGGGTGATTGATCGGTGCTCCCTACCCATTTTTCGAAAAACAATCATGCGGTCGGGTATCGCCGTCAACGGATCTATTTTCATGGGTTGGGGGTATTGTGAAAAAGCAACGCAGCTAAAAGATACCAGCAGCAGTATGGTCAGGCGTATTCTCATGATCCTAAATTAAGAAAAATGACTGAAATTCAGAAAATTGGCCCTGTTTTACCGAAACTAACGGTTAACTCTTCGCCAAACTTTATCTTTAGGGCCATATGCCAGGCTTAGTATTGTTAGTCAGTTTTTTTGAACGGGTCCTGCTCAGGTTAGAGCAATGGGATACCGGGCTATTTCTGAAGATCAATACCCAATGGACCAACGGGTTACTGGATACCGTATTTCCGTGGTGGCGTGAACCCAATACCTGGATCCCCCTCTATCTTTTTCTCGTGGTGTTTGTGCTCGTCAATTTTAAATCAAGGGCCATCCCCTGGATATTATTTGCTGTGCTAACGTTGATCATTACCGACCAGGTAAGCAGTACGCTGATCAAAAACTGGGTGGCGCGGCCAAGACCCTGTAATGATGCCTTCCTGATGAGTCATGTTCGTTTGTTATTACCAAACTGCGGCGGCGGGTACAGCTTTACCTCTTCGCATGCGGTCAATCATTTTGGTTTTGCCATGTTCATTTTTATCAGTTTGCGATCTATCTTAAAAAGGTGGAGCTGGCTGTTCTTTATTTGGGCGGCATCCGTTTCCTATGCACAGGTATATGTAGGCGTGCATTACCCGCTTGATATTTTCTGCGGCGCTGTCCTTGGCTGCGGTATCGGTTATCTTACCGGAACTTTCTTTATTAAAAAATTACCAACCTTAGTGCCCCCGCTATGATCAATAACCGTTCTTTTTATATTGTCCTCGCTTTATGCGCGGTTACCTATTTATTAGGGATGGTCATGATCCCCCTGATGGATATTGATGCTTCTCAATATGCATCCATCAGCCGCGAAATGCTTGAGAATAAGAGTTATCTCAAAGTGTATGACCTGGGTATGGATTACCTTGATAAGCCGCCGATGCTGTTCTGGCTATCTGCGATAAGTATGAAAATATTCGGTGTGCATGACTGGGCCTACCGATTACCTTCTTTCCTGTTCGCATGGCTGGCCGTATATGCAACTTACCGTCTCGCTTTGTTATTCTACCGCAAAGAAATCGCGCAGTTGAGTGCATTGGTGCTGGCTACTTCACAGGCACTGTTCCTGATCACACATGATGTGCGTTGCGATACCATGTTAATGGGCTGGGTAAGTTTCAGCCTCTGGCAAATGGCCAGCTGGTACCTGGATAAACACTGGAAACATTTTTTGCTCGCCTTTATCGGGATAGCCGCAGGAATGATGACGAAGGGGCCCATTGCGCTGATGGTACCTGCCTTTGCATTTGTACCGCATTTTATCCTCCAGCGGAACTGGAAACAGTTGTTCAGGGTGGAGTATATCCTTGGTATCCTTATCATAGCAGTATTACTGGTTCCCATGAGCATAGGGCTGTACCAGCAATTCGATCTCCATCCCGGGAAAATGATCAATGGAGTGCCGATAAAATCCGGATTGCGTTTTTATTACTGGACGCAGAGTTTTGGTAGATATACCGGTGAAAATGTATTCAATGAAATGAATCATTTTACTTTCCTGCTGGAGAATATGTTCTGGAGTTTTTTACCCTGGATACTTTGTTTCCTGCTGGCGCTGCTATTTGCCGTAACCGACCTGGTAAAAAAGAAATTCCGCCTGGCCGCCAATGAAGAGTGGATCACCACCGGCGGATTCATAGTTACGTATTGTGTGCTGGCCCGTAGCCAGGCGCAATTACCGCATTATATTTTTGTCGTGTTCCCTCTTGCGGCTATTGTTACTGCAAAATTCCTGTTCCGGCTTCTGTATACAGACGAACTGCTGCGGTGGAAAAAACCTTTGCTG
>JANXRX010000241.1 GCA_025352905.1 Bacteroidota bacterium | reverse complement strand
GACATCGGTGCGCACGATACCCACGTAGTCGCTCATGATCTGCTGTAGTTCTTTTTTACTTTGCTGGCAACCGGTGGGTGTGGACAGGCATATCGCACAACAACCAATCCACGTATTGCAACCGGTGATGGTATTGCGATGGTGTATAGAGGTAAAGGAAAGATAGAGAACATGGAGTTCATCCAGTTTCATCCAACAGCTTTATTTGAGCCGGGGATCTCACCATCTTTCCTGATAACGGAAGCCGTGCGTGGTGATGGCGGTATTCTACGTAACAAAAGTGGCGAAGCTTTTATGGAACGATATGATCCACGAAAAGATCTTGCGCCGCGCGATATTGTTGCCCGCGCAATTGATAACGAAATGAAACGCAGCGGTACGGAACATGTATACCTTGATTGCCGTCACATGGATAAAGAGAAGTTCATTCATCATTTCCCCAATATTTATGAAAAATGCATGCGCATGGGTATTGATGTGATGCAACACATGATACCCGTTGCACCTGCTGCCCATTACAGTTGCGGGGGTATTAAAACAGATGAATGGGGAAGAACCTCTGTACAACATTTATATGCCTGCGGCGAATGTGCCAGCACCGGTTTGCATGGCGCCAACCGTTTAGCCAGTAACAGCCTGCTCGAAGCCATGGTATTTGGACATCGCTGTTTTATCGACAGTATTGAACAGATCAACACGATACCATTTGAAGAACGGATCCCCGACTGGAACGCTACCGGTACATCAGAACCGGGTGAGATGATCCTGATCACACAAAGCAAAAAGGAACTCCAGCAGATCATGAGCGATTATGTAGGTATCGTACGCACAGATACACGCCTGGAAAGAGCCATGAAACGCCTCGACCTGTTACATGACGAAGCGGAGGCCTTATACCGTTCCACAAAACTATCACCCCAATTATGCGAACTGCGGAACGTGATATCGGTAGGATACCTGATCGTAAAAGGCGCGCAATTCAGGAAAGAAAGCCGCGGTCTTCATTTCAATACCGATCATACAAAGAAAAGCGCATTGTTACAGAACATTATCCTATAGTTATGTATTATATCAAATACCCACTATTTTACCTGCTTTCTTTACTACCCTGGCGGGTGATGTATTTTATCAGCGATGCGGTTTATGGGCTTGTTTTTTATGTGATCGGTTACCGGAAAGAAGTGGTAATGAAAAACCTGCTCATAGCCTTTCCTGAAAAAACAGATGAAGAACGGTTGCGTATCGCCAAAGATTTTTACTATGGGCTGATAGATACATTTATCGAAACCATTAAATTATTATCGGTAAGCGAAAAAGAATTGTCCAAAAGATTCAGTTCCAACCTGGAACTGATTGATGCGTTCTACGATACCGGCGTGAATCTATATTTGCTGGCCGGGCATTTTTTTAGCTGGGAATTTATTAATCATGGCGTGTCGCATTTTGGAAAATATCCGTTCGTGGGTGTGTATATGCCCATCACTAATAAAGCATTCGACAAAATGATGTGCAACCTGCGTCAGCGTTATGGAACCATATTACTGCCTGCGGGAGATTTCAGATCGAAATTCAATGAGTATACGGGGCGCTATGCGTTAGGGCTTGCCGCAGATCAAAACCCCGGCAATCCCAATAATGCACACTGGGTGCCATTCTTTAACCGGCTCACTCCTTTTGTGCCCGGCCCTGAAAAAGGTGCCAGGTTAAGTAACAGCCCTGTGATATTCGCTAATTTTTATAAAGTAAAACGTGGCTACTATCATATACAGTTTGAAGTAATCACCACCACACCACGCGAATTTGAAAATGGACAGTTAACAAAATTATTTGCGGCCTGTGTAGAAAGAACCATCCGTAAAAATCCACCGAATTATTTATGGAGCCACCGGCGCTGGAAATGGGAGTTTGATGAAGAGAAGTACGGTCACCTTGTGGTGAAGTAGGCTATGGATCATAGATCATGTTATGTATTGGCCATGATCTATGAACTAATTCAGGACTTCTACATCCTTTTCAATCTCAAACTTATCGGAAAGTTCTTTGATCTGGTTCCATCCGCCTGTTACATTGCGGATATTGTGGAAACCTTCTCTTTTAATGAGTGAAGAAGCGATCACGCTGCGGTATCCGCCGGCACAATGCACATAAATATTCTGTGTATCATCAAAGCCGGCCATACTGCCCGGATCGGTTAATGAATCCAGTGGAATATTTACCGCATCTTTGATATGGCCATCAGCATATTCAGGTAGTTTTCTTACATCCACCACTAATATTTTTGTATCGAAGGGCATATCCATCGCCAGTTCATCCGCTTCCACATCAATGATCAGGTCGATTGGTTCGCCTGATGCCAGCCAAGCGGGATAACTGCCATCGAGGTAACCTTCTATCTTATCAAAACCCACCCTGGCCAAACGAATGATGGTTTCTCTTTCTTTACCGGGTTCTGTTACCAGTAATAACGTCTTATCAAAAGGGAGCAGGCTACCTGCCCATTCTGCAAAGCGCCCATCGAGGCCGATACTGATTGACCCGGGAACAAAACCCTGCGTGAATATTTTGGAAACCCTTGTATCTAAAATGATCACATTATCCGCAGCAGCTTTTGCTTTAAAGGCAGCGACCGGTAAAGCCTGCATTCCTTTTTCCAGTAAAGCATCCAGACTTTCATATCCTTCTTTATTGATCTTGGCATTGATCGGGAAATAGAGCGGCGGCGCTGCCAATCCTTCTGTAACCGATTGTATAAAAGCTTCTTTTGTCTGCGGCTGCAACGCATAATTGGTCTGCTTCTGCTCACCAATGGTACTAAATGTTTCACTGCCCAGGTTCTTGCCGCAACTGCTGCCGGCGCCATGAGCAGGATATACGATCACTTCATCTTCCAGGGGAATTAATTTATGCTGCAGGCTGTCATACATCATGCCGGCAAGATCATCCATGGTTATTTCATTTTCTTTCTGCGCAAGGTCGGGCCGGCCAACATCGCCCACAAAAAGGGTATCGCCTGTAAATACTGCGTGGTTCTTCCCGCTTTCGTCTTTGAGCAGGTAACAACTGCTTTCTAATGTATGACCGGGTGTATGCAATACCTCAACCGTTAATTTGCCAATCGAAAATATTTCGCTGTCTTTGGCAACATGCACAGGATAGCTGGTAACTGTTTTTGGGCCATAAACAATCGTTGCGCCGGTAGCGGCGGCAAGGTCGAGGTGCCCGCTTACAAAATCAGCATGAAAGTGTGTCTCGAAAATATATTTGATTTGGGCATTACGCTCATGCGCCAGGGTAAGGTATTCTTCAATATCGCGCAGCGGGTCTATGATAGCTGCAATACCATCACTCTCAATATAATAAGCAGCTTCGCTTAAACAGCCCGTATATAATTGGCGGATAAACATAAAGATCTGGGTTAAACTGTCAACCTACCAATGTCTCAACAAACTGGATCACTTCCGACAGGCGGTTATAATTAACAGAGTAGTAGATGAATTTACCATCGCGTGAAGTACTTACAATACCTGCGCGGCGTAAGATAGCCAGGTGCTGGGAAGCCACAGATTGTTCGAGCCTGAGTTTTACATAGATCTCCGTAACCGTCATTTTCTGGAACTCATCTAATAATTTGATGATCTGCTGTCGTAATTTATGATTGATCGAACGGAGAATAAGGGAAGCCTTTTTCGTATGTATGAAATCAACCTTAATCTGGGTTTTGCCATTAAGTAAAACAACGGCTTGTAATGATTGGCTCATGACAATATGATTAAATTGTTGGGGGGTTAAGAAACTACACGCATAAAGTTAATTAAAATGTTTTGGGTTTCATAGTATAAATTTTGTAAATGTTTTTATTGGGCCCTTTTACCGGTTCCGGGATGGATCAAAAAACTCTTTAACATATAATGGCTCACAATACGCCAGGTTGACGAAATTGCCCGACCGGTAAGCCTCCCCGGCCCAGGTAACCATATGGGAAGCATTATGCTGTATATCCAGGTATGAGATATGGGGATTTGTTAACACCGACCGTAGTTTCGTGCGTCCGCTGCCGCTGAAAATGACAGGTTGCCTCGTGTAAAGCGACTCAAAAGCATGTTCATCAATGATCAAGGCATGGGGGGGCTGTATTTCATTGAGAACGGAGTCATAAACGGCTGTAAACACTTCCATCCTTCTCGCATCGATCAATGGGCAAAAAAGGGTTGTGGAATCTGGCTGGATGCTATTCAGCAGGCAATGATCCATTGCCCCGCGGGCCATTACCTGTAAAGTATTTAGCGTTAACAGGGGCTTATTCAAAGCATAACAGATTCCTTTGGCAGAAGCCAGTCCTACCCGCAAACCGGTATAACTGCCCGGCCCGATGGTTACGGCAACCGCATCCAGATCAGTCAGCCGCAAACCGTTATCTCCCATCAGTTTTGCAACAGCAGGTTGTATAAACGAGGCATGGTTCTTCTGCTCCGTACTCTCTTCCAACGCAATCACCTTACCGTTTTTGCTGATGCAAACGCTGGCATGTTCGGTGGCGGTGTCTATATTTAACAGTAACGGCATATAGGTATTTTATTGTTCATCGTTCATGGATCAGGGTTCATTGCATAGGATTTTACCATGATCTATGACCCATGAACCTCTTTCTCCAACGCAGGCGCCACAGCGTAGCGTTGATCACCTTTCTCCAGTTCCAGCAGTAATGCGTATATCCTGCTCAGCCCTATCTTTTCGGCCCATTCAAAGGGACCGTAGGGATAATTGGTGCCGGCCTTCATAGCAATGTCAATCTCCTCTTTTTTACTGATCTCTTCCCCGAGGCCGAAATAGGCTTCGTTGATGATCATGGCAATGATCCTTGCAGAGATCATTCCCGGGGTATCGGGTACGGGATGGTATTGCCAGCCTAAGGATTCCAGGACGCCAAATCCGCGTTTACAAAACGCAGTGCCGGTATCTACCACTTCTAAAATCCCTCTTCCCAGAAAGCCGTTCCAGGCATTGATCCGGATATAATGAGATGGGAGCGCGCCGTTAGTTTTGATGACGGAATTTACAAATACAGGTTGCTCACCCATGCCCTTAAATACCGGCCCGTTATCCTCGAAAAGCAGATCGAAGAAAGCATCCGCATCGCCTGTCTCCATCTTTTTTTCATACCGGCTAACGGAAACACCGGCAGGAATGCCCTTTAACAGGAATTCGTTGAATTGCGTATCATTAGCGTTAACTACTATCTTCATGTGAACCGTTAGAACGCAAATTTAGGTTGGCAGGTTGATAGAAATACAGCAATTTGCTGTTTCGTAAACAATTGATATGTCAAAACAGATCATTAAAACAGAGAAAGCCCCAGCGCCCATCGGCCCCTATAGCCAGGCGGTAAAAGCAAACGGGATGTTATTTATCAGCGGCCAGGTAGCATTGATACCGGCTACCGGTGAGCTGGAACTAAGTAGTATCGAAGCAGAAACCCACCAGGTAATGAAGAATATCGCTGCCATACTTGAAGAGGCGAACCTCGGTTTTCAGCACCTGATAAAAACCACTATTTTCCTGAACGATATGGGTTTGTTCTCGCGGGTTAATGAGATCTACGGATCGTACTTTACCAGCGATTATCCTGCGCGTGAAACCGTTGCGGTAAAAGGGCTGCCCAAAGGCGTGAATATCGAGATCAGTGTTACCGCTGTGGTGGATCTATAAAACAGTTACCGTATAAGCGGTAGTAAATGTTTGTACATCGCCGGGTGCCAGGAGAATGAGATGTATGCCATTATTGAAATTATCCGGCGCGCCGCTCAGGTTCTCAATAGCAATACTTTTACGATGCCGGGGTGTATACACCTGCAATACCGGGTAGTCTGCCCCGGGTTCAATAACCAGCCTGAGCCGTTCACTATGTAAAACACATTGATTTTGTTTCGCCGGGAAACACCACTCGAAACCGTTGTCTAAAAAAAGATCACGTAAAGAAGACCCATTCAAAAAACGCGGATCAGGGATCTTATTACCGGTTGGCAAAAGCGCTTCATCATATTCAAGCAGTAAAGATTCTGAAAATTGGAGCGTCCATTCGTCTACCAGCCCCCCCAACTTAAAATACGGGTGCCATCCATCCGCTACCGGGATGGTAGCAGTATGCTGATTGGTTATTGTAGTGCTAACACTTAACCGGTTCCCTTTTTCCAGTTTCCAGGTAATGCAGATCTCAAACGGAAAAGGATAGCCCCGGTCATTACCCTTGTATTGATACACCAGGCTAAGGGAAGCGCCTGTATCATCGCCCGCATGCGCAACTATCCTGTATACGGCATCATACAATATGCCATGTATCGCATGACCGTTCATGAAATGTTTCTCTACTTCATACAGTGCGCCGTTAAAATGATAGGTTCCCTTATTCATCCGGCAAACAAAAGGGCTCAGTTTGGCGCTTTTAAATCCATTAGTGATATTTTTTTGGGCATCCGCCACATCCAAAAAACCGTCTACCACATTCTGCAACCCGTTTTTCACCGGTACCCGGAAAGCATTCAGCAACCCGCCAAACGCAAATATTTCTGTTTCACAGCCTGTTGTGCTATCCCTCAAAGTGATAACAGGAAGTTCGGGAGACCCGGCAATCGAAGTTTCAAAAGACATAAAGCAGTTTCAGGGATGAAAATTAGCTTTTTTTGACATTACTCACTCCTTCCCTCTCTATTTATAGTGGGGGCAGGGGGTGAGTCAATTTAAAACTAACACCTGTTCACATTCGTGTGAATGCCGTAATTTTACCGTTCAGTTCAAAACCCGGAAATGGCCTATCAACCCACAAATAAAGTTCGTATTGTAACGGC
>JANXRX010000229.1 GCA_025352905.1 Bacteroidota bacterium | reverse complement strand
TGCAAATCGGTTTACTGCATATACATAATTTCCTGCGTTGGGTGATCCTTATTTTATTGGTGCTCTCTATTGTAAAAGCCTGGCAGGGCTGGATGGGCAAAAAAGTATTTACATCAGGGGATAAAAAAATATGGCTGTTTACGATGATAGCCGCGCATATCACTTTATTACTGGGGTTGTACCAGGTAGCATTTGGCCGGTTTGGTTTTATGGTGAACAGCCTTCCGGAAGGAACCCGCTTTATGAAAGACAAATTCTTTCGGTTTTACTGGGTCGAGCATCCGGTTGGGATGATCATTGCCATTGTACTGATCACACTGGGATATGGAATGTCTAAGAAAGCCGTGACGGATGAGGTGAAATACAAAAAAGCGTTTTATTATTTCCTGGTTGCATTGATCATTATCCTGGTAAGCATTCCCTGGCCGTTCCGTGAGATCATTGGCAGACCGTTACTGCCGTAACAATGAGGTAGCATGTAAATTACCAACCTAACATATAAACTATGCCACGATCCTTTTCTTTCTCTGATCCGGCTCTTCGACGCAAGATACTGGTTGCCGGGTTTATTGCAGGCACGCTTGATATCCTGGCTGCATTTGCAACAACCTATTATGTTAACCCCGATAAGAGCCCGCTGCTCGTGTTGAAATATATTGCGGGAAAACTGCTGGGAAAAACAACCGCCTATGCCGGCGGCGCAGAAATGTTGGCGCTTGGCTTACTGATGCATTACCTTATCGCCTATACTTTTACGATTTTCTTTTTCTGGGTCTACCCGCGTATCTCTTTTCTTTCCCGGAACGTGGTTCTCACAACGATTGTGTTCGGGCTGTTCACATGGATCATCATGAACCTCGTTGCATTGCCGCTGCTGGTAGCCACGCCGGTCGTTTTTAAATGGGTATCAACCACCCGGTCGGTGTTAACGCTGGTATTTATGATCGGATTGCCGGTGGCCTTGTTTGCCAGAAAATTCTACGGTATGAAGCAGGCACCTGACACGGTGTGATGATTTTACAATTTGATCCTGAGCCCTGCCGCAAAACTAAGTGTGTTGGGATATGCTTTTACAGGGGCATTGATATTGATAGAGGTAGTCGCAAAATTAAACGATGGGAACACGGTAATAGCCAGGTGAGCATTTAATGAATAATCCGCACCTAACCCAACCACACCATTAAAGTAACTGGTCTTTAAACCAGTTATCTGGTTGCTGGTATTTTTCTCATCATTTCCGTTAGCGGTAGCATATACTGCCGCAATACTTTGTTTGGTAATGAACCTTGCGGTAATACCTGCCTGGGCCGATAGGTTAAGCCTGCGGCCAACAGCGTAATTATATCTCAGCGCGAGCGGAATATTTACATAATGCAGCAAACTGGTAGAGGCCAGCGACTGGGTACTATCGCCCACCGCAAGCGGAACGGCCGACGCTTTCTGGGGTTTGAAAAAAGTATACCCGGATGAAAGGTTGAAGCGGTATTTCACTGTTCCGTCTACATCATATCTGGCAAAAATGGTCTTTGGCGAAATCTCAATGGCATTTCTTGAGAAACTGATACCTGTTTGCACACTGAAATGTTTGTTCAGCGAGTATTCAATTCTTGCGCCGATCGTATAATCAAAGGCGCTATTTTTTTCGGTGCGTGCTATTTCTGCCTCTTCCTCATCCTGCGAACTGCCGCCGCCTTTTGCAAGATTTCTGGTGGTAATATCAGGCGCAAAGAATGCGGTTATAGAGAACCGGCCAGGCCTGCGCGTCTGTACCGTTTTCTGTGTATTGCTGGTTGTAACTATTAAGGTTGCAGGTAGTAGGTGCTCATTTATATCCAAAACCGATACAGGCGCTGAAACAGTAGATACGGGACTGGTAAATGGGATGGTTGCCGCTATGGACCTGTTTTCATACACAGGAATGGTTTCTTCTGAAACGGGAAGCGCTGTATGATCAGCCATAGCAACTTCAGTCAATGCATCAACAACAGGCAATGATACCTGAGCGGCGGGTGTTATTATTGAAACAGTTCTGTTTGTTTGTTCGGGGTGAAGAGGGGCAGGGCTGGCTATTGGTATAACCGGTTCATTTACTGCAACAATGGGAGAAATGGAAACTAACTGCTGGTTCCTGAACAGGATTCCTGCTGTGGCTGTTGCCAAAAACAAGGCAGCCAATAAAAGATATCTTTTGCCGGATCCTGTTTGATCTCCAGTGTTCACAGGCATATCATCCAGTGCATTCTCAATACCCTTCCAGATATGAGCGGGGGGCTGATCCGCTAAATGGTCCAGGTTATCATGAAATAACCTGTCAATTTTTTTCAAGTTATTTTTCATTTTCACTTTGCCTTCACTTTAATGATCTCACCTCTTCTGGTTACACATTCCTGTAACTGTTGCCTTGCATCGAAGAGATTGGATTTTGAGGTTCCCTCCGTGATCCCGAGTTTCAGCGCAATCTCTTTATGTTTTAATCCTTCAAAAACGTATAGGTTAAATACCATTCGGTAAGCTGTTGGTAACTCCTGTACCAGGCCGATCAGTTCTTTTATTTCAAGATGGGAGGTGATATCCTCATCCACAAAATAACTGTTCTCATAATCCTCCCCGGTGCTGATGATGAGCAGGTGCGTTTGAGAGCGGTATTTCTGTAAGGCACAATTGATCATGATCCTTCTTACCCAGCCTTCAAAAGACCCATCAAACCGGTATTGTTTCAGGTTCTGAAATGTTTTGATAAAACCTTCCTGTAATATATCTTCTGCATCCTCCCGGGTATGGGCATACCTCTGACAGATCAAGAACATGCGTGGCGCATATAAATGATACAATTGGCTCTGCGAAAACCTTTGTCCCTCAATACAGTTATGTATGATCTGGTTGATTACATCCACTATACTGTTCCGGTTGAATTAATAATGCCGCAAAGATGAGAAAGGTTGGGTGTATAATATAAATTTTTTTGGCACCCAACCTTTTCAGTGGTATTACCGTCTTAATTAATGTAGAATAAGGTGTTTTAGCCTTATAAACCCATGAATATGACCTTTTTACGCGTTTTAAAATGTA
Organism: Bacteroidota bacterium; assembly: GCA_025352905.1. GTDB lineage: Bacteria > Bacteroidota > Bacteroidia > Chitinophagales > Chitinophagaceae > Sediminibacterium. The sequence continues at coordinate 17,923 of JANXRX010000229.1, read as the reverse complement.
TCGCCTCCCTGTTTATCCTGGTAGTTGTCAGTCTTTTCGTGTTTGACGGAAGATCCTGATCTACCTCCCCGCGAGTTCTATCACCTCGCAATCCCTCATATCTTTCCCGTTAATAACAAACCGGATCAACGTCCTGATCTTATGCCAGCCATGTTTACCGGCTGCACCGGGGTTCATATGAAGACATTGCTGTTTTTCATCAAACATCACTTTCAGAATATGCGAGTGCCCGCTGATAAAAAGCTGGGGATGGTATTCTTCTATCCATGCTTTAGCCTTCGGATTATATTTTGGTGGAAATCCGCCGATATGGACCATCATTACCTGAATATCCTCGGTTTGCCATTGCAGCAGCTCGGGAAAATCGGCCCGGATATCCTGCCCATCCACATTGCCATACACCCCTCTAAGCGGTTTACATTCCCGTAAGGCATCTGAAACGGCCGCGTTGCCAAAATCACCCGCATGCCATATCTCGTCACAGTCTGCGAAATGCCTGAATACCGCATCATCGAGGAAGCCATGGGTATCTGAGATAAGGCCGATCTTTGTCATAAGCTGCTAAGGTATCCATCAAACAAATCAGTCCTTCAAAAAATAATTGCTTATTTGTTTCTAACTTCCCGTTACATTAAGTTTTGCTTATGAAAAAGTATGTATTGCCTGCTCTATTATGCTGCCTGCCTGTGCTGATGCTTATGAGTGTAACCATACTTACCGAAGGCTGGAAGCCTTTGTTCGACGGCAAAACATTACAGGGATGGCATACCTATCAAAGAAAACCCGCCAGTTCCTGGGGCGTACAGGATGGGATCCTTTTTAATAAAGGCAACAGCGATACTTCCATACAGCACGCCGACCTTATTACAGAAAAAGAGTACGAAAATTTTGAATTATCGGTCGAGTGGAAGATCGCCCCGCAGGCAAACAGCGGCATATTGTACATGGTAACAGAAGAATACCCCACTTCTTATCAGAGTGGCCCCGAGTACCAGCTAATAGACGACAGGGGCTACCCGCAAAAACTGGAAGACTGGCAGAAAACCGGCGCCAATTATGCCATGGATCCACCCTTGCTGGATGCTACCAAACCTGCCGGCGAATGGAATAAAACCGTGATCATAGTGGACCATGGAAAAGTGCAGCATTGGCTCAACGGTCAGAAAGTAGTTGCCTACGATCTGTGGAGCGATACATGGAAACTACATAAGGCAAAGGGAAAATGGAAGGATACAAAGGGATATGGCATATCGGCCAGTGGCCATATTGCTTTACAGGATCATGGTGGGCAGGCCTGGTTCAGGAATATGAGGATAAGAGAATTATAATTTAAAAATGCATCTATGCGGATAACCAGTTTTTTTTTATGCGCAGTTTTATTATTGGGTTGCGGAAATTACCGGAAGATGAACCTTCCTACTTCCTCAGAAACGGTTTCGCGTACAACAGGCACGGCTTTTTATGCAATGGTAGCGGCATGGAAATGGAAAGAGCGGGATTCGGCGGCAAAACTGGAAATACTTTCCGGTAACCTGCCATCCTTCCTGCGCAGGTTTGTAAAAATAAATGTCTCTATCCCGGATACAAACGGCAAAACGATACATGCCAGTTATTATGTGGCGCCTGATTACCTCAGCCTGGGTACCGATGCGGATTGGGCCAGGATCCCTTTAACACCGATGGCGGCACAGGTCATAGCCGATAGCTTTCATTGTTTCCTGCCTACCCGTAAAATGGTGAACGATATTTATGCGCAGGCATCGGTAAAACTGGCGCCGGTTCCTATGTATGCTTTCAGGGATAGTTCTGTAACGATGTGGCAGCATCACCTGATCATAGAGGGCCAGCGTAAGGGGAGAAGAGGATTGATAGCCGGTATCAAAAAAGATGTGGTATTGTCAGGAAAAGTTACACGCGATACCAAACCCGACCGAGAAGCTATATATGGCTGGCATACTTTAGACGGGAAGCCCATTCAGCCGCTGTATACAGGCCATATTAACTGGTGGGTCGATTATAGTCATGGTATCCGCCTTGTGTACCGGACGATCTGGGTAAACGGGAAAGCAATGGATTACACAGCAGTGCTGAAAGACCCTGTTATGCAAAAATTATTGTGCGATGAGGAATGGTGCGATTTTTTCAGGTATTACTAAGCTACAGGTATCTCTCTTCGATGATATTTTTATGATGGATCATATGACCAAACACAATAAAACCTATGGCATTGGCAGTAGTAGGCAGGTTGCTGGCAATACCAACAGCGGCTAACTGTTCTTCGCTGAGCGATAGGATCAGGAGATCAGTGGCTTTCCTGACAGCGATAAATTCTTCCTTTAGAGAACTGAAACTTCTGCCTGCTGTCATCGCATTTTCTGCATAACTGTTCTCATCAAATGAAGGAAGTGGTGTCGCGTCTTTTCTGGCAATGCGTAATATCCTGTATGAAAATATGCGTTCGGCATCAATGATGTGCTGTAACACCTCTTTAACGGTCCATTTACCGGGAGCATACCGGTGATCCGCTTTTTCTTCAGGCAAAGAACTGTAAAAAGAAACCAATGTTTCCGAATAAGTCTTCACGGCTTCGGCAAGGCTTTCGGCTTTTACCTGTGAAATATATTTTTCAAAATACGGAGGGAAATCAGCCGCAAGTGGTCTTGCCATGATCAGGGTTTTATTTAGGTTGTTTTTTAGAAGAAGGGTTGCCAAGAGGTTCTTTGCTCACCAATGTGGCCCTGGTAGTATCTGCAGCCTGCACTGCATTGTAGGCGTTTACAATGCCGCCGCTCCTGCACAATTGACTGAATAATATGGTTTCACCTTTCGAGCCCGGTCGTATGCTTATGATAGAATCGGAGGGAACCGATACCGATGATTCTATGATTTTTTTTACATCCGCGGCTTTGAGATCGGGATAATAGGAGCGGATCAATGCGGCCACACCCGCAACAATAGGAGAGGAGAAACTGGTACCGCTCAGGGTACCGTATTCATTTTTTCCGGGCTCGGTGGAATAGATCCGGACACCGGGTGCAAACAGGTCCACATTATTTTTTCCATAGTTGCTGAATTCTGCAGCAAGACTTCCTTTGAACCGGGGATCACTGCTGGCGCCAACCGTTATAAAATTGGTCGCATTCGTTTTCCATTGTTTCAGCCATGGATTGGGAAAACTTTCTTTCTGATCAAGATCGGTACTTTCATTGCCCGAAGCATGAACGATCAGCACATCATGCAGCTCGGCATAACGGATGGCACTGTCTACCCATTGCTTTTCGGGCGAAAAATACTTACCAAAACTCATATTGATCACTTTGGCGCCATTGTCCACCGCATACCTGATGGCAAGCGCAATATCTTTATCATATTCATCGCCATCCGGAACTACGCGCAACATCATGATCTTTACATTATCAGCGATGCCGTCTATGCCAAGTCCATTGTTACGCTGTGCTGCTATCAGGCCGCTTACATGCGTACCGTGTTTTGAACCAGCGCCACCCATTACATCATTATTACCGTAAAACCTGTCAGCCAGGTTATTATAATCATCTTTAATGATATCGGCGCGATAGTCAATTGGAGGCGCTTCCCTGGCTTCAAAATCCCCGCGCATTTTTTGTGATTCTTCTTCCAGATCAGTAATCACCGTCGTATTCTTTTCATCACCTTCCACCTCGATCATTTTCATGCAGGTAAGATAACCCAGCTTCGCATCCCGGCCCAGTTTGGAAACCGGCTCAAATTTTTCGACATTTTCCCTGGTGTATTCCTCAACGCCCATTTCTTTGCGCAATACTTTATCATGCCGTTTGATGGCTCTTGTGGTGATCTCGATCATCATCAGCTGCATCTGTTCATCAGAACTGAAATTGAGTTCATCGGCTGCTTTTTTCCAGGTATGGTAGTCGTTCAGATCGGTGGGAGAAAGCGAACTGGTATCGATCGTTTTTCCTTCGAACCGGTTTTTAAAACGATGGAACACACGTGATTTTTCGCTGCTGGCCCGGTTTACATTCCGGCCGTCTTTACCACCCAGGAAATTCCAGCCATATACATCATCCACATAACCATTGTGGTCATCATCAATGCCGTTACCAGGTATTTCTTTAGGGTTGCGCCAGAGAATGGCTTTCAGGTCTTCGTGAGTAGTGTCTATTCCTGAATCAAGCACGGCCACGATAACCGGTTTGGAGACCCTGTGTTTTTCTTTCAGAAAACTGTATGCCTTGTTAAGGCTGATCCCGTAGGTGGAATCCTTTGCATAGTCTAACAGGTACCAGTCTTTTGCAGCGGGTACCGATTGCGCATTCCCGTGTACGAAAAAGAATGCCAATACCCCTATGGCCAAAACAATCCGACGATGCTTCATTGTGTAAATTTGTGTCCTTACAAATTTGCATCATCAGACTGATATAAACATCATACCCATCCAGTTTTATGAAATTGTTAAGGATGAATAGCTGCGTAGCTGTTGCTCAAAAAAATAGTCACATCTGGTTCTGTATCAACATTTTAGGAAAGTTCTTTTTGAAAATTATCAATCTCCGCAAGGAACTCTTTGGCTTTGATAACAGATTTGTACTCCGGGCCGCTCATCAGTAGTGCCTGTACCCATTTTTTGTGCATATTTTCCGGAACAACATTTCGGTACAGGAAGATCCCCAGAAAGGTAAAGAACAGTGTGATCGGAAAGGTGATCAGCCAGAAACTAAGACTGCTGTAATTGATCCAGCTGCTGTGCCAGAACCAGGTGCAGTAAAAAGGCATTTGCAGCCACAGGAAACGCAACCCCACGGTGGATGATGCCAGCAAAGACAGTTTTTTCTGTGTATCTGTGATGGGATCACTGTAATTGATCCATTTGATCAGTACAACCTGCCGTATATAAATGACCAGGGTAGCAATATTAAAAAGAAACAATGCACCGATGGAAAAACTGAAGTACAGGTTCTTTAATCGCGCGCCATACAATAAAATACCGAGGAACAGGGTCCACACAAAACCAAGTACCAGTGCCCGTACCTTAAAACCGGCCAGTGCATTCAGGGTTAACCCGGCTTTGTGTTGCTGAATAGATTCAAATGCGCGGAAGTTCAGGGCCCATGACTGAAGGTTCAAGATCCTCGATTCTTCAATCTTACGCTCATAGGCCTGCCAGATGTTCTTTACGTCAGTTTCTTCCATGTATATTAATTGTTGTTGGCAAATTGTTGTTTCAACCGGGTTTTAATGCGACTGATCTTCGTGGCCACATTGGTTTCTGTGATTCCCAGGATATCTGCTATTTCAGCGTAGCTCTTCGACTCGAGATAAAGGATCATCAGCGCTTTATCCAGCGCATTCAGTTCCTGGATCAGCGTTTCAAGGCGCAGGATAGCTATTTCCATTTCTGTTGCATTATCCGGTTTGTCTTCGAGGTCTTCCGGCAAATCTGTATAGGATACCAGTGCCTGTTTATTTTTTTCTTTCCGGTAAAATGAGATAGCTACATTCAGTGCAATACGGTACATCCAGGTAGAGAATTTATACTCGTCCCGGAATTTACCCGCCGATCTCCATAGCTGGTAAATGATCTCCTGGGCAAGATCCTCACGATAATGTTTATCGGCGCAATACGCATTACAGATCTTGATGATGATGCCTTTGTTAACGGCAATCCGTTGTAAAAATTCTTCTTGTGTGATCTTATCGTTCATTAAGCTGGATGGATCGGCTATAGGATTATTCGCGGAGAGGTGAAGAAAATCACAGGGATGGATGGATTTTTTATAACGCGACTGCTTTTTCGTGAGTCGTGAGGCGTCAGTCGGGAGTGGATACTAAGTTTACTCACGCCTCACGGCATCACTATAGGTCAAAGCTGATCCCCTGCGCCAGGGGCAAGGTATCGCTCCAGTTAACCGTGTTGGTTTGCCTGCGCATATAGGCTTTCCAGGCATCGCTACCGCTTTCCCTTCCGCCGCCGGTTTCTTTTTCACCGCCGAATGCCCCGCCAATTTCGGCGCCGCTCGTACCTATATTAACATTTGCAATACCGCAGTCGCTACCCGTATGGGAAAGAAAATATTCCGCTTCCCGCAGGTTTACTGTCATGATCGCCGAGGATAGTCCCTGTGGTACGCCGTTCTGCAGTGCAATGGCTTCTTCGAGGGTACTGTATTTCATCAGGTAAAGGATCGGGGCAAATGTTTCCTGTTGTACAATGGCCATTTCGTTGGTTACTTCCGCTATACATGGACTGACATAACAACCACTTTCATACCCGGCACCAGCCAGCACACCACCGGCCACGATAAAATGTCCGCCCTGTTGTTTGCATTGCTCTATTGCGTGGAGATACATTTTTACTGCATCAGAATCTATCAGCGGCCCTACATGGTGATGTGTATTTAACGGATCGCCTATGCGTAACTGGCCATAGGCTTTCACCAGTTTCTCTGTAAACGCATCATACACCGTTTCATGGATGATGAGCCTGCGGGTAGTGGTACAGCGTTGCCCGGCAGTGCCAACCGCGCCAAATACACAACCGATCAGCGCCATATCCAAATCGGCGTGTTGTGAGATAATGATGGCATTGTTACCACCCAGTTCAAGGATACTCCTGCCCAGTCGCCCGGCTACGGCGGCACTCACCGCTTTACCCATACGAGTGGAGCCGGTGGCGGATACCAATGGGATACGGGCATCGGCGCTCAGCCATTCGCCCACTTCTCTACCGCCCTGCAATAAGCCATTCACCCCTTCCGGAACATGATTTTTTTCAAAAACGGCCGCTACTATATTTTGCACGGCTATGCCGCAAAGAGGTGTTTTTTCGCTGGGTTTCCAGATGGTTGTATTTCCGCAGACCCATGCCAGCGCACTGTTCCACGACCATACCGCCACCGGGAAATTAAAAGCGGAGATAATGCCAACGATACCCAAGGGGTGCCATTGCTCATACATGCGGTGAGCGGGTCTTTCACTGTGCATGGTGAGGCCATATAATTGGCGGGAGAGACCCACGGCAAAATCACAGATATCGATCATTTCCTGTACTTCGCCATATCCTTCCTGCAGGCTCTTGCCCATTTCATAACTTACCAGTTTGCCAAGCTGTTCTTTGTTTGCACGTAGGGCATCGCCTACCTGTCGTACGATTTCACCACGTTTGGGTGCGGGCCACATGCGCCATACCGCAAAAGCTTCCTGTGCTTTGGTTATCACCTGCTCATATGCTTGTTTATCAGCGCAGGTTACCGACCCGGTTTTGATACCATCCACCGGCGACACAGAATCCAGTACAGGACCGTTACAGCTGATCCATTTTGTGCCGGTAGAAGCGCCCGGATTGTTTGCCTTTATACCAAGTTTTAATAGGAACTCCATGAAGAAAGCATTTGGAGACAAAGGTCAAGATAAATACTGAACAAATTCTTCTCCTGCTTATTTTGTTTTAGAGAGTGTAAGCAGCTGATCATATACCTGGCTGTAACTGCTGCCGATAGGGATCTCTTTACCGGCGATCCATAATTTGGTCTTGCTGAATTTTTCAATCTTCGCTAGGGGAACGATAAAGGAACGGTGCACCCGAACAAAATCACGAACAGGTAGTTTTTCGTGTATGCTTTTCAGCGTCATCAGGGTAAGTACCGGGTTGGGTTTGATATATATCTTGATATAATCGTCGAGGGCCTCTATCAATTCAATGTCTTTTAAATTGATCTTCATGATCTCGTAATTCACCTTTACGAAGATCGAATTCAACTGCAGTTCCTGTGAACTTAAAAATTCAATGTATTCTTTTGCCTTATAACAGGCTTTCAGGAAACGGTCGTATTCATATGGCTTGAGCAGGTAATCAACGGCATCCACATTAAAACCTTCTGCAGCAAAATCCTTGTAAGCAGTGGTAAAGATTACCGGTGGTTTTTGCGAAAGATTTTTATAGAACTGCATCCCATTAATGTCGGGCATCTGTATATCAAGGAACAGAAGGTCAACAGAATGACTCTGCAGGTAAGCCTTCGCCTCATCGGTATTGGTAAATACTTTTTCCAGTTTCAGGAAAGAGATCTTGCTGCAATACTCGTTGATCAATTGCAGGGCCAGCGGCTCATCGTCTATTGCAATACATGATATCATCAGGTTATGATCTCTAAGTGAACAGTATAATAATTATCTTTTTCAGTAGTGGTCAGCACATGTTTACCCGGGTACATCAGTTCCAGTCTCCGTTTAACATTATTAATGCCGATGCCGGTGTTCTCTGTCAGCGTATTTTCCGTGGCCACAATATAATTAATCGAATTGAAAATGATGGTATTGCCTTCGGTTTTGATATAGATCTGGATACTGGATGATTCTTTTGTACTTACACCGTATTTAAAAGCATTTTCAACAAAAGGAATAAAGAGGAGAGGAGCGATAAGTAAGGTATCTATATCACCCTCTGCAGAAAACTGCAGCATCACCTTATCAGTCAGCCGCACTTTCTGCAGATCGATAAAATTATGGGTAAAGTCAACTTCATTGCTCAGCGGCACAAGGTCCCTTTGCGTTTCGGTGAGAATATACCGCATGATAGACGAGAGTTTCATCACGGCCGGGGCCGTCTTTTCACTTCTCACCACGGCAAGCGAATAAATATTATTGAGTGTATTAAAAAAGAAATGGGGATTTACCTGCGACTTTAAAAAAGACAATTCCGTATTCAGTTTTTCATTCTCCGTTTCTTTCCGGTTCTGTTCTGTAAGTAACCAGCGCTGAATAACTGAGATGCAGGTACCTACTGTAAATACAAGAAGGAAAAGCACTGTATTATATCCATCTGCCAGTGGACGGCGCCTGCCAAGGCTTGTATTGGGAATTTTGCCGTGATAAGCAGGATTGGGTATCCAGGGCCTGTTCTGTGGGTTCAGCACTTCCGGCTCGGCGATTTTTGCTGCGATCTCCTTAGGCAGGTAAAGAAATACAGACAAGCAGGCCACGATTGATAACACATACCAAAGCCATTTTTCACGGGCCAGGAATTTGGGTATCAGTACAAGGGTATTGAGATAGTAAAAAAGAATGATGAATACATTGTTGCAAACTATCAAAGCCAGCTGGTGGTTACTTATGCCGAACTCACGCATCCTCGAATAAAAAACCAGGTATGGCAGGGTTAAAAAACATACCCATGCAGCAAAATGGGCAACAATGACTACTATTTTTCTATTGTTTCGCAAGGGATTCCTGATAATAATTTAAAAAGTAAGATTGTATTTGGTCCATATATACTGATCCTTGAACAACGCATCATTATCGCCCGCCGCAGATGCAGAAGGTGTCTGTATTCCCCGGGCGCCCAAACCTCCACCGCCTCCGCCACCACGTCCGCCTCGTCCACCGGTCTCAGTCGCACTGGCTGTGCTGGATGGCATAGTTGCGCCATTGATCTTCCAGCCAATCCCTACGGGTTTCCCGTTCAGTTCCGCCGTATTGCCCAGCAGGCCCAACGGTATCATGTATTCAATGTACAGTACATTCTGCGCATCCCAGTCGAAAGCAATGTTAATTCCGTTTGGCTGTGCAATGATCTGTAATTTGTCTTCCTGGTTATCAAACCCGAATGTTTTTAAAAAGATCATACTGGCTCCCATCCGTTCCCGCATCGCTTTCGGATCAGGGGCTTCGCCGGATCCTTCCGATCCGTCGCCACCTCTTCTTCCGCGTGGCATACCACCCTGGCCACTTTCTTTTTTTATCGGGAACTCAACCCCGGTGCCTTCTTTTCTCTTTCCTTTTTTATCAACATATAATTTCATTCCCATCATCATCATTTTCATCTGTACCTGCTGGTCGGGTACTTTTATTGCGAGATAAAGATTATCGGCGTCGTGATCCACTGCGTAGCGGACCTGGGTTTCTTTATCTGTTTCAAATCTGTCAATATTCCATTCATTGATATTGCCATCAAGTGTATGAATTATTTTTGCAGTATCCCCGGTGGGTTTGGCCGATGCCATACTTTTTGTTACGAAAACGCAAAGCAGTAACAGTACTTTCGGCAGTATTTTTCTCATGATGGGGCGCATTGGTTATATCAAATCTATTCAGCCGTTGGAAGCAGGGGAAAGATTATGGGTGAAAACAGTACTCTTATCGGTGAAAAATTCAGTAAGACTCATGCTCACCTGGGAAATCAGCGGATTTTACATCCCGTATATAATGCTTTACCGCTGTAGTGATCTGTTCTTCCAGGTTAAGGTATTGGCGGAGAAAACGGGGTTTAAATTCCTGGTTGATGCCCAGGAGATCGTGCATTACCAAAACCTGCCCGTTACAAAAAGCGCCTGCACCGATACCAATGGTGGGTATGGAGAGGCTTTCGCTAACTTCTTTTGCCAGTTGCGCGGGAATCTTTTCCAATACCACGGCAAAACAGCCAGCCTGCTGCAATAACTGAGCGTCTTCCCGCAATCTGGCCGCTTCTGCTTCGTCTTTGGCCCGTACCTGGTAGGTACCGAATTTGTAAATGGATTGCGGGGTCAATCCCAAGTGCCCCATTACCGGGATACCGGCGGAAACGATCTTTTTTACGCTTTCCACGATCTCTTCACCACCTTCCATCTTTACCGCATGCGCACCCGTCTCTTTCATAATGCGTATAGCGGAGGCAACCGCAGTATCCACATTGGATTGATAAGACCCAAAAGGCATATCTACCACAACCAAAGAGCGGTCTGTACCCCGCACAACACATTGCGCATGATAGATCATTTGCTCTAATGTAACGGGCACCGTTGTCTCATAACCCGCCATTACGTTCCCGGCGCTGTCGCCCACCAGTATCACATCTATACCCGCCTTATCAAACAGTTTTGCAAAAGAAAAATCGTAGGCCGTGATCATCGAAATTTTTTCACCACCGGATTTCAGTTTCTGGAGTGTATGGGTGGTTATTTTTTTGATCTCTTTATTGATAGACATAATTGAATTTTGAATTCGAAAATCAGGTATGTAACGCATCTCGTGAAAGCAGGTCATGATACAGGTGCTGAATCAGGCCGTCTGCCAGTCCTATCTTAGGCACATAGATCTCATCAGCATCCGACCAGCGCATAACGTTGATGTAGATCTGCAGCGCCGGAACAATTACATCCGCCCTGTCTTCGCGGAGTTTATAGACATTGATACGGTCGTAAAGCGTATAACTGGCAATTTCTTTATGATAATCTTTTAATAACTCGAGGCTGAGGGGCTTGCCGTCTTTCTTTTTGCTGAGTGAAAAAACCTTATTGATATTTCCACCGGTACCAATGGCAACAATCTTTTTATACCCTTTTGTTTTGGCTTTGATGAATTCTTTTACCTCGTTCCATTTATCATCTGTTACCATATCCTTTAATAAACGGATGGTACCGATGTTAAAAGATTGCTTGAAAACCAGTTTGCCATCCGCAAAAAAAGTAAGCTCGGTGCTGCCGCCGCCCACATCAATATATAGATAGCTGTGATCCGTATCCATATTCTCAGCAACATGGTTCTCATAGATCAGGGATGCTTCGAGGTCGCCACTGATAATTTCTATTTCAAGCCCTGTTTCCAATTTTACTTTCCGGATAAGGTCGGCACTGTTTGAGGCATCGCGCATGGCGCTGGTGGCGCAGGTGATCACGTGCTTAACGCCATAGGCATTTATCAGGTGCCCGTAGGCTTTCATGGTTTGCAGTACCATACCCCTTTTTTCCTTTGAGATTTCGCCTTTTTCAAATACATCAAAACCCAAACGGAGCGGAACCCGCACAAGGTTCAGTTTGTTGAACTGCACTTCTCCTTTCTCATCATTGGTTACTTCGGCAATTAATAATCTTGCTGCGTTGCTCCCGATATCAATGGCGGCTAACCTCACTATGTATATGAATTTTCTTGTACAGGTAATGATAAGTTTCTATCTGCGAACGGATCTTCTTTTTACCAGCGGAAGGTACATAGTTGTTGGATAAATCATTGTCAAGGATCCGCGCTTTAACGTTGTCTCTTAATTGAATGTGGATAATATCCTTTAATTCCTGTCTTATCACAGGATCGTTTACGGGGATGGCAGCTTCAACCCGGTGATCAAGATTTCTTACCATCCAGTCGGCGCTGGATATATAAACTTTTTCTTTACCAAGATTATGAAAGATCATTACCCGTGCGTGTTCCAGGTATTCGTCTACAATACTGATAGCGGTTACCGGTGTCTTTATTTTTTTTGGATCGATAAAAGGACAGAAAATACTGCGTACGATCATCCTGACCTGTACACCTGCCGATGCAGCAGCCTGAATTTTCTGTATCAGCAGGGCATCACTAAACGAATTCAATTTGATCACAATACCGGCTTCTTTACCCGCCCTGGCGTGCTTGATCTCGCGGTTGATCAGTGCATTGATATCCTTACGCATATTTACCGGGCAAACCCATAATGTTTTGCAGGCACGCAGAAAATGACCGCCTGTTTTCCAGTTTTCGAGGTAGTGAAAAATGCGGTTGATATCTGCCATCACATTCCGGTTGGCTGTAAGCAAACAGTGATCGCCGTATACCGTTGCGGTTTTTTCATTCAGGTTGCCGGTACTCACAAAACCATATTGTATCGTTCTGTTCCCTTTTCTTTTTTTAATGATGCAAAGCTTTGCATGGATCTTTAGTTTAGGCACACCCAGCAAAACCTTCACGCCTTCTTCCTCGAGCATCTTTTTCCATTCCAGGTTGGCTTCCTCATCAAACCTTGCCTTCAATTCCAGCATAACTACGACTTCTTTGCCGTTTCTCGCCGCATTGATCAGTGCATTGATCACTTTTGAACTGGATGCCAGGCGGTAAGCCGTTAACTTAATCGAAGTAACATCCGGGTCCATCGCCGCCTCGCGCAACAGGTCGGTAATGCCGTTGAATGAATGATAGGGAAAATGCAGCATTACATCTTTTTTCACGATCACATCCGTTACACGCATGGAACTCTGCAGGAGGGGATGAGTGAAAGGAGCCCGGCGGGTATTGCGGGTATTGAATACATCCGGGAAATCCATAAAGTGCCGGAAATTATGGATACGCCCACCGGGAATGATATTGCTTTTGCGGTTCAGGCTCAGGCGCCTTATCAGGTATTCCAGCAAACCTGCATCCATTTCTTTGTCATAAACAAAGCGGACAGGTTTTCCTTTGCGCCGGTTCTTTACCCCCTTCTCTATTTTTTCAACAAACGTGGTGCTTACATCATTGTCAATATCTATTTCGGCATCCTTGGTTACTTTGAAAACATAGGAATCGAAATAGTCATAGTCGAAATAAGAAAAGACCAGCGGTAGGTTAAAACGGATCACATCTTCCAGCAGGATGATCTGCTCTTCTTTTCCTTTAGAGGGGAGCCTGATAAACCGGCCAACGGCTTTGGCAGGAACTTCTATCAAAGAATATTTCTGGTGATAGGCCGAACTTTTTTTACGCATCACCACACCCAGGTAAATACTTTTATCCCGTAAATAGGGGAGTTGTGGCAGGCTCTCGATCATCAGGGGAATGATATTGGAGCGCACTTCTTCCTCGAAATATTTTTTTACAAATGCCTGCTGGTCTTTGTTGAGGTGTTTCTCATCTACCAGGAGGATATTTTCTTTTTTCAATTCTTTTAATATTCCTTCCCATATCCGGTTGAACTCGTTCTGTTGTTGCAATACGATCGTTTGTATCTGGTCGAGGATCTGCTGGGGCGCCTCTTCCATATGCATATTTCCTTTTTTCTGTTTTTCAGATAATTCTATCATCCTTTTTAAGGTAGCCACCCGCACCCTGAAAAACTCATCAGAGTTATTGGAAAATATACCCAGGAACCGGATCCTTTCTTTTAAAGGAACGGAGGCGTCATTGGCTTCCTGCAAAACCCTCGCATTAAAACTTAACCAACTAATGTCACGTTGGATGAGCGATTTTTTTGGCATAAAGAAATTGGGAATTTTGGAATTGGGAGATTTTGAAATTGATCTGGCGGAAATCGCCCTTCAAATATAAGTAAGCCTGTTTTGCGGGAATGTTAAGTTTGTGAAAGATATTGGGCAGGATCAATTCTAAAATTTCCCAATTTCTCCATTCCCAAATATTAAGAATAGGAAGATTTAATCGCCCGGATGATCCCCGTGGTAGAAAATCCTTCTACAATCGGATTGATCACGACCCTGCCTCCATTGGCCAACACTTCTTTTGATCCCACTATCTGTTCAATGGTATAGTCACCGCCTTTTACGATCACATCCGGCAGTAGGGCAGTGACCAGCTCGAGCGGGGTATCTTCATCAAAGATCACTACTGCATCAATCATAGCCAGGTTCGCAAGCAGTAATGCCCTGCTTTGTTCTTTATTCACCGGTCTTTCAGGGCCCTTTAATTTCCGCGTGCTCTGGTCGCTGTTTACGCCAACTACTAAACGGTCTGCCTCCCTGGCGGCCTCTGTAAAAGAGAAGATATGCCCCTCATGAAGTATATCAAAACAACCATTGGTAAAAGCGATGCTCTTACCGGTTACGCGCCAGCTGGCAGCAAGCGCCAGCAATTGCGGAAGCGTAACTATTTTTGCTGTAAGGGCATCAACGGATCTCATGTGCTTTCTTTTTGTTGTAAAACGGAAGCAACACAAGACAAAGTGATCCAATAACCACCACCAGCAGGAACTGGGCGAACCATTGAAGGGTACCATTCGCAACACCGATCGCATATTCTATTCCGTTCTCCTCAAGCACTTTCGCCATCAGGAAGGCGTAGGCGCCGATACCACCGGGTGTAATGATCATGCCGATACTGGCAAATGCCAATGAGCTAACGGCTTCGCGTAATCCCATGGTTGCTGTGCCATTGGTTCCCTGGAAACCCAGCCAGGTTCCACCGATATACAGTACCCAGATCAAAATTGTATAAATGGCAAATGCCGCTTTGTGTTTTAGTTTCCGGGCAGTGATAAGACCTTCCCAGATACCGGCAATGATGGTACGGATCTTTTTTATCAGCGCTTTCCACCTGCCTGTGATCAATATCCAGGCAATAAAACCTGCAACCGCAAGGCCAACAACTATGGTGATAACAAGTTTTATCGTGGATCCCGAGGCGGTATGCTGACTCTGCAGCGTCTTTACGTCCTGGTAGCTGCCGGTAACCACATCAAACTGCAGGATAAGTGCCAGCACAAAAAGCAGCGCCAGGCATAACACATCAAATGCTCTTTCGGCAACGATTGTTCCCACAATTTTTTCTGCAGGTATTTTTTCATACCGTGCCAGCAGGGTGCATTTCAATACTTCACCCAGTCTTGGAAATGCGAGATTGGCCAGGTAGCCGATCATTACTGCAAAAAACGTATTCGGAAAAGAAGGAAAATAGCCCATTGGTTCGAGCAACAGGCGCCAGCGGAGGGCACGTAACACATGACTGCCTGTAAGAATTACAAATACCGGCAAAATGAGCCAGTAATGCGCGGTAGCAAGCGCTTCTTTGAATTTGCTCCACTCTGCATCAGGTATCTGGTGTAAACTCCACCAGACAAGGAAAATACCCAGCCCGAAAAAGAATAAATATTTTATTACAGATACAAGTCGTTTATTCATACGGCGGTATTCATCAGCAATTTACGCAAGCAATTTCATATACCCCTTATTTCCTTCATTCCTGTAATCATCCTTGCTGAAAATTCCTGTCTTTTCAATAACTCCATTCCCGATAATCCTATAAAAATACATACTTATTTTTCATGTGGCCCCAGCGGCATATTATCAATCAGGCGTATACCTCCGATAAATGCCGCAACCAGCCCTGTAACAGATGTTTGCCCGTTCCATTCGGTAAGTATTTCCAATGTTTCGGAGCTGGCGATCACGATATAATCTATTTTATCAAACCCTGCAGCAAGGATCATCATTTCAGCGGTTTTGATGATTTTATCCAGGCTCCCCGGTTCAATAGATCGTTGTAAATACATAAGCGCCCTGCTGATAGCGACTGCCTGCTGTTTGTGCTGCACAGACAACCGGCTGTTCCGGCTACTCATGGCCAGCCCACCCGGCTCTCTTACGATTGGAACGAGCACGGTATGGATATCCCAGCCGCTTATGTTTATCAAACGTTGTATGACCATACATTGCTGCAGATCCTTGCGCCCGAGAAAAAGAAAACCTGGCTTTACTATCTCAAGCAGCCTGTAAACAACCTGGCAAACGCCCTGGAAATGTCCAGGCCTGTGGCTACCTTCCAGCATGCTGTCTAAGGTTCCAAGGTTAAATTTTTTTTCCCGCCCGGTTCCGTTCGGGTAAATTTCGCTGACAGAAGGAAGGAATAAAATATGACAGCCTGCTTCTACTAATAACCTGATATCGTGTTCAATGGTCGATGGATATTTTTCAAAATCGGCCGGGTCATTGAATTGTGTTGGATTTACAAAAATACTACAGACAGTTATCTCTGTGCGCGCAACACTTTCTGCTATCAGTGATAGGTGTCCTTGATGCAACGCTCCCATGGTGGGAACAAATCCGGTACTGCGGCCCATAGCCAATAGGGGGGAGAGGTAATGACTGAGGTCGGCTTGTGTTTTAAATAGGATCATTTTGAGGTAGTTTGAGCGGATTGCTTGTTTCTGTTGCTTTTCGCCCTATTTTCTGTACCTTTGCCCACTCATTTTCCAGCATCTTGCTAAAATTCGTGTAACTAATGTCAACAAAGAAAAGAATTTTATTCATTGCTACCGAGATGTCTCCTTACCTGGAGCTGACCGAATTTGCTGAAGTGATCAACAAACTCGCTATTAAAAGTAACGACAGTGGATTAGAGGTAAGGTGTATCATGCCGCGTTTTGGGGTTATCAATGAACGGAGGCACCGGTTACATGAAGTGGTAAGATTATCAGGGATCAATGTTTCTGTAGATAATGACGATTATCCCCTGCAGATCAAAGTGGCCTCATTGCCCAATGCCCGTTTACAGGTATATTTTCTTGAAAATGAAGATTTTTTTAAACGAAAACAGGTATTTCATGCCGAAGATGAAACCTGGTTCGAGGATAACATTCTGCGTACCGTTTTCTTTTGTAAGGGTGCTCTCGAAACTGTGAAAAAATTTGGATGGCCCCCCGATATCATTCATTGCAGTGGCTGGATGACAGGGCTGATACCCGCCTATATCAAAACAGCCTATAAAAAAGAACCGGTATTTGGCAACAGCAAAGTGGTATTTACGATTGGGCAAAATACATTTAAAGAAAAATTGGGCACCGACCTGGTAAGAAAAGCCATAATTAACGCCAATATCAAGGAAAAAGACCTGGAAGCGTTTAAAGAAGGCAATAATACTGCCATGTTCCGGGGTGGCGCCAGTTTTGCGGATGCGATTACTTTCGGGGGGGATAAGATCGAAAAGAAACTGGTAGAAGAATTTGGAAAAGTAAAGGGCAAGAAAGTGGTTCCTTTTAAGGGCTGGGACTCTGACCTAACCGAATACCTTGATCTGTACAACGAACTTGCAGGTAAATAGTTAAAGTATTGTCACTGGAATATTGAAACACCGGATAATTCTGTGTTTCTGTGCTCCAGTGGCAATTTTTTTATATTCAATATCCTATATTTGCAACCATCAAATAAAAATTAAACTTAATGCCTTATTTATTTACCTCTGAAAGTGTATCTGAAGGACATCCGGACAAAGTAGCTGACCAGATATCAGACGCACTGATTGACAATTTTCTTGCTTTTGACGCGCAATCAAAAGTGGCTTGTGAAACATTGGTTACTACCGGGCAGGTTGTACTGGCAGGTGAGGTAAAATCCAAAGCTTATCTTGATGTGCAGGAGATTGCGCGCGGTGTGATCCGCAAGATCGGGTATACCAAGAGCGAGTATATGTTTGAAGCGAACAGCTGTGGTATTTT
>JANXRX010000198.1 GCA_025352905.1 Bacteroidota bacterium | reverse complement strand
GATTGTCTGGTCGGGATTGAGGGTAACCGGCATGTCATATAGTTCGAAGTAGGTCATATCTTGCACAAAAGTACCACAATGCTTGCCATCGGCCTTATCAGAGAGGGAAAAATTCCGGCGGATAACCGGGTTGCCTTAACACCGGCTCAGTGTAAATGGCTGGTGAAGCATTTTAATGATGTTCATATCCAGGTACAAAACGCCCCGAACCGCTGTTTTACCGATCAGGAGTATTTGCAGGCAGGAATTGAGGTTACTGAGGACATGGGAAGCTGTAACCTGTTGCTCGGTATCAAGGAAGTACCGATTGAGATGTTATTACCGGGCAAAAAATATCTTTTCTTTTCGCACACCCGCAAAAAGCAACCCCATAACCAGTCCCTGCTCCAGGCCATGATGGATAATGGCAATACATTGATCGATTACGAATGCCTCGAACACCGGGATGGGCAACGGATCATCGGGTTTGGTTTTTTTGCCGGGATCGTTGGGGCGCATAACGGTATCATGGCTTATGGAAACCGCACAGGAGCTTATCATCTTGGCAGGGTGGCAGAAGTTAAGGACTACCGCGAACTGATCCATACGTATTTCGGGTTGAAACTGCCGCCGGTCAAAATCGCTGTTACCGGTAGCGGCCGTGTGGCACATGGAATTCTCGAGATCATGAACCTGATGGATGTAAAGGAAGTGGAACCGGACGAATACCTGTCGCGCGGATTTGACTACCCTGTATATGTTCATTTAAAAGGCAGCGACTTGTATGAACACTCTGTTACGCGTAAATATATTCGTGAAGATTTTCATGCCGATCCTGGTCAGTATGATTGTGTGTTTGAAAATTATTGCCCGCATACGGATATTCTTATGAACGGGATCTACTGGGATGCATCCATCCCACGTTTGTTTTCTATGGATGCCTTACAACGGCGCGATTTCAGGATACAAACCATCGCGGATATTACCGATGATAAGAAAGGAAGCATTCCCTGCAACCTCGGTGATGGCACCATTGATGCGCCGGTATACGGGATTGATAAATTATCGGGTGATAGAACGGATGCCTACCTGCCCGGCTCCGTGGATATCATGGCAGTAGGCAACCTGCCTAACGAATTGCCGCGCGATGCGAGCCGTTATTTCGGGGAACAACTGATCAAGTATGTTCTGGAAGATATCCGCTCAGGCGGAAGCGAAACGATCGGTCGCGCCACTATACTAAACGAAGGAAAACTGACGCAATTGTTTGCCTATCTCGGCGACTATGCAAAACATTGATCGTTTAAAGATTCAGGTAATAATCCTGCAGCAGCTTACTGAATTCCATCGAATAACTATCTCCCTCACGAATGATGATCTCACTGGTAAGCGCGGGTTGTTGGATGCTGCCAAACAAAAGCATGGCCCTGAAATAAGAATGGTTGGGCGTTTGTTTTACGGACACGGACTCAGTTACATAAAATCCTTCCCCAAACGCCAGTTCCTCAAATTCGCTTTTCCGGTGCCAGGGCAGGAGCAGGGCAAACCTACCGTTATCAGCAAGGTATTTTTTGATCACAGTTAAGAGTTCGGAGAAGTTCAGTGACTCACTGTGCAGCGCGAGATCCCTTTGCGCGTTCCCGCTTTTCAGGTCATGTTCAAAAAAAGGCGGGTTGGAAATGATCAAATCGTATTTCCTTCCCAAATGAACC
This sequence comes from Bacteroidota bacterium, assembly GCA_025352905.1. Lineage (GTDB taxonomy): Bacteria > Bacteroidota > Bacteroidia > Chitinophagales > Chitinophagaceae > Sediminibacterium. The sequence continues at coordinate 10,314 of JANXRX010000198.1, read as the reverse complement.
GTTCGTGCATCGCCCTGTATCACCTGGCATCTTTTTTCCCAGGGGGATGCTTCAAAATTATCCGCCGCCTGCCTGGCCGCTTCCTCATCCAGTTCAACTGCATCAATCATTGCTTTACTACGCTGCGCCACCATCAGGCTCAATAACCCGGTACCCGCCCCAATATCCAGAACCCTGCCATCCGTCATCTGCCATCCGTCATCTTTCTTGCCTGCCCATGCGCCAAACAAACACGCATCCGTACACACTTTCATGGCACAGTGTTCCTGGTGAATAGTGAACTCCTTGAATTGGAAATAGGTATTCGACATTTGTTGTAAATTTAGCGAATGATCGCCGGCAATTTCTTCTCCAAAAATAAAATGGTATTACTTTATGGCGCTTCGCTGGCGATATTGCTGTTTTTGCTGAAATGGCTGGAGTTGCGGTTTATTATCTATGATTATTCTTTTGAAATATACGCAGGTTCTATTGCCCTGATCTTTACTTCCCTCGGAATATGGCTCGCTTTAAAACTTGCCAAGCCAAAAATGCAAACAGTTATTGTGGAAAGAGAAGTGTATGCCGGTGCGGATTTTATCCTGAACGCGAAAGAGCAGGCGGCCCTGGGTGTAAGCAAAAGGGAACTCGAAGTACTGGAACTGATGGCCGAAGGACTGAGCAATGATGAAATTGCCGGGCGGCTTTTTGTGTCGCTTAATACAGTGAAGACACATTCTTCCAAACTTTTCGAAAAAATGGAAGTCAGCCGGAGAACACAGGCGGTTGAAAAAGGTAAACGGCTGCGATTAATTCCCTGATAAAATATCCGCTCATACTTTAGCATGAAAACAGTAGCCAACCGATAAAATCACCCTAAAGTATGACCCGGAAAAGAAAGTAAACCCTGATTTTTATGCTTTCTAACCAAAACATAATCAAATGAAAAAAAATGTACTTGTTTTCGGCACCATTGGTGGATTGATCGTAGCGGCAATGATGTTCTATTCTACGGGTAAATACTGCGCCACCGGAGATTTTGAGGGTGGAATGATCTATGGTTATACAGCTATGATACTTGCTTTCTCTATGATCTTTGTGGCGGTTAAAAATTTCAGGGATAAATATAATAATGGTGTTCTTAATTTTGGGAAAGCGTTTAAAATTGGCTTTTACATTACCCTGATAGCCTCTACTATTTATGTGATTAGCTGGCTGATCAATTATTATTGTTTCATCCCGGATTTTATGGATAAATATTCGATGCATATGATTGCAAAAGTTAAGGCTTCGGGTGTGAGCGCTGCGGAGGTCAGCAAAGAGATAACCAGTATGGATAAGATGAAGGAAATGTATAAAAACCCGCTGTTCGTTATATTGTTTACCTACCTGGAGATCCTGCCGGTTGGCCTGGTGGTTGCATTGATCAGTGCAGGGATATTAAAAAGAAAAACGGCAAAAGCGGTAACAACAAATTCCTAAAAATCCGATTCATCAAAGATCATAATTCAGCCAGCAACCCTTTTAAATCGAGATGCTCTGTGATCATTTGAAGATTGCCCTGCGCATCTAATGGCCACTGGTCCTTGGGTCTGTCCCAATAGAGTTCAACGCCGTTATCATCGGGATCATCCAGGTAAATTGCCTCAGATACCCCATGATCGGAAGCGCCGGTGATGGGGTATTTCGCATCCACCAGTCGCTGGAAGATAGCAGCCAGGTCTTTACGGGTAGGATATAAGATAGCCGTATGAAATAATCCCGGCGCCGGAACATGCGAAGGTTTGGCATCCTTACTGTACCAGGTATTCAGGCCGATATGGTGATGGTATCCGCCCGCCGAAATAAAAGCGGCCTGGGTACCATATTTCTGCATCAGTTCAAAACCAAGCAGACCCTGGTAAAAAGAAAGCGCCTTATCCAGGTCGGAAACTTTCAGGTGCACATGGCCGATCCTTGTTTGTGCGGGGATGGTGTAGGTCATTATTTAGCTGTTAATGATGCCAGTGTATATTCCTGGTTCAGCCTCGCAATATTACTCAGCGAGATCTCTTTGGGGCAGGTGGCTTCGCAGGCGCCGGTATTGGTGCAGGCGCCGAAACCTTCTTTATCCATCTGGGCCACCATATTCAATACACGACTCCTGCGTTCAGGCTCTCCCTGTGGCAGTAAAGCAAGATGCGCAACTTTTGCGCTTACGAATAACATGGCGCTGCTATTCTTACATGCCGCCACACAGGCGCCACAGCCGATACACATAGCTGCGGCAAAAGAAGCATCGGCATCATCCTTGGGTATCGGGAGTGAATTACCATCCACCGCATTGCCCGTATTCACGCTGATATAACCACCCGCCTGAATGATACGGTCGAACGCGGTACGGTCTACCATCAGATCCTTAATAACCGGGAAAGAATCCGCTCTCCATGGCTCAACTACAATCGTATCGCCATCTTTGAAAGCACGCATGTGTAACTGGCAGGTAGTATTCGCCTGCCATGGCCCATGCGGTTTGCCATCGATATACATGGAACAGGATCCGCAGATCCCCTCACGGCAATCATGATCGAAAGTGATGGGATCTTCTCCATCATGGATCAACTGCTCATTTAATACATCGAACATTTCAAGAAAACTCATCTCACTTGAAATGTTTTCTACACGATACAACTTAAAACCACCTTTCGCAGCAGCATTCTGTTGTCTCCACACTTTCAAATTCAGATTCATTGTATAGTGTTCCATGCGACTTGTATTAAATAGTTTCGTTAATCAGGCTTATTTATAATTCCGTTGAGTCGGTTTTATCACTTCGTAATTCAACGGTTCTTTATGTAAGTTCCAGTTACTGTCACCGGCATATTCCCAGGCAGCAACATACATGTAATCCTTATCATCGCGCAATGCTTCACCATCCGGTGTTTGGTATTCTTCCCTGAAATGTCCACCGCAACTTTCATTACGGTTCAGCGCATCCTTGCACATAAGTTCACCCAGTTCGATAAAATCAGCTACCCGGTTCGCTTTATCCAGTTCAGGATTCATTTCTGCAATATTTCCCGGGATCCTTACATCGCTCCAGAATTCTTTTTTCAATGCCTGTATTTCGGCGATGGCTTCCTGTAAGCCCTGTGCATTACGCGCCATACCGCATTTTTCCCACATGATCTTGCCGAGGCGTTTATGAAAACTTTCTACGCTTTGTTTTCCTTTGATGCCCATTAAACGATTGATGCGATCTGATACTTCCTTTTCGGCTGATCCAAATGCGGGATGGTCGGTTTCCACAGCTTTATTGTAGATCTCATCCGCCAGGTAATTACCAATGGTATAAGGGATCACAAAATAACCATCGGCCAGGCCCTGCATTAATGCAGAAGCGCCCAGGCGGTTGGCGCCATGATCGCTGAAGTTGGCTTCTCCCAAAGAATACAGGCCGGGTACATTGGTCTGTAATTCATAATCGACCCAAAGTCCGCCCATAGTATAGTGAACAGCAGGGTAGATGCGCATCGGGATCTCGTAAGGATTTTCACCGGTAATCTTTTCGTACATATCGAACAGGTTACCGTATTTTTCTTTCACTACATCCTTACCCAGTTGGATGATCTCCTCCTGCGTAGCATGGTCATTCCCTTCTTTACCCACTTCGATCTTACCGTAACGGATAATAGCCGCGGCAAAATCAAGGTATACGGCCTGTTTGCTGCTGCCCACACCATACCCCTCATCACATCTTTCCTTGGCGGCCCTTGATGCCACATCGCGCGGAACCAGGTTACCGAAGGCAGGGTAGCGTCTTTCCAGGTAATAATCTCTTTCTTCTTCGGGGATATCGCTGGCTTTGCGGGTATCGCCCTGTTTTTTGGGCACCCAGATACGGCCATCATTGCGGAGCGACTCCGACATTAATGTCAGTTTCGACTGGTGATCACCACTCACGGGTATACAGGTGGGGTGGATCTGTGTAAAACAAGGATTGGCAAATGTAGCGCCCTGTTTGTGAGCTTTCCATGCCGCCGTAACATTGCTGCCCATGGCATTGGTGGAAAGATAAAATACGTTGCCATAGCCACCGGAACATAACAGTACCGCATGACCAAAATGCCTTTCCAGTTTGCCGCTTACCAGGTCGCGGGCAATGATGCCCTGCGCCTTTCCATCTATCTTAACGATCTCCAGCATCTCGTGCCGGCTGTACATCTTTACATTACCCAGCGCCACCTGTCTTTCGAGGGCCTGGTAGGCGCCTATCAATAGTTGCTGACCGGTTTGACCGGCAGCATAAAAAGTTCTTTGTACCTGTGTACCACCAAAAGAACGGTTACTCAGCAAACCGCCGTATTCCCTTGCAAACGGAACACCCTGCGCCACGCACTGGTCGATGATACTGGCGCTTACTTCCGATAAACGATGCACGTTGGACTCGCGTGAGCGGTAATCGCCGCCTTTAATGGTATCATAGAACAAACGGAAAACACTATCGCCGTCGTTCTGGTAATTCTTAGCTGCATTAATACCACCCTGCGCGGCAATGGAGTGTGCACGACGCGGAGAATCCTGGAAACAGAAGGCTTTTACCTTATATCCCAACTCGCCCAGTGATGCCGCTGCAGAAGCGCCGGCCAGCCCGGTACCTACAATAATGATCTCCAGCTTACGCTTATTTGCCGGGTTCACCAGTTTGCAATGCCCCTTGTACTCTGTCCACTTATCATCCAAAGTACCGGCTGGAATTTTTGCATCTAACATAGATTTTTTTTTAGGGGTAAAGGATAAGTGGTAATGGGTAAGTAGCTTGTTTACTACATCAACCCTGCCATCTCATACAATACCCATTCTTATTTTTTGTTTCACCCTTATGCCTTATCCCTTACCTCTTATCCTTTCTCTCACACCCATCCTAAATAATAACTCACCGGCATCATCGCAAAAGCGAGGGGTACGATGATGGCAAAGGCATAGCCTGTTGCCTTGATCATATCAAAATAACGGTTATTGTGTACGCCAAGTGTTCTGAAAGCGCTTTTGAAACCATGCGCCAGGTGGTAGCCAAGCGATATACAACCCAATACGTATACAATAACAATGACCAGGTTACCGGCAAAAACAATCCGCATTTCGTTAAACAGGTCGTGGTATTCTTTTCCGTTATACATAACCGTTCCCAGTTCATGTATATTCCACATCCCGCCTAAGCGGCTGGGAGTCCAGAAATGATAGATATGCATGATGAGGAACAGTAAGATCAGCGTACCAAGTATACCCATGCTGCGGCTATACCATTTGCTGCCCCTATTGCCATAGTCAACCGCGTAGCCAACCGAGCGTTTGCTGCGGTTCTGAACGGTTAACAGATACCCCTGTATGATATGTAGGAAAAAACCAGCAAACAAACCGATTTCCAGTATCCGCGGAACGATCATGCTTCCCATGAAATGGGCAGCTTTATTAAATGTTTCACCTCCATCCGGTACCCAGATACAAGCATTCAGACCCACATGAACGATCAGGAAAAGGATCAGGAAAATGCCGGTGAAACCCATCACCAGTTTTTTCCCGATGGATGATGTAAAGACTTGTTTCCAGGTCATATAGCAGGTTTAGTTGATAAATCGCTGCAAAAATAGCACAGGAAGCCGTTCGTCGGTTAACTTTTTTAGCGTTCGGTTCATAGGTCATGGATCATGGTTCATAGGCGAAGTGGCCATGACCTATGAACCATGACCCATGAACGGCCCATAAACCGTTCAAATAAAAAATCAGACTTCCGAAATCAATACGCTTTACATTTGATACATGTTAAAACTATTAAGCATCCTCTGGAATAGTTTCCGCATGGCCCTGCAGGAACTATGGGTCAATAAACTGCGTACATTCCTCTCGCTTTTTGGGATCACCATCGGTATCTTTTGTATTATCGGTGTACTGGCCACGGTAGATAGCCTGGAACAAAAAATACAGAACGATATCAAGTCGTTTGGTAACAATACCATCTATATAGATAAATGGCAGTATGGCGGCGGCAACGACTATCCCTGGTGGAAATACCTGAAGCGGCCGCAAATGAAGATCGGGGAGATGAAGTTCATCCAGGCAAAAAGCCTGCTCGCAGCTAATTCGGCTATGTTCATGTCTAACAACGTGAATGTCAATTATAAGGACAATATCCTTAACTCGGTGAATATGTATGGCGTATCCGAGGAGTTCAACAGTATTCAGACCATTGATATATCCCAGGGGCGCTATTTGAATGAGTCGGAGTTCAAGCGGGGAACACCTACCTGTGTGATCGGGAATAAAGTGGCCGAAGAATTATTCGATAATCCCGAAAAAGCGGTTGGCAACGAGATCTCTTACGGGGGCAAAAGACTGATCGTTATCGGGGTGATTAAAAAGCAGGGGCAGAGCTTTATCGGGGGCTTTGATTTTGACCAGTGCCTGATCGTTTCCTACGAATACTTTGCCAGTGTATTCGATCCGGATAATAACAGCCCGAGGATCCTGGTGCAGGCTAAGCCTACCGTTCCTCCCGCTGCTTTACAGGATGAACTGGTGGGTATCATGCGGCAATTGCGCAGGCTGAGCCCTACAGAAGAGGATAATTTCTCCTGCAATGATGTGTCTTTATTTGCCGAGCAGACAAAAAGCTTTTTTGGCCAGGTAAGCGCCGGCGGATGGGCCATTGCCGGGCTGAGCCTCATCGTAGGTGCTTTCGGCGTAGCCAATATTATGTTCGTTACCGTACGGGAAAGAACCAGCCAGATCGGGCTGAAGAAAGCGCTTGGCGCCAAAAAAAGAACGATCCTTACCGAGTTCCTTATAGAAAGCGCTTTTTTATGCGTGATCGGTGGATTGATAGGGCTGGGACTTGTATGGATACTATCGGTGGTACTGAGCGCCGTTATGCCTTTCCCGATCTTTATCGCGGCCAATATTGTGGTACTCGCACTAAGTATCTGCATCATCCTCGGTATCATTTCCGGCATCATACCTGCATCCATTGCAGCGAAGATGGATCCGGTGGTAGCAATCAGGACGAAATAATTTGAAAATGCCGGTCACCATCCTTGCCATAGAATCCTCCTGCGATGAAACTTCTGCTTCCATTTGTGTGGATGGTAAGATATTATCCAACTTTATCGCCAACCAAACCGTTCATGAACAATATGGCGGTGTAGTGCCGGAACTGGCCAGCCGTGCGCATATGCAGAATATCGTACCGGTGGTAGATCGTGCGCTTGCATCTGCCGGTTGTACATTATCGTCACTCGATGCCATCGCTTTTACGCAGGCCCCCGGACTGATAGGGAGTTTATTGGTTGGCGCGCAGTTTGCCAAGTCGCTGGCTTTGTCGCTCGATAAACCCCTGATCACCGTACACCATATGCAGGCGCATGTACTCGCAAACCTGATAGCGGAAGAAAAGCCGGATTTCCCTTTTATCTGTTTAACCGTGAGTGGCGGTCATACGCAGATCGTGCTGGCCAATTCGCCGCTTGATCTGAAAGTGATTGGTGAAACGATTGATGATGCGGCAGGTGAGGCTTTTGATAAAAGCGCCAAACTACTCGGCCTGCCTTATCCCGGCGGACCGCTGATAGATAAATATGCGGCCAGTGGCAACCCGCTCAAATTCAAATTTGCAGAACCGCAGATCCCTGAACTCAATTTTTCCTTCAGCGGATTAAAGACCTCAGTATTGTATTTCCTGCAAAAACAGGAACCGGGTTTTATCCAGCAGAACCTGGCCGATCTCTGTGCATCCATCCAATACACGATCATCCGGATCCTTCTCAAAAAACTACAAAAAGCGATAACCCAAACCGGTGTTAAAAATGTATGCATTGCCGGCGGTGTAAGCGCCAACAGCGGCTTACGAAAAGGCCTGACGGAAATGGGAGAGAAGGAAGGATGGAAAACATATATCCCCAAATTTGAATACTGCACCGATAATGCCGCCATGATCGCCATCACTGCCTATTACAAATACCTCGAAGGCCAGTTCAGTTCGTTGGAAGCCGGACCCACCGCAAGAGCGGAATGGTAGGAAATTGGTTTGAAGTTTGGGGTTTGGAGTTGTTTTATGTTTATCAGTTAAACGTTAACAACTCCAAACCCCAAACCCCAAACTATTTCTTGGCATTGTTTTTATACCCTCTATAAAAATGAAAAGCTATGTCAACAGAAAAACAAGCAGACATTACTGATTCTGCAAGGGATACGGAACGTATGCAGCCGGAAGAGACAACCATTGATATGCCGGATGTGGAAGATATTCCCGGCCAGGAGCATATTCATGTTCCCCAAATGAAACAATTTCATGATACCACCATCTCATCAGATGATGAAGAAGGTAAAGGTATTTTTGAGGAAGATGCGCTGGATACTGAGACGGATGTGACCGAAGAAGAAAAAGAATTGTTAAGTCGCACAGACGAAAGCATGAGCAGTATCGATGACGAAGACAGGCGCAGGCTCGCGCTGGATGAAACCGATCTTGATGGTGATCCACTGAACGAAAAAGACGATGTCTCCGGAAGCGACCTCGATGTACCCGGGGCATCCGACGATGATGCCGATGAAGCAGTAGGAGAAGAGGATGAAGAAAATAATAGCTATAGCCTCGGCGGCGACAGGAAAGACTGATTTGGTTTGGAGTTTGGTGTTGTTATAGGGTTAATAGTTAACCGTTAACAACTCCAAACACCAAACACGAAACCGCAACTACAGACTTTTTTTTGCCTCAAATAGTGTCCACGGATAAGCAATCATATTCTTCAGGTACTTCGATTGCCATTCGAATTCCGGGTGCGCCTTATAAAATTTCTCGCCGATAAAATCCTGGCCACAGGGGTGACCCATATGCGCCCAGAACTGCATATTTTTTGCGAGCGCTGCGGTTGTCACTTTTCCCTGTACGGCGCCCATGGGGTAATAAGCAGGCAGGTCCCATTCTGCGCAACCCTTCGCATCTTCATCAATATGGCCGCAGATCACACAACGGTTATTGGCGTTCTTGTTTTGTAAGGCATCTACATGATCGCCCTCTACCTGTTTGCCTGTTTCTATGTCCAGTTTACCTTTCAGGTTAACCAGCACCAATTGCTCCATCCGCAGTTTTCTTGCATTAGGAGATGTGGTTTGATCGTTCACATTAAAGGTGGTTTCTTCTTTGATCAGTTTGGGATCGCTCGGAAAATTGGAGCCGATCATGGCTGTATCTTTTGAGCGCCATACGATATAATTTTTCAAGCCCAGTTCCAGTTTGGCCACTTCATTTGTTTTGGTATCGCCTATCAGCCAGTCATTGGCGTAACCGCCGTTATTTCCTTCCGTAAAATATTTGATCACATCATCAATACTCTTGCTATACTGCGCCGCTTTTCTTGCGCGCACAAATTCAGGAACGGCCGCAGTATCAAATCCTTTGAACTGGGTGATGGTAGTTTCAGTGATCAGTAGCCCATTATCTGTAATCAGAAAATCATCACCGCTGTGTATAAAACCAGGCATGCAATCCATCAGTATATGATTACCCTTCTGCGGAACTATGTCTGCTATCACGTTCCAGTGTTGTCCCGTGATATAAGAGGTCCAGTTATTATGGCCGATCACGATCTTACTATCGCTTGTATAACTGCCTGTAGCAATAAAAGCGCTGCAATTGCCTGGCGCTTTGTTGTTGCCGCTACCGGGTTTTTCCTTGTCCATTACCTGCGGTACATAATAATACGCCAGTTCTTCCATGGCATTGAGCGCCGTTATGTCGAGGCTGTCATATTTGAATCCCTGTACCTGTAGCCCTTCTACAATGCCGTTGATTTCATCTTTGTATTCCCTGTCGAGTTTGCTCCACAAAAAATGTTCGGCGGCGCCGCGGTAAAAACTCCATTCTTTTTTTGTTTCATGCGCGAGCGCGTATTGCAGGGCCTGTAAAGTTGTATCAATGTCTTTGGCCAGCAGGTACCCATGCTGGTAACCGATAGTAGAAGGAGAACCTTCGAGGTGTACATAGATCCAGCCATTTTTATTTTCGCGGGAAGCTTTTTCAAGACGCGTGTCCTTGGAAGGGTTCTTGCAGGCAAACAAAAAACAGGCAAGAAGGAGGATACAAAGGGATGGAAAAACTATTTTCATAGGGTATGTTTTATGTGTTGATCAGTTTGTCATGGGCAATAATGGCTCAGTCATTTACATCCGTCAGTATAAAACCTTTCAGACTATAAGAACTGATCACCGTTTTGGCGGAATACCCTATTTTGATACCGGTTAAAAGGGTTCCTTTCTCTACATTTAAAAATTTCATTGCCTGTCCGCAGGCTGTAAACCGTA
>JANXRX010000029.1 GCA_025352905.1 Bacteroidota bacterium | reverse complement strand
TCTTTTTATTAAAGAGGATGTAACAATTTTTTACCCTTCTTCCAGTAATGCTTTCACTTTTGCACTGATCAGATCCCTTACTTCATTAAAGGCAGCCGGGTCCATATGTTTCGGATCGGGGATCTGCCAGTCGATGAATTTTTTTGCCGGCATCCATGGGCAGGCATCGCCGCAACCCATTGTAACCACTATATCAAAAGGAGCAAAAGCCTCCACCTCTGTAAGCGATTTACTATCGTGTTTGGAAAGATCATAACCCAGTTCGCCCATAGCGGCAATGGCTTTTGGGTTAACGATACCGCTGGGTTTACTACCCGCACTGTATGCTTCCACCCCGCTACCGCCATGTATCAAAGCATAAGCCTGGCTCATCTGGCTCCGGTTACTGTTCTCCACACAAACAAAAAGCAGTTTCTTTTTACTCATCCAACAAAATTAGCATGGACACCCCTGTATTTTTCTGTGATAATCTGTGAAATCTGTGACTAAAACAGGCTTACTCTGAAAAAATACCTTTTTTCTAACCCCTTAATTTTACCATTCATCACATCAAAAAAAATATGAATATTTTATAATAGTGTGATTATCAATTATTTATATTAAGCCAGTTATTGTCGCCTGCCTATTACTAAAAAATACATGGTACTGTGTGTTGCATAGTACCAAATAAACCCCCATCTTTGTGTTGTCAAAGGGAGAGAGCCCAAACAAATCAAAAAGAAACAAAACATATTTTAACACATTTAATCACAACACCATGAAAACGCAAAACACAAACTTCTTACAGCCACTGGGTAAAACAGAACTGAACAACCTGGTAAAAGAAGTAAAAGAAACGGTAGCCACGAATGTTCCTGTTATCAACCAGCAACCTGCTTTTACTGCAGCCGACCTCTGGAATCTCGAACGTAACAGGAGAAGCCGGGTTACAGGCAAACATTTAGCTTGCTATTTTTAATAGCCATTACAAGGATCCGATTTATTTCATCACAAGATCCCGTTCGAAAAAAGAACAGGGGTCCGCAAAAAGCCGGTTATGGATATTCAGAACACACAAAGTCAGATGCGAAAGGGCGTATTGGAGTTTTGCATTCTGTCGATCATTCGACAGGGTGAGGTTTACCCCAGCGACCTGGTAGACAGGATGAAATCTGCCAACCTGCACATCCTGGAAGGCACGCTCTACCCATTGCTTACCCGTTTGAAGAACGCAGGCCTGTTAACTTACCGCTGGGTAGAAAGCAATAGCGGGCCGCCACGCAAGTATTTCGTGATGACCGATAAAGGCCTTGAGTTCTATGGTGAACTCGAAAGAACCTGGCAGGAACTCGCGGACGCGGTTCATGAACTCACCAAACCGCTTTCGGAAGCGTCATCCGATGAAAACCCAACCCAACCTTAACCACCTAAACTGACAGACAATGAAAAAGGTAATTAATATAAACTTCCAAGGCAGGGTAATTCCTATTGAGGAATCTGCTTACGATATGCTGAAGCAGTATGTGGAAAGTTTGCGCAGGTTCTTTGCCAACGAGGAGGGTCGTGATGAGATCATTAATGATATCGAAGGCCGTATCGCCGAGTTGTTTGGTGAGAGCCTGAAAAAAGGCAGCACCTGCATCACCGATGATGATGTGAACCATATCATTGCCAGCATGGGCCGCCCCGAAGACTTTGAAGGCGAAGAAGGAAAAGTACACTCACAACTGGGTGGCGAAGAAAACAAAAGTAACAGTGGCTATAATTATGAACCCGCAGCAGATGTTCCCCGCGGCCGTTTATACCGCGACGAGAATGATAAGATCCTGGGCGGTGTATGCGGCGGTCTTGCCAGCTACCTGCGTATCGATCCAACTATCGTGCGACTGGTATTCGCATTGATCAGTTTTGGCGCCGGAACAGGTATCCTGTTATATATTCTTTTATGGGTGATACTGCCGTCACGGCCGTTAAACAGTACTTCTTCCACCAAACGTTTGTACCGTAACCCGGAAGAAAAAGTGATTGCGGGTGTAGCCAGCGGTATCGCTTCTTATTTTGATATCGCTGTCTGGATCCCAAGGCTGATCTTTGCCCTTCCATTAGTGATCGGTATCATCAGCTCCATCTTCAAAAGCGCTTTCTGGTTTGATGTGGATCCCTTCCCGGGCATCGTATTCGGATCTTTCGGCGGCACCCTGTTTGTTGTGTACGCGGTTCTCTGGGCCGTGATACCCGAAGCCAAAAGCGCCTCTGAAAAATTAGAGATGCGTGGTGAAAAAGTAGACTTGAACACGATCAGGAACACCATCCAGGAAGACCTCGAAGGATTTAAATCACGCGCCGAAAAATGGGGCGGCGAATTCAAAGACAAGGCACAGCAGTTTGGCCAGGATTTCGGTCATACCGTTAGCCAGAAAGGCCAGCAATTCGGTAAAGAAGCCGGTTATGTAGCCAAAAGCGGCGGCAGCCGGGTATTCAGGGCCATCGGCATCATGTTCAAAGCGTTCTTTCTTTTTATCGCGGGAATCATCGCTTTTGCCTTACTCGTTGCTTTATTAGCTTTTATGGTAGCAGGTATCGGTGTGTTTCCTTTGAAAAACTTTTTCCTCGAAGGATTCTGGCAGAACTTCCTGGCGTGGTCAACCCTGCTCTTATTCCTGGGCGTACCGGTGATCGCATTTATTACCTGGGTCATCCGCCGGATCATGGGTGTGAAATCAGGCAATAAATATATCGGGTTCACTTTCGCAGGTCTCTGGGTAATCGGTTTGATCTGCGCCGGTATCCTGGCAGGATCTATCGCACAGAATTTTGATGCAAGGGCAAGAGACAAACAGGAATATACCATTACACAACCAGCCCATGGCAAACTGATCGTAAAAGTTCCGGAAAGCAAAGTGAAAGTATATGGCCGATTTTTTAAGATGGATGGCATACTCAGTGTAACCGATGACAGCCTGGTACTGAATAATGTGCGGCTTGCCCTGGTAAAGAGCACCGACTCCTTCTTCCATGTAAGCGCGTATAAATATAGTCATGGCCCCAATGAAGCAACAGCATTACACAATGTGCAGGATATCCATTACGGTATTAACCAGGACGACAGCATACTTGCTTTAGACAGGGGATTCTCTTTACAGCGTGGTACGCGTTTCCGCAACCAGAGCGTAGCGGTTACCATACAGGTACCGGTAGGCAAAAGGATCGTGATCTCAGGCAGTGTTAACCGCAGGCTCAATTACTTCCATATCAATTCAAGGAACGGGGATTGGGATTTTGATGACGACTGGAACAATCATTCTGAGAACTGGAGTTCGGATGTAGAGTATATCATGACAGTGGCTGGCCTGGAAAGAGTGAAAAATGGGGTTTCCGCCAGCGACGATAATGGGGATGAAGATAACAATGCAATAGAAAAATATAAGAAGAGCAAGGATGAGCTGAAGAAAGAGTATGATAAGAAACAGAAAGAAGCGGAAGAACTGAAAAAGGAACTGGATAAACCGGTAGACAGCACACGGTATCATTACCATAAAGCTACTACTTCCATAGAACCTGCAACACCTGTGAAACCGCAGGAGCCGGCCAGGAAAAATGTTCCCGACGAAATGGATCTTACAGCAGATGCGTCTCTTATGATGTTTTTACAGATGATATGATAAACTCGGTTGAAGTTGGGAAACAAAGAACCCTGTCTTGTTCACAGGAGGGGGTTCTTCCCTTTTCAATAGTCGACATTTTTTCTCTATCTAATAATCAAATCAAACAAAATGAGAAAATTATTTCTGGCGCTTGTGATTTGTACACTTTTTATTGCAGGATTTTTTATGCTGGTTCTGCACAGGATCTACTGGAATAACCACGATGTAGCTATACAGGTAAAGGAAACGGATAACACGTATCGTTTTTATGCATCCTTTAACCGGCACAAAACACATTCGATCCAGGCCTATGTGGATGAACAACTGAAAACGCATGTGTTCACCAACGCAAGGATCAATGCGGATATCATCGTGGATGATAATATGAATATGCATGTAAGAAGCGGACCCGGATTGCTGATCATAAAAATGGATAAGGATAAAAACGATCTGGAATCCTATAACCGGTTAAAACAATTAGGAGAGCATATAAAGCATAGGTTAGCGGAAGATAACTAACTGGTGTAGAATTTTTTTAGCCGGGGATTCGCAGATTATTAAAAAATAAGCTGCGAATCCCCGGCTTTATTTTTTCGCCCCACCCGCATCTCCTATTTTTGCAGCCAGAAATCTCTTATAAAATGAAAAATACCCCGTTTACACAGAAACACCTGGCGCTTGGTGCTAAAATGGCTGAGTTTGCCGGTTATAATATGCCCATCAGTTACAGCGGGATCAATGATGAGCATGCTGCCGTGCGCAAAAATGCCGGGGTATTTGATGTGAGTCATATGGGGGAATTTATACTAAAAGGCGAAAACGCGCTTGACCTGATACAGCGGGTAACGACGAATGACGCTTCCAAAATAACCAATGGGCAGGCGCAGTATAGCTGCCTGCCTAATGAAGAAGGCGGTATTGTGGATGATCTGATCGTGTACTGTATAGAACAAAACAAAGTGTATATGCTGGTGGTAAATGCTTCCAATATTGAGAAGGACTGGAACTGGATCAGCAAATACAATACGAAAGGGGTTGAGATGCATAATATCAGCGAAAAGACCTGCCTGCTGGCTATACAGGGACCCAATGCCACCAAAATATTACAGCCATTGGTGGATACAGATATTATGAACCTGAAATATTACACATTTACCAAAGGGAAATTTGCAGGTGTAGATAATGTGATCGTAAGTGCAACGGGTTATACGGGTTCGGGTGGTGTGGAAATCTATTTTGAAGACAAGGATGGCGCTGCCGAAAAAATATGGGACGCGATCTTTGAAGCGGGTGCGCCCCAGGGATTACAACCGATTGGCCTGGGGGCAAGGGATACCCTGCGACTGGAAATGGGGTATTGTTTATATGGCAATGATATTGATGATACTACCTCACCGCTGGAAGGTGGATTGGGATGGATAACGAAATTCACAAAAGATTTTACTTCCAAAGCCATTTTCGAGAAACAGAAGGCGGAAGGGGTTACACGAAAACTGGTGGGTTTTGAAATGATCGACAGGGGTATTCCGCGTCATGATTATCCTGTTAAAGATGCATCCGGTAATACGATCGGAAAAGTAACCAGCGGTACACAGGCGCCATCCCTCGGCAAGGCGGTTGGATTGGCCTATGTGGCTACCGGACATAACACGATTGACAGTGAAATATTTATTGATATTCGTAATACATTGGTGAAAGCCAAAATAGTAAAAGCACCTTTTGCGTAAATTTTTTGCCATTGAGGCATTTCTTCGTCCGTTATCAACATTAATGCAGAATTGTTGAAAATAACTGCTATGTATTAAAAAAAGTAGGGGATAGATTTACAGCACAATGAAAAGGATAGCTATTTTTCTTCTTCTTGCTCTCATCACAAGCTCGTGTCACCGCAAAACAGTTCCATCCATGGAAGTAAGCGGAACAGAAACAGGGATGGCCTCATTCTATTCGGAAAGCTATAATGGTAAAAAAACCGCTAACGGCGAGATCTACAATTCATCAGATCTGACTGCGGCGCATAAAAAATTACCTTTTGGCACGAAAGTAAAAGTGACTAATCTCTCCAACGGTAAAACCGTAAAGGTTCGTATCAACGATCGTGGCCCCTTTGTAAGCGGCCGTATTATCGACCTCACCAGGACCGCGGCCAGGAAGATCGATATGGTAAACGCAGGCGTGGTTAAAGTAAAGATCAGTTATTAGAAACTACAGTTCTTCTTCCGTATTTTCTTTCCGCCGAACGATCAAAACCTGTTCTTTCTCCAGCAAAAAATAGCCATACTCATAGCAGAAGTAATATAATTTCCCTTTGGCATTCAGCTGTGTATGTGTAAAATAACGGAACCGGAAGCCTTTGTTTAAGAGCTTTTGCCGGGTTGTCTTTATGGTATGCTTTGAAACAGGCAAAATTTTCTCCAACAACCTGCGGTTCCTGCGCAGTAAATAATTGATACTGCGTATATACTTGTTGCTGTTGCCATTCAACGCGTTGTTATACGTATTCCTGCAATTGTCGTTACAAAATTTCTTATCTGTTCGCCCACGGATGGTTTTACCGCAACTCAGGCAGGTTCTGGTTTCTGCTATCATGTGTATGATTTTGATGGCAGGGTACAAACAGCGGTGAAACTAAACCGGTTAATTGAAGAACGATAGCGTAGAAGTACTCAATTTTTCCTGTGGCTTATACTTATTTTCTCCAGCAGTTTTGTAAAATCGGGTGTATCAAAATTAAATTCGCTCATTTTATCAGTTTTACAGTAATTGACGATCATGTCAAATTTTTGGATACTTTCCCTGGCTATATAAAGTTCATACGTGTACTCTTTTTGGTTCAGGCTTTTGTATTCCCATACGGCGATCTTCTTTTCGGGGTCTATCATATAAATGTTTACTATTTCAGGCCGGAAAAAATCGCCGGCTTGTACAAAAACATCTTTTGTATGTACCGTATAGGTTTGTTCATTAACTTTCTTAACCGACAGCAATACATAAGGGATAGGGCCTTCTATGGACCAGAAGATTAACAGGGAATCATTTAAAATACGTCGGTTAAGTTCCCCTTTATCAGAAGGGGAATAAACATAATATTTATTTTTGTACAGGTAAAGCGGTACCCACTCAACAGGAAGCCCTGGCGTTGTAACTTTATGCAGGTGTATGCCTTTCTCTTTCAACTGTTTATTGTACTCATCCATGTTTTCATATTTGTCGAAAGAAAAATCGGCTAATTCTTTATAAAATATTGAATTACGGTTGGTATCAATATAAACTGCATGATATAAAGTCTTTATCCCTGTTGATAGATCTCTTTGCAGAAATATGGTATCCTTTTTTGTTTGATTTGCGGCCCTGTTTAGGGTATCAGGATGGGAAGTACACGCAAAGGCGATCATACTGAAAAAAGCGATCGACCAGCACTTAATAATAATCATCTTTTTTGTTATTGTGACTTTCTAAACGGTATGGGTCTCATAATTACCGGTCTTTTAAAGATACCGCTAAGCTGTTATAAATATTTATATCCGTCTATAAATGGGAAAACCCGTTCTTAGTTGACAGGGTTATTCATTTTTGCCTGGTAACCATACCCGGAAACTGTTCATTACCAACCTTTAAAACCAACCGTAATGAACGCAGTAAAAAACAAAGTACAGCTTATCGGCAACCTGGGGCAGGACCCCGAGGTAAAACTGATCGCCGATGATAAAAAAATGGCCCTGTTAAACGTTGCCACCAATGAGAATTACCGGAACGCCAAAGGTGAAAAAGTAAGCGAAACCCAGTGGCATAATGTAGTGGCCTGGGGCAAGTTGGCCGAGATTGCTGAAAAATACCTGGTAAAAGGAACCGAAGTGGTTATTGAAGGCAAACTGGTAAACCGTACCTACACGGATAAACAGGGAATCAAACGGAATATTACAGAAGTGCATGCCAATGAGTTACTGATATTGACCAAGAAAGGTTAGTCTGTAACCATAGCCTTCGCCGGCATTCGATATTCTTTCATGCGTTATCTTTGCCCACTTATGAGCAACCGCCCAACGCTGCATACGGTACTTTCACCACGCCTGCTGGATCTCTATGATATTTCCAATTCGGTGGTGGTGATCATTGATGTATTCCGGGCAACCTCTACAATTGCGACTGCTTTATTTAATGGCGCTGCAAGGGTCATCCCGGTAGATTCAGTGGATCTGTGTATCCAGTTAGGTAAAAGTACCGGTGGCATCACCGCCGGCGAAAGAGATGGTAAAGTGATCGAGGGTCTTGCTTATGGAAACTCCCCGGCAGAATACCCGCGTTCTTTTGTAGAAGGAAAAACATTGGTACTCACCACAACCAATGGTACGAAATTACTGCACAAAGCATTGCATAACGGGGCAACTGAAGTGGTAACCGGCTCATTCCCGAACCTGTCTGCTGTTTGCGATCACCTGTTATCGCAGAACAAATCTGTTTTTCTGGGCTGCTCGGCATGGAAGGACCGGTTCAATATCGAAGATGCCTTATTTGCCGGTGCGGTTATTGAGCAGGTGAAAGAACATTTTACCATTCATTGCGACAGTAGCCTGATGGCAGAAGAGATGTACCGGTTACACAAAAATAATATGCACCGGTTTATCCGGCAAACCACCCACTGGCATCGCCTCGCATCTTATGGGTTGGAAAAAGACCTGGAATACTGTGTTACGGAAGACGTGGCCAATGTGTTACCCGTCTACCACAATGGCGACCTGGTTGTAAAAACGTGAATCAGCAGGTGTCAGCGTCGGTTAACGCAATTTTCCTAAAATCTCCCCAAATTTAGACAGCTACAATAATTCTTTCGATTCTCCCCGGAAAGCATCAGGCTTTTCTTTACTTTTGCAAATTGCCCTTTTTTTAGCAGCCGGCCCAGAAACAGTACTATGGCATTACCCTACCTGATCAAACATATTTATAACAGCGGAACGGAAGAAGTGATCCGCAGGGGTAAGAAAATACATGCCCTTGGCAATGTGGAGCTGGTTGAATATGACGACCTGATGGGCGCTGTTGTTTTTAGGGTAAAGGATGATGGGTATGCTACCTTTTATAAAGTGCATATCAACCAGTTCAAAGATCCCAAAACTTTATCACTCCGTTGCAGCTGTCCCTATAACCTTTCAGAAATCTGCAGGCACAAAGCAGGAGCGCTGTTTCATTTACAGGATCTGCTGGATAAAAATTTACTGGGCGATAAAGAAACACTTTACGATCAGCGGCATACCGTTGTAAAAATGAAACAGCTTGAGCTGAAACTGATCCGAATGCTCTCTGCACAGGCCAATTTTGAAGCAGCCGAAAATTACCTCCGCAGTACGCGCAGCAATATACTGGAAGCAAAAGACGAAAGAGTACAGGCCGAACTGGAATACGAAGGCGAACAGTTCAAAGTAGTGATACAAAAAAATGAAGAGCGGAATTTTGATACCAGCTGTACCTGCCAGAGCGATACAGAACATCCGCTCTGTATCCATAAGAATATTGTATTGCTGCAATTACTGCATAATTACGGACCGAATTATTTTGACAGTATCCGCAACTGGGATAAAGAAAAAAATAAACTGCTGGCCCTGTACGGGTACTCATTAAGCGATGACCTGAAAGGGAAATTTGAGTTTACGTATACCGATGGTAAACCCTTTTTACGCGTACTGGATACTGCGATCAAACGCGTATCCCTTAACCCTGCCGATAACCGGCCGCGACCCCTTGAAACAGAAGTTACGCCCAGTATTGCGGTGGCCGAATACGAACAAAACAAAACCCTCCTGAAACTGGGTATTGTAATCACCACCAATTCACTCCAATACCCCTATGTACAACTGGAAGGGGTACAGGCGGAAGCGGATGAGACCCTGACAAAATACGTTACAAAAACCGCCAGGATAGACCTGGCTAAATTTGTGAATACCGAAATTTTCAGCGAGGATGATAAAATGCTGCTCCAGCAATTGCGTAAACTGATGCCGGCTGAAGTGAGCCGTTACCTCGACCGGAATTCCCCTTTCAGCGGGATCTGGGAAAATATTATCCAGCAACACAATGATGAACTGCCGGAAGAAACCAGGCAGCTGATCAATGAATACCTCCATCCCAAGTTCAAAAAAATGTTTACAGAACTGGCGGGAAGTCCTTTTGTGTTCTACCTCCCATCCAATAAAACATTTACCACTTCTAACCTGGTACAGGCAGAACTGGCGGCAGAATTCATCAGCCCTGAATTTGAAGTAAACTATGCCAATGGAAAATACGAAGTGGATTGCCGGGTAAAACTCCCATTGGCTGATCTGAATATTTCTGAGAATGAAACAGGATCAGCACTGTTGTTTCAATACCATAACCGTTTCTTCACATGGAAACGCCCAGAAGATATTATGCTGGTTGAGAAATTTCTTCCTTCAGGTAAGATCAATATTGCTGCGGAAGACTGGGCCGTGCAACTTCAACAATTCATTCTCCCGTTGTCAAAAGAATACAATGTACATTTTACCAATGTACAGAAAGAAGAAATCAGGGATGCCAAACCGGAAATAAAAATTCAGCTCAAAGAAAAAGGCGATTACCTTCTATTCCAACCCATCTTTAATTACCGGGGATACGATGTGCGTAGTACGGATAAGGAAAAGATTATATTGCCCATGGCCGACAGGTTATTGGTGATACAGCGGAACCTTGAAATGGAAAGTGAATTTGTAAAAAAGATCGAATCGCTGCACTCAGGATTTATCCGGCCCGTGGAAGGAAACGTACTGGCATTAAAAGGCGCGGATGTATTGCGGAATAACTGGTTCTTCCTGTTTGTGGATGCCGTGAAAGAAATGAATATACCGGTATTCGGGTTCGAGGCGCTGAAGAATTTCAGATTCAATACAGCCAAACCATCCACCAAAATATTTATCAGCAGTAACACCGATTGGTTCGATGCCAAAATTGAGATCCAGTTTGGCGAACAGAAAGTAACCGTTGAAGATGTAAAAAAAGCCCTGGTAAACAAACAGCAGTTTGTACAGCTGGAAGACGGCACACTGGGGATACTTCCGGAAGAATGGATCAAAAAATATTCACTCCTTTTCCGTGTGGGCGACGGGAAATCGGGTAACATGAAACTGAGTAAATATCATTTCAGCGTTATTGAAGAATTATACCTGCAACGGGATGAGGAAGAGCTGTTCTTTAAACTCGAAGAAAAATACGAACGGTTAAAAGGCAATCATTCCATCAAAGAAATTCCGGCGCCAGCGCATCTGAAAGAAATACTCAGGCCATACCAGGAAAGCGGTTTCCAATGGCTAAACTACCTGCGTGAAGTACAATGGGGCGGAATCCTGGCAGATGATATGGGCTTGGGTAAAACCATACAGGCCCTGAGTTTTATTCATCATCTGAAAGAAGAACAGGGTAGCCTGAAAGCATTGGTGGTTTGCCCTACAACCCTCATGTTTAACTGGCAGAATGAAATACGCAAGTTTACGCCATCGCTTACCTATTATATACACCATGGCGGCAGTCGCTCCCGCGAAAACCTTGGCAGTGCAGGAATTGATGTGATCATTACTACTTATGGCACGCTGCGAAGCGATATCAAACAGTTTGTTGATGTATCCTTTGATTATGTGATACTGGATGAGAGCCAGGCGATCAAGAATCCGGGCAGTAAAGTAACCAAGGCGGCCGGTCTTTTACGGGCAAAGAACCGTTTGTGTTTAAGCGGTACGCCTTTACAGAATAATACCTTCGATATTTTTGCGCAGATGAATTTTCTCAATCCGGGAATGCTGGGCAGCGTCGAATTCTTTAAACAGGAATTTTCCATCCCTATCGATAAGTTTGGCGAGAAAGAGCAGAAGGATCACCTCCGTAAACTACTGTACCCGTTCATTCTCCGCAGAACCAAGGAACAAGTGGCTAAGGATCTGCCTGAAAAACAGGAAATGGTGCTATTCTGCGAAATGGGGGATGAACAGCGTAAGATCTACGAAGCCTACCGGAACGATTACCGCGATAAGATTTTAGGGGTAGTTGAAGACCAGGGTATACAAAAATCACAGTTAACGATATTACAGGGACTGATGAAACTGCGGCAGATATGTGACAGCCCCGCTATTGTAAAAGAAGAAGAACGTTTTCCGAATGTTTCGGTAAAACTGGAAGAGATTGGCAGGGAGATCACGGAAAATATCAGCAACCACAAAGCATTGATCTTTTCACAATTCCTGGGAATGCTGGCACTGATCAAAGAAAAAATGAAGGAGCTGGGCGTCGATTATGAATATTTTGATGGAAGTAGTACGGTCAATGAAAGAGAAAAAGCGATCCATCGTTTCCAGAATGATGAAAACTGCCGCGTGTTCCTGATCTCTTTAAAAGCGGGTGGGGTAGGGTTGAATTTAACGGCCGCTGATTACGTATACATTGTAGATCCCTGGTGGAACCCCGCCGTGGAACAACAGGCCATCGACCGGACGCATCGCATCGGCCAAACAAAAAAT
>JANXRX010000151.1 GCA_025352905.1 Bacteroidota bacterium | reverse complement strand
ATTTAAAAGAAAGACTCAAATAACTCTGATTTCAGAATATATTGAAAAAATATATGCTCATGATGATCAAGTCGGTCCTTTTTCTCGATTAAGTTTTTCAGGGGCCGGTAATTTAATTAGTGGCTGGACTGATCAAGTAACCGGCATGAAAATGGAAGCCACTTTAAACAGCTTGATTGTCCCAATACATAACAAAGTAAGGTTGACCTATGAAAATATTTTTGCCCAAATCACATTGATAGACTTTTATTTTCTGCAGTCATTTCCAGCCATAGATTTTTTATGGGACATTCATTTAGACTTTTCGAACAATTATAAAAGCGAATATTATAATAAGCCGCTCGATGCTTTTAAATATGATCGACTAACTACTGTGATGCCAAAGTATATTTGGATAGCCAGGGGTATTGTAGACGGCATTTGCGTAATAGAATTACTTTTCGATGCTACCGAAATAGTAACTGCCAACTTCTGCATTGACGTATGCATCTATAATTCATCTTTTAAAAAGGTCTTATTGGAAAACTTAAACGAGCCTTCAGTTAAAACTGGATTGGTTGAAAAAGTAATGGGTCTCTATTATTATAATTTGCTACTAAATGCAGCAACTGAATAAGACTTTACCGCCACCTAATCCGCCACTTACATAATAAAAAAACCCCGTAAGTCATTGACTTACAGGATATACGACTGCTTGTAATGCTGTAGGGGGAGGGATCGAACCTCCACGAGGCAGTTAGCTATAGCGCAAAGTTCAGTGGTCGACCCTGGTCGTTACGCTTTGCAGCGAAACGGCTCTACACTACGTTTGTCCTGTTATCCTCACCCCCGAGACAAGGGGGCATGTCTGCCAAAAATTTCATCACCCCACAGTATATAAGAACGAATTTGTTATGATGACAAGACAATATTACACTAAATAACCTGTTTATTATAAATATTTTAATAAATATTCAAATAATATAGAAAATATTCAATAAATTTGATTTTATATTGAAAAATAATAAAAAACGATTGAAAAATGTCAGCAAAATTGAATCTTGACAAATTGGATCTCCAGATCATCCAGGAAATGATGGAGGATGCGGAGATCTCATATGCCGACCTGGGTAAGAAACTCTTTGTTTCAGGAGGTACCATCCATGTACGCATCAAGAAACTGGAAGAGCTGAAGGTAGTGAAAGGTAAACGTTTATCCGTAGACCTCAAATCCCTGGGGTATGATGTGATCGCTTTTATCGGCATTTTCCTCGAAAAGAGCTCCCTATATGATTCCGTTGCCAGGGAACTGAAAAAGATACCCCAGATCGTGCGCCTGAATTATACCACCGGCAATTACAGCATGTTTGCCGAGATCGTTTGTAAAGATATCCAGCAGCTCCGGTTTGTTTTGCATGATGAACTGCAGAAGATCAAAGGCATTGAAAGAACAGAAACCTTTATCTCGCTCGAAGAAAGCTTCGACCGTAATGTAGTTGTGGTTGCTCAACCCTGATACCGAATTAATTGTATTTTCACTGTCTATGGAGAATAACCACTTTAACCTTGTAAGCGCCATGACTGTTTTAAAAAAGCATGGAAGGTTTATCTGGCTGTTTGTACTGGCAACAGTATTAGTTGCCTCCGTCACCGTTTTCATCGTGCCCCAATACTTCCGTTCAACCAGCACCGTTATATCCGCCAACCCCGTACTGGCCGATAAGGCCCGCTTATTCAATTCCAATATCCAGTCCTTATATTCCTATTTCGGTTCGGGTGATGACCTCGACCGCATCTATGGCATTGCTGATATGGATACAACGTATAAAAAATTAGTTGATGAATTTTCGCTAACGGATTATTACAAACTGGATGGCGATAGCTTTCCATTACTCAGGCGAAAAGCGGTATTGCGTTTGCGCGAAGATCTAACCGTTCGCAAAACGGAAAAAGGACAGTTGCAGGTGATCGCCTGGACAAAAGAGAAACAACTTTCCGCCGATCTTGTAAACCGGATGGTAGCGATCCTGCAGCAACGCGAAGCGGATATCTGGGAAAATAATTACCAGCATTCGCTTGCACAGTTATTGAATTCAACAGCAACTATGGAAGTGGAATATAACCAGTTGAGCGATAGCCTCGCAACCGCCAATAACGCCAAACACGAACTGGTAGCGGCTAACAGGCAAAGCCTGCTCGAACAGATCAAACAATACCGGAAAACCGCCGATGAATACCGTTTGGCCATTCAAACAAACCCACCCGTATTATATGTGATGGAATCTGCGGTTCCGGCTGCTAAGGCGGAGCGACCGGATAAAGTTGCCATCATCTTTGCATCCTTTATCATCAGTCTTGTCTTTAGCAGCCTGCTGGTTTTGATCAATAACAGAAACCCGGTGTAACATGTTGCAGTTAACGGCAACATATCAACGCTCCCTGTTAGTACCCATTTTTATTTTCCTGCTGAGCGGGGCGCTGGCCATCAGTATGCAGCAACCTTTCTGGATGCTGGTCCCTTTTGCATGGATCCTGTTTCCACCCGTGTTTATCTATACCATTACGCATACCGAACAATTGTTCTGGCTAGTGCTGATCGCATTGCCTTTATCAACCGAACTGAATATCACCCCTTCACTCGGACTTGATTTTCCGGATGAAGTGCTGCTGATGCTGCTCACCGGCATCACCCTGGTAAAGCTGGCTCACCAACCCAGCTGGTTTCCCCGCCCTGTTATAACCAGCCCTTTGTTTGCATTACTGGTCATTTATATGTTGTGGCTGGTGGTCACCTGTATCTATTCTGCAGAGCCGCTGCTATCGGTTAAATACACACTTGCCAAAACCTGGTATATCATTCCATTGGTTATACTGCCACCGGTACTATTATCTTCGAAAGAACGGTTACAGAAAATGGCCCTGTGTTTATTGGTGCCTATGTTATTGCTGGTAATACAAACCCTGGTGCGTCATTCCTTTTATTCCTTTTCGTTTGAAAATGTTGGTAAAACCCTATTTCCTTTTTTCCGCAACCATGTGAACTATTCTTCCATGCTTGTTTGCCTGTTACCGGTTGCCTGGTGCTTTCACAAACTAATGCCGGCAGGGCATCCCCTGAAAAAATGGGTAGTATATAGTATGGCCATTGGTGTGGCGGGATTGTTGTTCGCATATTCACGTGGCGCATGGATCGCCTTACCCGCAGGTATTTTCATGGGTTGGGTAATCCGTAAAAGACTCGCCGGAGCACTGCTCATGGTTTCTGTAACAGCGTTATTGATCTCTGTTGCCTGGCTGGTTACCGATAAAAATTTTATGCGGTTCATCCCCGATCATGACCACACCGTTTTTCATACCGGGTTCGGTGAGCATATGCTGGCAACCATAGAAGGCAAAGATGTTTCCAGTGCAGAAAGACTTTACCGCTGGGTTGCCGGTGCACAGATGCTGGCAGAAAAACCCATCACCGGTTTCGGCCCCAATTCTTTTTACCCGCATTACCGCCCATTTACGGTTAACCGTTTCCAGACATGGGTAAGCGATAACCCGGAACATTCCACTGTACACAATTATTTTTTACTTGTTGCCCTCGAGCAGGGCATACCCGGCCTGTTATTATTCTGCCTCTTATATTCCGCGATGCTGCTTGCCATACAAAGGCTCTACCACAAACTGCAAAGTCGTTTCTATCAAACCATCGCGCTAACCACTGGCTGCATCCTTGCCATGATCGCCGTGATCAACAGCATGAGCGATATGATCGAAACGGATAAGATAGGAAGCTTGTTCTGGCTTTGCCTGGGGGTTATTATACTTTTGGAAGAAAGGCTGCGCGAGGAGAAGATTGTAATCGTTTAGGTATCTTGGAATTTTGGGATTGGGCGATTTTGAAATTGGTAGTATGATCGTAGGTAAAAAAAATTCCCCATTGCAATTTCCAAAATCAATCCCTCCCCCTCACATTCAACGCATCCCTCAAACCATTGCCCAATAAATTAAATGCCAGCACCAGTAACATTATGGCAACACCCGGAGCCAGTGCCAATGCAGGGTTATGGGTGATAATAAAATTATAGTTCTCCTTGATCATCAATCCCCAGCTCGGTTGCGGAGGCTGAACACCTACGCCGAGGAAACTCAGTCCCGCTTCAATCACTATCGCAGAAGCAAAATTACTGGCGGCTATCACCATTACAGGGCCAAGAATATTGGGAAGGATATGTTTGGTAATGATACGCAGATGTGTATAGCCAAGCGCCCGGGCAGCTTCAATATATTCCAGTTCGCGCACAGCCAGTACCTGTCCCCTTACCAGTCTTGCCACATTCACCCACATTGTTAATCCCACTGCAATGAATACCTGCCAGAAACCTTTTCCCAGGGCAAGGGTGATGGCAAATACCAGCAACAGTGTTGGGATACTCCATACCACGTTAATGAACCACATGACCAGGTCGTCGATCCATCCCTTGAAATATCCTGCCAATGCGCCCAGAATAATGCCGATGGTTAAAGAAATCAGTACAGCGATCAATCCCACACTCAAACTAACACGTACCCCTATCAGCAACCGGCTGAGGATATCGCGGCCAAATTGATCAGTTCCGAGATAATAGGTACGGGTGATTACAGCAGGGTCACTCACGGAAGCCCTGGCAACAGCCTTAGTTTCTGTAATACCCTCATCTACAAATTTTCGGTACACAAGGCTATCCCCGGCTACGCGATAAGTGGTAACCGGTATATATTGATAGCTTTCTTCCGTTCCGTTAAGCAACCTTGCAAAAAAACCTTTAGCCATCACCACTTTATCTCTTTTCATGCGTAACAGCTGTATGGTAAACCCAGGCTTCTTACTCCCTATCTCGGGAATCATCCGGTTGGCATTAGGTGATGGGTCGGGCGAAATAAAATAACAGAACACGGCAAGCAGCATACTCAGCAGGATCAGGATCAATCCAAAGAAGGCGCCTTTGTTGGCCAGTAAGCGTTTGGTGAAAGGGGAGATCAAGAAGGGAAATTAAGCAATAAAATATTCACCCCCGCAGAATACCATTTTACCGAATTATGTGGGGCCCGCTAAACCATGGCATAAAAATAGTGTCTTACTAAAAAACCAATATCCAATGAAACGCCTTTTTACTTTCCTTTTCTCACTTATCGCCCTGATCCCATTGATGATCTATGCCTGGTGGCCCGAAGCCGAAGAGATCAGATAAATATACTTTCACTTTTATTTCACATTTCTTCCTTTCCATCGGTACGTGCCGAATTTACCCAGCCATCCCGCAATAACGGTATACGCAATATGAAAAGGCTGCATCAGCGGAAACCAAATCAACGCGTGTAATTCACCGTAAAACCTCGCTACCGGTATCATAAAACTCAGTTCCACCATTGTCTTGACAATGATCAGCAGCAGCCAGTTGCGGAATCCATCCTCCCTGAAAAACGCGGCACCAAATAATAGCAACAGCGCCAGGTTCAGTGCATATACCAGGGCAAGGGCCCAGAAGATGGTTCTGTCATTATATTTATCCGCCTTGCTGGCCCAGCGGATCCGCTGATTAATAAAATCTCTCCAGTTGTTCATGGGTGCCGTAAGCACAGCTGATCCTTTAAAGGCAAGGTAACCGACCCCATCAGGGTATGCTTCTTTTATCTTATGCATCAGCAGCATATCATCCCCGCTGGCTATATGGTCAATACCATCAAACCGGCCCACTTGTGCAAACACATCTTTACGGTAAGCGATATTGGCGCCGTTACACATGGTATGATAACCCGCCGAAACAGAAGCAGCAGTGATACCCTGCAGGCTGATAAAATCAAGTAACTGGAAAACGCCTAAAAATGTGTGATTGTTCGTGAACATTACAGGCGCCGCAACAAATACTGCCTGCTCCTGTTCAATAAACGCGTCAAATGCAGCCAGCCAGCCGGGCTGAACCGTACAGTCTGCATCCGTAGTAACGATCCAGTTTCCATTACTCTGCGCTACGGCCAGTTCTATTGCTTTTTTCTTATACGCATTTACCTGTTTTCCCTCGAGGTGATCTGCCAGGTTAATAAGATGCAGGTTAGGGTAGGTCCTTTGCAGCGAAACGATCTTATCCTCCATTCCATCCGTTGAATGATCATTCACAACGATCACCTCGTACAATGCCTGCGGGTAGGTTTGCTGTAACACAGATTGTAAACACTGCGAAATATTACCCGCTTCATTCCTGGCAGGTATAACTACAGAAAAACGATTAACCGGGTTTACAGGATTGGCCGGCACAAATAAAGGAAGCCGGAGAAACCAATACCTGTAAACCAGGATCAGGCCGCAATAGCCCGCTAATAAAACAGTCGTTATGATCATGACTATCCCGTACATGCGGGCAAAGAAAGAGAAAAAAAGTATAAGCGCAAAATCGAAATGTGTATAAAAATAAAACGAAACGTATAATTATTTGCAATCAACTCATTTTAGCATTTAAGGACCATTTAAACGGTATTTAAAGTAGCTTTACAGTGCCAATCAACATAGACTTTATCTGCCCCAAATCCGGCCTATTCCCTATAATAAAGCCCGGACGACTCATGCAGATGAGGTCTTTTTTGTTGATTGGCATTAACAGAGGACAGTCCGGGCCTATTTAAAATAAAAAAGCCGGTATTACCCGGCCTTTAGTTCAAAATTTGCTGTTATTACCTCCACCTTTCGCTTCATGTAACCGCTCTTGGCATTTACACTCACTCCTTGCTCAACGCTCCACATTTGCCATTTATTGGCCTTTGCATACCTTTTAAGCAGGTCACCAGGGTAACTGCTGAGCATGAACTTACCCTTGATCCGAGATAACGTCTTCAGCAGCCCTTCAAAGTCTTCTTCGGTATAACCATCATAATGGCCGCAGTTGCTATTGAAGTAAGGTGGATCGCAATAGAAGAAGCTGTCCGCCTGATCCCTACTTTGGATGATGTAAGTCGCATCAGCACATTCAACCTGAGCATGTTGAAGCCGTAAGGCCAGCTGCTCGGTGAATTCTTCCCGTTTATTGCTAATCTTCCGGGTAGTGGTATCATCTGTTTTGTCGTAGCCCCAACTACCATCGAGCATAGAACTGAAGCTTTGTGTACTCAATACCCATACAGCCCATGCACGGCGAACCTCATCAAATAATTGTGGTTTGTTGTAAATGATCCACGCATTATCGTGCTCTTCTCTGCTATGCAATGTGGTTCTTACCAGTGAACTCAGATCATGAAATCTGTTTTTGCAAACCCGATAGAAGTTAATCAACTCTTTATTGGTATCATTGATAACCTCTACCTGACTTTGCACTTTTGCAAAGAATATTGCTGCCCCTCCGAGGAATGGTTCACAATACAGCTTATGCTCAGGCATAAAGGAAAGAACTGTTTTAGCTAACTTTTGTTTTCCGCCGTAATAGCTTATTGGCGTTCTTAAATTGAATTGCTTTCTCATAGTCGGGTTGCCTATTCCCCGATTAGTGAATTTTTATAAATTGTAGTTGACGTAAACAGCCGTCAGCGCAAATGATGGTGACGAACCAGCAATAGTATATACTATTCTCCACGTTCTTGGCAATACCATATTAAACTGTAAACTCGTTGTATAGCCATTGGTAAGCGCAGATGGACT
>JANXRX010000149.1 GCA_025352905.1 Bacteroidota bacterium | reverse complement strand
ACTCAAGATATATTTCTGGTGCAAAGACGTAGTAAAAGCCGACCGTACCCGAAGCAGTATCTATGGCGATATATACCGGAAGCTGGGGGAGATGGGGGTTAAGATATTGTGAAGCGGTCTGGGGTTTAGGGTCCAAGTGTAAGGTTATCAGGAGTTGATGGTGATGAATGAAGCAACTATATAACCACTAACAACTATAAATCAAAATCCATTAACAACCCTAAACCAACACAATCAACAGTCTCCATTGTCACACGGTTGCGTGCGCATTTCGGTTTCCAGGGTGCTGTGCTGGATGCCGAGGTGTTCGAAGTCATGCTTCAAATGTTTTTTGATCTGTTCTACCTGCTGCATACTGGTATGCTCATTAACTGTAAGATGCGCGGTAAGGGCATTCTGGGTGGTACTCATGGCCCATACATGCAGATGATGGATGTTCAGCACCCCTTCCGTTTTTATGGCAGCTTCTTTGATCTTTGCAATGTCAATACCGGCAGGCACACCATCAAGCGATAAGCGAAGGCTATCGTTCAGCAATCCCCAGGTACCGGAAACGATCACTATACAGATGATTATACTGAATAC
Organism: Bacteroidota bacterium; assembly: GCA_025352905.1. Lineage (GTDB taxonomy): Bacteria > Bacteroidota > Bacteroidia > Chitinophagales > Chitinophagaceae > Sediminibacterium. The sequence continues at coordinate 12,239 of JANXRX010000149.1, read as the reverse complement.
AGGATCCAGCCAGAACCAGCCGGTGTAATGAATAAGGATACCGGCTATCACCAAACCCAGGGAAACCACTGCATCGGCCATCATGTGCAGGTAAGCGCTTTTCAGGTTCATGTCCTTTTCTTTGTCTTTCATAAAAAGAAAAGCGGTAAAGGCATTGATAAAAATACCTACACCCGCAACCACAGCAATGGTAATACCCTGCATGGGCTCGGGATTCAACAAACGGTGAATAGCTTCATATAAAATAGCGCCGATAGACACCAGCAGCACAACCGCATTAAAAAGCGCCGCCAGTATAGACGTTTTGCGGTAACCATAAGTATAGCGGTCATTGGGTTTTACCTTCAGCAACCGGAAGGCAAGTAAAGAAATGGCCAGTGCGCCTACATCAGCAAGGTTATGACCGGCATCGCTTAACAGCGATAAAGAATGTGTGTATAAGCCGAAGATGACTTCTATAACAACAAACAAAAAATTCAGTGATATGCCAACAATAAAGGCCCTGTTAATACTGCTTATCTCAACCGGATGGTGATGATGGTGTCCATGGTGATCGTGTTCCATCAGGCGAAAATAGTAAAACCGTCTAATAATTTTTTAGCTACAATTGCAACAGCGTAGCGTAATGACCAGGTAACACCTTCTCAGGCTGCCGGGCGGGTATGTACCTGTTTCTTCACTACGGCCAGTAAATGTTTCACATTCACAATATTATCCGAATCCTGTTGCGTGATGGAAATATGCCAGGTCTGTTCAATGGCATTAAAGAGATAGTTCATTTCCCATTCTACGAGGTTAAGATCCTTTTTGAGGTCCGTTTTCGAAGTAAGAACAGGGGTGTAGATGTTTAATTTCTGCTTGAGCAATTTCTGGATACTGGTTACAACTGGCTGCATACAATATATTTTGGTCTGTTAGATAGATGCTATCACAGACCAAAAACGTTGCCAAATGTTTATTAAAGGGCTGTTAAAGAATATTTGTCAAACCATTTGACAAGTGTTTTTAATCATTTCTTAATAACAAACAGTAGCAGATGCTTACTATTTATCTGCAAACCGGCCTGAATTGCCTGCACAGGCATACACCCGGTTTTTAACTATCTTAGGCTGGCCAAAATAACGATCATGCCCGCCAGTTGCAAAACAGTCCCCATCAGCCTGCTGGTATTGATCACCCTGGCCGCACACGCACAAAAGAACTCAGCCGGCACCTGGCTCACAGATCCCGCCCGGGCAGTTTATTTTCAAAAACAGGAAACACGTATTGTCTTCAATAAAAAAGAAACTACCGGCAACCCGGTTATTACCATCAACGAAAAAGAAACCTTCCAGTCTATTGATGGATTTGGATACGCCTTAACCGGTGGCAGCGCCATGAACCTCATGAAAATGAGTGCGGGAGCAAGAACTGCTTTATTGCATGAATTATTCGGTACAGGTAAAAACGATATTGGCACCAGTTACCTGCGGCTGAGCATTGGTGCATCGGACCTTAACGAATATGTGTTTTCATACGATGATCTTCCTGCGGGGCAAACGGATACGGCTATGTTGCATTTTGACCTCGGCCCCGACAGGTTGGATATAATACCGGTTTTAAAAGAAATAGTACAGATCAATCCATCTGTCAAACTCATGGGCTCGCCCTGGTCGCCGCCTGTATGGATGAAAACAAACGGCGATACCAAAGGTGGTAACCTGTTAAAAGAGTATTATCCCGCTTATGCAAAATACTTTGTAAAGTATATCCAGGCTATGCATAACGAAGGTATCCGTATTGATGCGGTCACTGTTCAGAATGAACCTTTGCATCCCGGCAATAATCCCAGCCTGCAGATGTTTGCACCCGACCAGGCAGCATTTGTAAAGAACTGGCTCGGTCCTGCCTTCCGCGCAGCGCATATAGATACTAAGATCATTATCTACGATCATAATGCCGATAAACCGGAATACCCTATCTCTATCCTCGATGATCCTGAAGCAGCAAAATATATTGATGGTTCTGCCTTTCATTTATATGGCGGGAAGATTGAAGCACTATCGCAGGTGCACGAGGCGCATCCTGATAAAAATTTGTATTTCACAGAACAATGGGTAGGCGCACCCGGTAATTTTATGAGGGATATCAAAGAACATATCCACAAACTGATCATCGGCGCCACACGTAACTGGGCCAAAACGGTGATCGAATGGAACCTCGCGGCCGATCCGTTTAATAAGCCGCATACCGACAGAGGCGGCTGCACCAGTTGTCTTGGTGGGGTAACCCTGAATAACGACAGTGTTACACGCAACCCGGCCTATTACATTATTGCACATGCGGCAAAATTTGTACGGCCAGGTTCTGTACGGATAGCTTCTTCCTCAACAGAAGAACTTCCGAATACGGCCTTTCATACGCCGGGTAATAAAACCGTATTGATCGTATTGAATAATTCAATCCTCGAAAAAACATTTATGATCAGTTTCAAAGAAAGAACCGCAACAACAACACTGGCAGCCGGAGCAGTAGCAACCTATACATGGTAAATCTGTGAAATCTGTGGCAAAAAAATCAACATCAACCATCCAAATGAAAAAAACATCCGCTCTTCTCCTCCCCATCCTCCTGCTTCTCCAGTTGAACTATTCAGTTGCGCAAAAAAAAAATGTTTCTCCCAAAACCATATTCAAAGAAACAGCGGCACTCCTGCATGACCAGGTAATGCAGGAAGCGGGCTGGGCAATGAAACAGGAGCCGGTTACGGTAACCGCAACCAGTTCTCCCCGGAGCGCCGGTGGCAAACACGATTTTTTTTCTGAAGCTGATTATTTCTGGCCAGATCCTAATAAGCCAGACGGCCCTTATATCAACAAAGACGGTCTCACCAACCCGGATAATTTTCTCGCACATCGCAAAGCAATGATCCGTTTCAGCCGCATCATTGGCGCGCTGGCCTCCGCTTATAAACTCACGGGGGATAAAAAATATATCGCGCAGGCATTGATCCATCTCAAAGCCTGGTTCATAGATCCCGAAACACTGATGAACCCGAACCTGCAATACGCACAGGCGGTAAAAGGATTGTTCACCGGCCGTAATTACGGTATTATCGATACCATTCATTTTATAGAAGTGGCACAGGGCGTGATCGCAATGGAAACCGATGCCGCATTTGACCCGGTCATCGCCGCAGGCGTAAAAAAATGGTTCAGCCAGTACATTGACTGGCTAAATACCAGTAAACCAGGGCTTGACGAAAAAAACGTAAAAAATAACCATAGTACCTGCTGGGTAATGCAGGTGGCTTCTTTTGCTAAACTCTGTAACAACACGCAGGTAATGGATTCCTGCCGGGCGCGTTTCAAAAATATCCTCTTGCCTAACCAGATGGGAGAGGATGGTAGTTTCCCTCTCGAAACAGCACGGACAAAACCCTACGGGTACTCTCTTTTTAACCTGGATGCGATGGCTACGATCTGCCAGGTACTTTCGGTGCCCGGAGATGATCTCTGGAAATATGAGACTGCTGATGGCAGATCAGTTAAAAAGGGAATTGCCTATCTCTACCCGTTTATAGTGGATAAAACAAAATGGACGTTTAAACCCGATGTAATGTACTGGACCGATTGGCCCGTTGCTCAGCCCTTTCTGCTTTTCGGCGCCCGGGCCTATGGCGTAAAGAATTGGTACACAACCTGGAAAAGCCTCGATCATGCCCCGGCAGTGGATGAAGTGATTCGAAATCTGCCGGTGCGGAACCCATTGATCTGGTTGTGAGCGTGAATGGTGAGGCGTTAGTCGTGAGCGAAGATCAATACTGACGTCTCACGCCTCACGAAAAGCATCAGTTCAAAAAAATCGGGTTTCCTGTAACCTTTTCCACAACCTGCCGTTTCCTCTTTTATATACCATCAAATAACGACCGAAGCTTGGACTTTCTAACAGATAATGCGCTTATGTTAAAGGTTAAGAACGGCGATCTTGATCGGATGGGGCTGTTATTTGAGCGCCACCACCGCCAGCTTTTCGGGTTCTTATTTCACATGACCAACCAACGGGAGTTAAGCGAGGACCTTGTTCAGAACGTTTTTTACCGGATGCTCCGCTACCGGCACACTTACCGGGGAGATGGAGAGTTCAGGGCATGGATGTACCACCTGGCGAGGAACGTGGTGCATGATGAAGGAAGGGCGCTCAAAAGAACGGTTAACCAGTCGGCCCTGGGTGACTCCGCTGAAAGGATCGGCGATCTGACGACAGCGGATGAGCAGATCCTCAAAAAACAGGAACTGGCGGTCTTGCACAAAGCGATGGCAGGGCTGAGTGCAGAGAGCCGCGAAATATTGGTGATGAGCAAGTTCCAGGAACTCAGGTACCATGAAATTGCGCAGGTACTGAATATAACAGAAGGGGCGGTCAAAGTAAGGGTGCACCGCGCCATTAATCAGCTGAAAAATATTTTTATGCAAATGGAAACTAAAAACTGAGCCCCATGAAATGTGAAAACGATAAAGTACAACTTATGAACTGGATCAATAACGAAATGACTGATGCGGAAAGACTGGCATTTGAGATCCACTTGGCCGACTGTCCCGTATGCCTGCAGGAACTGGACGCTATCCAGCATACCTGGCGCCTGATGGGAGAGGTAAAGGTTCCGGAACCATCGGCAAATATGTCGGCCCGTTTTCATACGATGCTGGATACTTATAAGGAAATGCAGCAGGAAAAGAAAAGACCTTTTGCAGGTATTGTTGAACAACTACGCCGCTTATGGACGCTCCAGCCCGGGTTGCAGTTAACCTATAGCGTGGTATTGGTGGTAGTAGGTATCGGGTTCGGTTACCTGCTCACCCGCCAGGGTACCGGTTACGCCAATAAACAACAGGTGGATGTACTTTCCTCGCAGGTACATGAAATGAAACAAATGATGATGTTATCCTTACTGGAAAATCCATCCGCCTCGGAGCGCATACGGGGGGTAAGTTATACCAGTGAGATAACCGGCTCTAAGAAAGAAGTGATAGAAGCGTTGTTGACCACGCTTAACAACGATCCCAATGTGAACGTGCGGCTGGTAACGCTGGAAGCGCTCACGCATTTTGCCGGTAACCCGGAGGTTCGCGAGGGCCTGGTGCAATCGATCGTACAGCAGGAATCGCCCCTGGTACAATCTGCACTGGCAGACGCGATGGTAAAAATGCAGGAGAAACGTTCGGTACAATCATTAAAAAAACTATTGCAGCAAAAGGATCTCGACCATTCGGTCAGGTCCAAGATCGAAAAAAGTATTTCAGCGCTTAACATTTAAAAAAAACTGTATGAAAAAATCATTCATCCCGCTTATTGCCGGGTTAGTACTCTCCTGTGCCCAATCACCGGTACACGCACAGGAATTCAAAGAACACATCAGCAAAACATTCGCCCTGCCAAAAGCATCCTCCGCATGCGTATTATCATTGTACAATGTTTTTGGCCCGGTTAAAGTAGAAGGATATGCAGGTGATAAAGTGATCTTCGAGATCGAGGAGACCATCACTGCAAAAGACAATGCCATTTTGGAACAGGGAAAAAAAGAAGTGCATCTCGGATTTGATCAGGTGGGTGATACGCTCTGGGCCTATACCGCTTCACCTGATGATTCACGCCCGCATCCACGCAATTATAACTATGATAACTGGAATGATCGTGAGCGGATCGAATACAGGTATCATTTTGATTACACCGTAAAAGTGCCTTTTGGTATGAACATTAATGTATCAACCGTTAACAATGGGGATGTTTCGGTAAAGGATGTGGCAGGAAAATTACGCGTTCGTAATGTAAACGGAGCCATCGAGATCATCAACGCAAAGAATACAACGGATGCGCATACGATCAACGGTAATCTCACAGTCAATTATCTCAGTAACCCTGGCGAAGCATCCAGTTACTACACGTTAAATGGCAAACTAACCGTAACCTACCAACCCGGTTTATCTGCCGACCTCCAGTTCAAGAGTATGAACGGCGCTTTCTATACCGATTTTCCGGAAATAGAGATCCTGCCAAAAACAGTAACCAAAACACAGGAGAAAAAAGGCGACGGCACCTTGTATAAACTCAATAAGAATTCCGATGTACGCATTGGTGCAGGCGGCAAAACTTTTAAATTCGAAACACTAAACGGAAACATTTACATTCAAAAACAATCTTAATCTACCCGTATGAAAATAATAAAAATAACAGGCGTATTACTCGCTGCGGTTTTGCTGTCAACTAATATAAACGCACAAACAGATGCGAAAGAACAATTGGTGGTTCCCCTGAGCCAGCCGGGAAAACCCTTTAAACTGAATATCAGTCTTATCAGCGGATCTATTAAAGTGATCGCGTATGAAGGGAAGGATGTGATCATAGATGCTGACACCGAGGGGGATCAGCGAAGAAAAAATGAGAAAGAGAAAGACAGGGATAAAGACAGGGATATCAGCCGCAATAGCAATCATGCCGAGAGTTCGAATGGTATGAAACGCATTGTGCCTGCAGGCGGGTTGGATATCAGCGCAGAAGAAAAGAACAACAGCATTGCCGTGCATTGCGAATCATGGAAACGGCCGGTTAACCTGGTGATAAAAGTTCCCCAGAATGAATCTACCATGCACCTGACTACAGTTAACAATGGAGACATTTCTGTTACCAATGTAAGCGGCGAATTGGAGATCAACAATACAAACGGGGCGATCCATCTGACGAATATTGCCGGATCAGCAGTGGCCAATACTGTAAATGGAGGCGTAACCGCAACCTTTAAAACGATCGACCCAAAAGCAGCGATGGCATTTTCAACACTCAACGGCAATGTGGATGTCACTTTCCCCGCAACCTTAAAGGCCAATGTAAAATTGCAGTCAGACAGAGGTGAAATGTTCACCGATTTTGATGTGGAGGCGGACAAAACCCAACCAAAAGTAAACCGTACCAACCAATCAGGCCTGTATCGTATCAACATAGAAAGCTGGGTATACGGCAAGATCAATGGAGGGGGTCCCGAACTGATGATGAAGAACATGAACGGGAACATTTATATCCGGAAAGCCAAATAGATCCTTAACATTTCTTTTAGTCACTTTTTATGTCTTTGGCAGTCAAATATGCATAAAAACATAGGTTATGAAAAAGATAGTATTCATTTTATTAGTCAGCGTTACCCTGGCTGGTGGTATTGCCAGCGCACAGGGGCATAGAGTGGGTGGAGGAGCTTATTACAGGCCGCATACTACGGTTGTGATTGGCGGCGGTTTATATTCGCCTTATTATTCACCTTTTGGTTATTTCGGCTACCCGTATTATGCAGCTCCCGGGGTTGCTGCCAGGCCCTCTAAACTGGATCAGGAAATCGAGGATATTAACCACGATTATGCTCAGCGCATCGAATCTGCCCGTATGGATACAGGCCTGACCGGTAAGGAAAAACGACACCAGGTAAGGGAACTGAAGGAAGCACGCGACAGGGAAATTGACCTGGCAAAAAGAGATTACTACAAACAGTAAGAAAAACAGGTAACAGTTGAGTGAATGTGCCAGCCTGCCGGAAAGCAGGCTGGCTTTTTTTACCATGATCACCGCCTGTATAAATCTGTACCCTTTATCGTTTTTTTGCCCTACATTTCCTTTCAAATCAACCAATATGAAAACAACGAAACTTGCCAGGAAACTGATCTTATTGTCAACAGGTATCCTGATGACCTCTCTGTTATGGGCGCAAAAAGCCAGTCCGGCCGCTACCGCCACCGGTAAAATCAAAGACGCCACGATCACTATTAACTACAGCAGCCCGAGTGTAAAGGGACGGCCGATCTGGGGAACTTCGCTTGTTCCTTATGACAAGGTTTGGAGAGCCGGCGCCAATGAGGCCACCATCTTTGAAACAGATAAGGATATTAAAGTAGAAGGAAAAACCTTACCGGCCGGCAAATACAGCCTGTATATGTACGTAACTGAAAATAAAGACTGGACCATCATTTTTAATTCTCAAACGGGCCAGTGGGGTATTACCCGCGCCGGTGAAACAACGGAAGATCCCGCAAAAGATGTTTTACGCGTAAATGTTAAGCCCGTAAAATCAGCCAGCTTTAACGAGCGCCTGGTATATAACATCGGTGGAAAAGGATTCTCGCTTAGCTGGGAAAACCTGGAAGTACCGGTTTCTGTAAAATAAACTATCCCAAATGAAATGCCTGCTTTGGTTACAAGCCTGTAACCAAAGCAGGCATTTTTATGCCCTGCCAGGGATAGGTAAAATGCGCTGCGTAAATTGTATCTTGGGGTGTCTTAGTCGCTCACTATTAAATGCTGATTAGCTTATTGCCATGAGAAAACCCTTATCCCAGCTCTCAACGGTCATAATTTGTCTTTTCATAACAGCCACTTCACATGCACAATCAAAGACCGCCATTTTACCGGGTGAAGTATGGCCTGATAACCAGGGCAAACATGTACAGGCTCATGGCGGCGGTATCATTAAAATAGGCAAACTCTATTATTGGTATGGGGAAGAGCGAAGCCAGGGTCTGGATACCAGTTTGCGTTATGTGAGTTGCTATGCATCTAAGGACCTTGTTAACTGGACGTTCAAAGGGGATGTGGTACAAATGGCCGATCCCGATAACCTTGGCTACCGATGGGTGCTCGAGAGGCCAAAAGTGTATTATAACAAAGCCTCTAAAAAGTACGTAATGTATTTTCACCTGGATAACAGGAGCTATAAAGCGGCCAAAGTAGGTATCGCGGTTTCTGATCAACCGGATGGTAATTTTACCTATGTAAAAAGTTTCCGCCCGCTTGGTCATGAGAGCCGTGATATCGGGCAGTTCATTGATGATGATGGTACAGCTTACCTGGTATTCGAAGACAGGCCTTTTGGTTTTCGCATAGCCCGCCTCTCACCCGATTATATGGATGTAGAAAAAGAAATGTGCCTGATCCCTGCACACATGGAAGGAGGCGCTATCGTTCATTACAACGGCCTGTATTATTCCATTGGCTCGGCCCTTACCGGCTGGAACGCGAATCCAAATAAATATGCAACAGCCACTTCTTTAGAGGGGCCATGGACAATATTTGAGGATGTTGCGCCGCCGGAAAAAAAGACCTATGGGTCGCAATCCACAATGCTTATAAAAGTGATTGGCAAAAAAGCCACCACTATTATCTTTATGGGCGATATCTGGAAACCCCGCACACAATGGGATTCCCGTTACCTGTGGATGCCGCTGGAAATAGGCAATGGAAAATTATGGCTCCCCGAACCCAAACCCTGGACATTGGATATCAAAAGCGGTAAATGGGCATATGCGGAGGGAAAAGGTGATTAGATAATTGGGGTATCCTTTTTGCAGGGAAGTAGGACAAATCAATATGCTGAATGAGCAATTAGCTATATGGAACAACACGCGGTTTACCTATCCGGGTAATGAACCCCTCCATGCATTGCTGGAAGCGCAGTCCCTTGTTTTTTCAGGTAAAGAAGTAGTCCGGTATGCAGGGAAAGGAATTACCTATCAAACATTAAATGAAAGCGCCAATCAATTAGCGGGTGTGCTGCTGGCGCATGGCATCCGGGTAGGTGATACGATCGGGCTCTCGACCAGCAGGTCGCCCGCCATGATCATTGCCCTATTGGCCATTCTCAAATCAGGAGCCGCCTATATTCCGCTCGATCCCGAATACCCGCAGCAACGCATCAATTATATGCTGGAGGATGGCGGCGCTAAATTATTACTGGCTTCCCGCAAATATGCGGGCCGTTTTTCTTCTCCTGCAACTGAACTGGTACTGGAAGACGCCATCGAAAAAGCAAAGGCCCACCCAAAACATAACCCGGGTATTACAGTTACCGGTAAGGACCTTGCGTATATCATTTATACATCCGGTTCAACCGGCAGGCCCAAAGGGGTGATGGTGGAACACGGCAACCTGGTAAACCTGCTCTGCAGTATGCAGCAGGTACCCGTAATTAACCAGTATGATACATTGCTTGCCGTAACCACGATTTCTTTTGATATCGCAGCGCTCGAACTGTTTCTTCCTTTATTAGCCGGCGCAAAACTGGTGATCACGGATACAACCGTAAGCAGGGATGGTTTTGCTTTGCTGGAACTGCTGCGCAAAGAAAAGATCAGCATCATGCAGGCAACGCCGGTAACCTGGAAAATAATGCTGGCTGCGGGGTGGGAAGAGAAAGCAGATCTGAAAATATTATGCTGCGGCGAACCATTGCCATTGGATCTTGCCACCAAACTGATACCGAGATGCCGCAGCCTGTATAATTATTATGGCCCAACAGAAACCACTGTTTATTCTACAGGTACAGAGATCCTCGCCACCGATAAAACGATCACTATCGGCGGCCCCATTGGTAATACACAGGTATATATTGTTGATGAGAACAGGCAACTCCTGCCACCCGGTAAAGAAGGAGAGATCTATATTGGTGGCGATGGTGTATCACGTGGTTACCGGAATATGCCTGAGCTAACCGACGAACGTTTTGTTGCGGATCCTTTTACAAATGAAAAGGGGAAAAAGATGTTCCGTACCGGCGACCTGGGTAAATGGACGGAAGAAGGAAAGATCTATTTCATGGGGCGGATAGATCAGCAGTTAAAGATCCGCGGATACCGGATAGAGCCGGGAGAAATTGAAGCCGGATTACTGGCGCAGCCCGGCATTAATGACGCGCAGGTGATGGCCAGGGAAGATACACCGGACAACAAAACATTGGTTGCCTATATCGTTCCGGACACCGATCATTATGAAGAATTCAGTGTTTCACATGAGCCGGTGGAAAGATGGAAAAAAGCATTGCAAACGCTGATGCCTGATTTTATGATCCCGCACGAGTACGTGGTATTGCGACAGTTTCCTTTATTGCCCAATGGTAAAACAGATAAGGGGGCACTTCCCAAACCGGTAAAACGGTTGCATGAAGATACTGCGGTACAAACAGCTACGGGCTCAGCTACAGAACAAATGATCGCGCAGATATGGGCAGAAGCGCTTGGCCTCGATAGAGTAGGACTGGATGAGGATTTCTTTGAACTGGGCGGCCACTCGCTGATCGCGGTACAGATCATGTCACGGCTTGAAAAAGAAACAGGCAAACGTTTACCCATCGCCGTTTTATTTGAATCGCCAACCATAAAACAGCTGGGCCGCTTTCTCGGCTCGGGTAATATTGCCGCCTCATGGGAATCACTCGTGCCGGTAAAACCTTATGGAAGCAAGGTTCCCTTGTATATAGTGCATGGAGATGGATTGCATGTGATGGTCTTTAACTCCATGACAAAAAACATGGATCTTGATCAGCCTGTTTTTGGCCTGCAGCCAAGAGGAATGAATGGGATGGATGATCCTGATGAAAGTATGGAAGCAATTGCGGCATATTATATTTCAGAGATCAGGAAGCATGACCCCGATGGGCCTTATTGCCTGGCAGGTTATTCGTTTGGCGGTATTGTGGCTTTTGAAATGGCCAGGCAACTGGAAAAAGAAGGCAGGGAACTGAAACTGCTGGCTATGTTCGATACCAACCTGGCTAATATTGAACCGGTAGAATCGGGGAGTAAGCGTATCTGGAAAAAGATCCGCCTCCAGTTTCCGAAAATGCTTTTTATTGGTAAGTCGCTTTTCAAACACCCCGGTAGTATGCTTGCCTACCAATGGTTCATCGCAAAAAGAAAATGGAATTCCTTCCTAAAAAAAACAGGCAACGCTACTGAGGATACGGTAAACGAAATATCACAGGACGAAAAAAAAGTAGTGGAAGTGCACGAAGCAGCCTATCATAGCTATGTTCCGCACCTATACAGCGGCAGGATAGATCTGTTCAGGGTAGATAAACGCGTTTACTTTGTAAACGATCCGGTATTCCTTGGCTGGAAACCCTTTGCGGCCAAAGGGGTTGTTGTGCATGCAGTACCGGGCGATCACCGTACATTCTTATTGCCACCCAACGATAAGATATTTGCCGGTATACTGCAATCCGTTATCAATGAACGGGTGAGCGGACAAAAGACATAGCATATGCCTGAGATCTTCATCAACCAGCTCGACCCCGTTTCCTGGGAAAATATTTCATCACATTCATTTACGCAACCCGGCAACACAATTGATATCTGGCACATACAGGTTCCTGTTTTTTTTGAGCGACTCACTAAATGGCTGGTACCTGAAGAAAAGGAAAAAATGACCCGGTTCCGCGATCCGGCGGC
>JANXRX010000135.1 GCA_025352905.1 Bacteroidota bacterium | reverse complement strand
CCACTTCTTCTTTTGATTTCTTTTTTACCCTCAGGAACGCTACCAACGGTATTACCAGGATAAAAAATATGGTGATAAGCCGGAATGTATCGAGGTAAGAAAGATAATATGCCTGCCTGTCTACAATATTGTTGATGGTTGCCAGCGCTTTCGTGCTTGCGCCTGCTACATCACCCGACCTGGCAATAAATCCCTGTGCAATGGTATTACTGCGTTCGATGAACATCTGTGATTCGCCCGTTACCTTGGTAACCAGGTCGTAACGGTGCTGTGCATACTGGTGTGCGATATAATTATTGGCCAGCGCAATACCGAATGCGCCGCCCAGCTGACGGATCATATTATTCAGGGCGATACCTGATGGATAATCTTTGGGCTGTAAACCTGCCACCGCCTGGTTAATAAGCGGTAACTGTACCATGCTGATACCAATGGCTCGTAAAGCCAGAGGCAAAAAGAAATCCCATTTACCCACATCAGGACTCACACCCGCGCTCATCCATGAATAAGCTGCGAATAAAAGAAAACCGATGACCACGAAAGGAATGGGCGATACGCCCTTGCTCATTACCTTACCTATAATGGGCATCATCAGAACGGTTATGAGGGTAGGGGCCAATAAGGTTAACCCTGTTTCGTATGCTGTAAAACCCAGTGTACGCTGCGCCAATACCGGGAACACGAATACTGAAGTAAATAATCCCACACCCACAACAAATGTAAATATGGTTGTAAAGGCAAGGTTTCGGTTACCCAGTACTTTCAGGTTTACCGCCGGGTTCTTAATGGTTAGTTCATACCAGATAAAGCCGGCCAGTCCCACAAAGGCAAGCAAGGAAGTTACCTGGATGATCGTACTACTGAACCAGTCTTCCGATTCCCCCCGTTCCAATACATATTGCAGGCAGCCGATACCCACCATTAGCAAAAGAATACCCGTATAATCGATCTTGATCTCCTTTTTCTTTTCACCCTCCCCTGATTTTTTATCAATGAATGTGAATGCTAAAAAAGTAGCGATGATCCCGATAGGGATATTGATCATAAAGATCAGGGGCCAGGAAGCATGGTCGATGATATAGCCACCCAGTGTTGGCCCTAATGTTGGCCCCAGTACGATACCCATGCCAAACAGCCCCGATGCAATGGGCCGGTCCTTTACTTCAAAAGCATCAAAGAGGATAGCCTGTGAAGTAGATAACAGCGCGCCGCCGCCTACGCCCTGTATGAACCGCCAGATGATGATCTCAACCAGGCTGCTCGACTGCCCGCACATATACGATGCGGCAGTGAAGATGATCATGGATACGATATAATAATTCTTCCTTCCAAAATATTCAGCCAGGAAGCCGGTGAGTGGAATAATGATCACGTTGGCAATGGCATAAGATGTAATTACCCAACTGATATCCTCAATATTCACCCCCAGGCTACCGCTCATATCACTCAATGCAACGTTTACGATGGAAGTATCTATCAACTCCATCACCGCGGCCGTTACGGTTGTGATAACAATAATTGCTTTTGCAAATCCTCTGGGCGTTGCCATATTCTTTTTTTTATTTCCCTCACCCTGAAGGGTGGGGCAAGGGGTTACTTGGTGTCGGCTACTACAAACACGCTTAATCCGGCCCTTAGCATTGACTTATATTTATTAATATCCTTGATCTGGATCTTTACGGGTACGCGCTGGGTAACTTTTACAAAGTTACCGCTGGCATTATCCGGTGGCAGTAAAGAGAATTTAGCGCCGGTTGCATCACTCAGGCTTTCAATGATACCGGTGATCTTCTGATCGGGATACGCGTCTATTTCCACATCCACTTCTTTACCGGGATACAGCTTTCTTAACTGGTTCTCTTTGAAATTGGCAATGATCCAGTATGTGGTATCGTTCACGATAGAAAATAAAGGCGTTCCGGCCTGTACATATTGTCCTTCCGAAACATTTTTCTTTCCGATCTTACCGGTCTGCGGCGCGTATATTTTTGTGTACGTGATCTTTAATTTTGTCTCTTCTATTTTTGCTTTTTTTACATCCAGGCCCGCATTTGCTTTCGTAATTCCGGATTGCAGAACAGCGATGCGGCTCTCCGCGGCAGAAAGGTCCGTGTTACTGTTGGCAGCCTGTTGCGTAGCCGTTTCAACATTAAATTTGCTGTCGTCCAGCTGCTTGCGCGTAATGGCCTGGTCGGTAAAAAGACTCTGGTCCCTCTTGAGATCATCCGCAGCTTTTTGCCTGCGCATTTCACTCAATTCAATATTGCCCCTGTTTACTTTCAGGCTCACCACGGCGTTGTTCAATGCTGCTTTGGCGTTCACCACATCCACTTCGGCCTGTTTGTAATCAGCTTCCATTTCCAGCAGTTGGGTCTGTAGTTCTGCATCGTCCAGTTCCACCACAAGTTGCCCTGTTTTAACAGAGTCGTAGTCTTTTACGACGATCGTCTTTACGTAACCTGCTACGCGCGGTAGTACCGGAGTAATCTGTGTTTCTATCTGGGCATTGTCGGTAGTCTCATGCGTAAGCACAAAATTCACTTTTTTATACCCGAAATAGGCGGCTATCAGGAGTACCAGTACAATGATGATAGTACGTACCGGTGATTTCTTCTGAGTTTGTTCTGTCGTTTGCTGTTCCATTGGTTGATGATTATAAGTCGTTGTTGATTAATAAATGTGCGTGTATCAGTTGTCTGAGATGTGTAAGCATGCGTTTTTTAAAATGTTCGTCTGTATAAGGATCAAAATCCGGATCTTTATTAAGGAGGCGGTTGCACATGGTCTTCGACTGCATCACCTGGTTAATGGTACCAATGATAGAAGCAAAGGTCATTTGGGGATCTACCTTGCGGAATACTTTTTTACGCATGCCTTTTTCAAGAATGGCCACTACGTCCTGTGTATTTTTTATAAACAGGCTCATTACATTCTCGTGCATACTCACCCTTTGCGAAACCAGGAGTTCCTGCTGCAAAACTTTATGAAACAGCGGCTGCGCCAGGAAACGGTTCACATAGCTTTCTATGATCAGGTCTACCTTTTCAATTTCAGAAAGGGTGGAATTGGCCCGTAACTCGTCCAGTACACCCCGCATGAAAATGGCCTTTCTTTCTACTATTGCTTCAAATAATTTGTCTTTCGATCCAAAATAATAGTTCACCATCGCCACGTTCACATCGGCTTTTGCAGCCAGATCGCGGATGGAACTGCCTTCAAAACCCTTTTCAGCAAAGAGTTCTATAGCTGTATTAATTATATGGTCCTTCTTGTCACTGATCATAATCACGCAATTGAAAACACAAAATTAAACAAATGTTTGAATTAAACAAACGTTTAATTGAATTTTAATAACTATTTTTTTGGGAAGCATTATAGGGTACGAAAAATCTGTGCCACCCAATACGCACAACCTGGGGAGGGAAATATAACCTTAGCTTAATATCATTTTCCGGTTGCGAATGCGCATTTTTGTGTAGATGCCCGTACCCCCATATCAAAAGATACAATCCCGTTCATTCGGTTCCGGTTTTTTATGGGGCGTGGCCATGGCCGCTGCACAAAATGAAGGCGCGTACCATACAGATGGACGCGGGTTATCTATCTGGGACACTTTTTCTAAGAGACAGGGAAAGATCAAAGGAGGCGCAAAACCCTACGAAGCATGTGATTTTTATTACCGTTACAAAGACGACCTCATGCTGGCCAAGGCATTGGGGTTTTCTGTTTTCCGATTTTCCTTTTCCTGGAGCCGCCTGTTACCCGAAGGAACGGGCCGGGTAAATAAAGAAGGCATTGCATTCTACCACCGGTTGATAGATGAATGCCTGGCGCTGGGCTTAACCCCTTTTGCTACTTTATATCATTGGGACCTGCCGCAGGAGCTGGAAAAAAATGGGGGATGGACCAGTCACCAGATGCTGAAATGGTTCTCTCGTTTTGCAACCGTATGCGCTGAGGAATATGGTTCCAAAGTAAAGAACTGGATCATCTTGAACGAGCCGATGGGTTTTACCTCATTGGGATACATGCTGGGCAAACACGCGCCGGGCAAGATGGGCTTGAGTAATTTTTTGCCGGCAGTACATAATGCCGCACTGTGCCAGGCAGAGGGCGGCCGTATTATACGTTCATTGGTTCCGAAAGCGCATATAGGCACCAGTTTTTCCTGTAGCGAAGTAATGCCGTTTACCCAAAAAGAAGAGGATATACTCGCAGCCAGGAGAACCGATGCTTTATTAAACCGGCTGTTTATTGAGCCGGCGCTGGGCAGGGGTTATCCGCAGGAAGAGAACTTTCCGTTACTGGAAAAGATACATATGCATAACAAGGCCTGGAAATATACGGAGCGGATGAAATTCAATTTTGATTTCATCGGCATACAGAACTATTTTGCCACTACGGTAAAATACAATGCGTTGATACCATACGTGCATGCTTCCGAAGTAAAAGCCGCTACCCGCAAAGTACCGTATACGGCGATGGGTTGGGAGATCAATGCGGATAGTTTTCAACGAATGATAAAACGGTTCTGGCTATATGGTGGGGTAAAAGAGATTATCATCAGCGAAAGCGGGGCAGCTTTCAAAGATGAACTGCTGAATGGACGTGTGATGGATGAAAAAAGAATGGATTATTTCCAGCAATACATAGCTGCCACCCTGCGCGCCATCAAAGAAGGTGTGAATATCAAAGGATATTTTGCCTGGACACTTACCGACAATTTTGAATGGTCCGAAGGTTTTGATGCCCGCTTCGGGCTGATCCATGTTGATTTTAAGACACAGCTCCGCACTGTGAAAGATTCGGGGTATTGGTTCAGGGATTTTCTGCGAACCACTTAAAATTTCTTTTCCTAAGTTTGGTTACCTAAAACCAAAACAATGCTGCGTTTCCTTATCCTCTTATTGGTTGTATCTGTTATTTCTTCCGGCAACGCCCAAACAGTCATTATTCCCG
>JANXRX010000130.1 GCA_025352905.1 Bacteroidota bacterium | reverse complement strand
CGGGCCGTCGCGGCGGGCAAGAATGAAATCAGAGAAACCGAGAGAACGCAGCACAAAAGAGCGCTTGCGGTTTTTTGCATGCTACCTGCGAATCCTGCGCATCCAGTCGCCGCGGACCAGTCCCAGGCGGGTGCTGAGGAATGAAAGGTCAAGGCCAAACTCTGTTTCCTGTTGCCTTTCCGGCTTCACATTCTCATTGGCAAGTGTTGAACTTGAGTTGAGAGCCGTTCTGCCGAGATAGGAAGAAGAACTATAGGTATTGAACCTCGAATAAGCCCCGATACCCGTTAAGTTTCCACTTTCACCATAGGCCAAACGCGCTTTAAACACATCCCACCATTTAGATACACCCAACTTGCTCCAGTAATCGGTTCCGGAAATTATATAACTGCCACTCGCTTTATAATAGGTCTGGTTGCGCTGATCCTGCCCAAATACAGAAGAACCATCCACCCTTACCGCACCGGTCACGAATAACTGGTTGCGGTATTTGAAATTCTGCTGCACAAATGCGCCCGAAACAGAGATCTCGCTCCTGTCATCAACACCCGGAAGGATCGTACTCGCACCGTTTACGGTCTGTACAAATGGGGCCAGTCCGCGGCCCTGTAATAAAGCATAGTTGTTTTTTTCATATTGCTGTGAAAAACCAACCTGCGTTACGGAATTGATCTTTGGAGTAATATCGATATTGTAGGTAGCATTCAGATCATGGTTAATCGCGAAGAAATTATTACTGGCCGTACTGGAATAACCATTTTGTGTAGGATCCAGTGTAGAGCCACCACCAAAGAATGCGGTATTCACATTATACGCAAAGGGAGGAATATAAGTAGTACCTACCTGCGCATAATTATCGATACCCATGGTATAATCCACCGTCAGGTGTTTCATAGGTTTTAATTTCAACGCTATATTCGCGATCACACGGTTGGTGGATTGTCTTTGTTTAATGTCTTCAATAACCGATACCGGGTTGGCGCGTCCTCTTTCACCCACTGCCTGGATATTACCCAAAGCATCTCTTTGCCAGATATTATGAAAATTTCCGATGATGGTCACTGAGTTCATAGGAGAGTAGAACGTATTGCCATCTGGTTTTTCATTGGTGCCGCTGTTTATATAATTCAGGCCCAGGCTAATGCTGGCCCATTGGTTGATCACCTGGTCAAGGTTACTACGAAAGCTGTACCGTTGAAAATCGGTATTGGGAACGATGCCCTGGTTATAGAAATAAGAAGCGGAGATATAATATTTGGTCTTATCGGTTCCGCCGCTCATGGATAAATTATTATCGGTACCATTCGCATTGCGAAAAATATAATCCTGGTAATCGTAACGGGTAACCGCCGTAGTACTGGTTAAGGCAGGCGTAAGGATATCCTGCGTAACGGCACCCGGACCATCCGTAGGGCCACCAAATTTAGTAGGCGCCCGATTCACATCCAATTTCTTACGAATGCTGCTGGCCATATAGCTGGTAGAAAAACTGATAGTAGGTGCGCCTGATTTACCTTTTTTGGTAAAGATCTGTACAACACCCGCATTAGCGCGGCTACCATAGATAGCGGCAGCGGCGGCGCCGTTGAGTACTTCCACTCTTTCAATATCATTTGGATTGATATCAACCAGCCTGCTTTGACCTACAGTGCCTATAAAGTTGCTACCATCATAATTGCCCGAGGTATTGGTTACCCGGTTGGTTCCGTTGTTAACGATTACCCCATCAATAATATACAAAGGTTCAGAAGAAGAAGAAATAGAACTGATGCCCCTAAGCCTGACACTGATACCACCCGCCGGGTCACCCGAATTCTGCGTGATCTGTGCACCGGCTGTTTTACCCTGTAAAGAAGCCAGTATATTACTTGTGGCGCCTTTGGTTAATTCATCAGCCTTAACGGAACTGATATAACTACCCAGTTGACGCCGTGTGGTCCCTTGCGAGGTGCCGGTTACCACCACCTCATCCAGCTTGGATACTTTGTCGCTTAACAATACATCAATCGAATACGTTTTTTCAGCGCCAACATTTAATGCGGCCTGCTGTTCCTGGAAACCGACACCCGAAAATACCAATGTGTATTTCCCCGCCGTAAGCGGAGCGGTAAATCCATAATTACCCGAAATATCCGCGAGGCCACCATATTTGGTGCCTTTAACGGTTACGGAAACAGATTCTGTTGAAGCGCCTGAAGGGCTGCTTATCTTCCCGGTAATACGCACCTGCCCGAATGTAAAGGCAGTCAGCATATTAATGGCCAGGAGTAAACAGAAACTTTTCCATTTACGATGCCCTTTGTTAATGACAATGTTCATAGCGTTTGTTTTGGTGGTGAAAAATTATAAAATGGTTAAGCCTGTCTGCATAAAAGGTGCTAATAGCTTGTCAGTACTGTCTAATTCAGTTATTAAAATATCAATATCATTTAATCCGCAGATCCTGAT
Source organism: Bacteroidota bacterium (assembly GCA_025352905.1). Classification (GTDB taxonomy): domain Bacteria; phylum Bacteroidota; class Bacteroidia; order Chitinophagales; family Chitinophagaceae; genus Sediminibacterium. Next base: position 4,352 of record JANXRX010000130.1, on the reverse strand, counting down.
GCGTTGGTGTGTATTCAGCTTCTCTGATATGGATAACACAACTGTTTGGTTTGATGCTTCGATCATCGCTTTTTTAACTTCAACGATATCCCAGTCATTATCCGTTACGCCCTGCTCCGGATCAATTGCGTTGATTCCTAAAAAGCATAGGTCCGCCTTAATGGCTTTGATTTTCGAAATCGCTTCGCCACCCACGGCGATCTGCGATTTTTTCGCGATCTTATCTCCAATAAAAATGACTTCTATATTCGGATGCTGCGAATATTCGTAAGCCGCGGGAATGCTGCCTGTTAAAAAAGTTGCTTTTAAAGAACTCGGTAATAAACGTGCCAGCTCAATGATCGTTGTTCCACCACTGGTTAAAACAAACATGCCATCCTTGATCAGCGACACCGCTTTTTCGGCCACTATTTTTTTATTATCTATATTGTAAACATCAGTGCGGAGATAAAAACTGTTAAATGACTTGGAAAGCGCACCGCCATGTACCTTGATCACTTTGCCTGTTTCTGCCAGCTCATTCAGGTCGCGGCGGATGGTATCCTCCGATACATTGATCTCCGTACTCAGATCGGTGGAAAGCACGCTGTTATGCAGGCTTACCTGTCTTAAAATATATGCCTGGCGTTCCTTTTTTAGCATGCAGACGCAATTAGTTATCCTGAAAATACTGCAATTTCTTTCAGAAAACAAAATAAAAGCCGCAAATTGTTGCAATTTTAAAAAATAAACCCATATAAAGACGCAAAAATGAACAAAAATCTGGAAAAACTATATACCATCGGCGCAAAAAGCAGCCGGCTGATCATCGGGTTGATGAGTGGAACATCGCTCGACGGACTCGATATCGCTCTATGCAGTATTTCCGGAAGCGGACCTGCCACACAGGTGAAAATACTTGCTTTTGAAACTATTGCCTACGGCGATCTTTTTAAGGAAGAGATCCGTTCCGTTTTTTCGAAAAGATCAGTTGATCTTGAAAAAGTATGCCTGCTCAATGGCTGGGTGGCGCAACAGCATGGTCAAATGATATTGGAATGCCTGGCAAAATGGAAAAGATCTCCCAACGATATCGACCTCGTGGCCAGTCACGGACAAAGCATCTACCACACCCCTAAAATGCTGCGGGCACCCGATAGGTTTGGTAATGCCACCCTGCAGATAGGTGACGGCGATCACCTGGCAGTGACTACCGGTATTATCACACTCAGCGATTTCAGGCAAAAGCATGTGGCGGCAGGCGGGGAGGGCGCGCCTTTGGCGGTGTATGGCGATTATTTTATTTTCAGTAAGAAAGGAGAAGACCGGATCATGCTCAATATCGGGGGCATCGCCAATTTTACCTACCTGCCCGGCAGCCTTGATGCGGCTAAGATCTTCAGCAGCGATACCGGCCCGGGTAATACTTTGATGGACGCATATGCACAGCGCCATTTTCAACTGGCATATGATAAGGATTCGGCCATAGCAAAGCAGGGGAAGGTTAATGAAGGATTATTAACGGCGTTACTTGACCATCCTTTTTTTGATAAAGGCTTTCCGAAAACCACCGGCCCTGAACTGTTCAACCTTGATTACATAGAAAACGCTTGTATAAAAGCCGGCCTCACTCAATTAACGCACCATGATGTAATGGCTACCCTAAACCGTTTCAGTGCGGTTACGATTACATCAGCTATACAGAGGACACTCGATAGCCAGAAGATATTTACCCTGTACACCAGTGGAGGTGGAATGCATAACACTTTACTGATGGAACATATACGCGGTCTGCTACCCGGTTACTCATTCTATACAACGGATAGTCTTTCGATCAACCCCGATGCAAAAGAGGCCCTGCTCTTTGCCGTATTGGCCAACGAATGCGTAGCGGGCGGACAAACATCTATTGGTGATGGGACTAAGAATATACCTTCTGTTACAATGGGGAAGATCAGTTTTCCGTCATAAAAGTCATTAGGCCATTGGTAAGCGGATACCGGCAATGACAAATGACCTGTACTAAAATAAGCAAGCCGCACTCATAAAGAATGCGGCTTGCTTACATATAGAAGGAGGATATTATTTCTTTGTTCTGGACAGCACACTTATTTTGCCTGCCTTATTGATCTCCAATATCAGGGTTTCATTGGTCTTATCAAAAGAAACATAATAATTTGTCTCATCGTAGTTAGTGGTGAATGCGATACAATCCGTTAGTTTGAAATCAGGAAAAGTGTATTTGGTAGTAATGGTCTCAAGAGCGGCTTTTGGTAATTTGTCGAAGGCCATCGTCCTGCTCATACCCAGCAATTCGCCATAAGTATCATAGAAAGCATTTACTTTCTCATTGTCTAACTGGAAGCTTACTTTTTCAAACATGTCGTTGGTGTTCCAGCTTACACTTTTTGCTTTTGAAAAAGAAAGGGAGAAATGCTCAGCCGCTTTTTTGTTAACACTGTTTGGAGATGCGAAAGCGCTTGTTACAAGGGCCAAGGCGAATAAACCTGCGATAAATAATTTTTTCATTTTGGTTGGTTTTAATTTTTTTAAAAAAATATTTGGTTTTGTTTGTTTCGATTTGATAGATCAAAAGTAGAAACGAATAATAAGTAGACGCAGCGCATTGTGATTAGTTACATCCCCCTGCCCCCTGATTGTATGAACGGTGTTAACGGAAATGTTAATGAAATCTGGGCGGCATGTAAAACGCAATACCAGCAAGGGTTTCAGCAGATTTCTTAAAGAAATCATAATGCCGTTTCCCTTGGATGAATGAACTGACACAAGTGTCCGCTTTCGGACAAGCGGTGATGGCTCACGGTAAAACGGCTCTCAGAACCGGTAAGTTTTTTGAACTCCATGTATTAAATGGATGATATGACGCATAAAAAAGCCGTTTTTCTGAAAAAAACGGCTTTCCGGATACTATATATAGTAGTACCTGTTTATTTTTTAGGATTCTGGACAGATGGATAGTGATCGATCGTTTCAAATACATTTCTTTTGTCTTCCTTCAAAAGGGAGATGAACTTTACCAAAGAATCGGCAAACTGTTTCTTTTCAAACAACCGGTCGTGCGAAAGGATCACGATCGCATTCTGCTGGTTGGTGTTTCCATCATCCAATTTCTGGGTCACTCTTTTTGCCATTTCCACGGCGCTCTCTTTTGGCGCCTTCATTTTATTCTGCTGACCCCATTCCAGGTCCCAGCCAATGATCTTGTAGCCAAGCGAATCAAGCGCCACCACCAGCGGGTTCTTTGCCAGCTGCCCGTGGATCTCCCCGTTAGACGCCCAGGTATTATTGCCTGGCAGGCGGATGATCTTAACAGGGATCTGCAATTCTCTCTCATTCCGCAAAAAATCCTGCAGGGCGCTATCTGTCATCGAAGCTGAGTAGAACCGGCTGTATTTATCATTAAAGCCATGGCTAAAGCTATGGTTGGCGAGTAAAAACCGCGGGTAGCCATTACGGATAGAATCGATCAGTCGTTTTTTCCAGGGCCCTACCTGGTTAAAACCAACTGAGAAAAAAGTGGCTTTTACGTCTTCCGACTGGAAAACCGCTTTACAGTTAACTGTTCCGGGTGGCTGGGGCGAATCATCCCAGGTAAGAAAGATGTATCTTTTTGAACTATCGTATTTGATAGGCGAGCCAGGCATCGGTTTGGCGACTGCTTTTACCGTATCCGCTCCTTTTTTAGTATCAGTACCGTTGTTACAGGCAACCAGCAAGGCAAGCGTTAACAGGCCCATCCCCGCCCGCAGCGTTAATTTCATTGGATTCATAGTGTACACGATTATATCGGTTCAAAGATACAAACACTGAAATTTTTATGCCGGGGTTAGTTATCCTCATATGTATATAAGGGCGGTTTGGGGTTTGGAGTTTTCATTTTTCAGGCTTGGTTTTATATCAGCAGCAACCCCAAACCCAAACTCCAAACTCCAAACCCTAAGTTGTCACCTGAATCTTTCTGAAACAGTATAACATACCTTATCATTGATCCTGCGGAAGACCTCATCGTTGATGCGGCGGAGTTTATTGAGGCGTCGGCGCTCAAGGAGGAGGCCATTGCTGTCGTAGTACTGGGGTTGCGAATAAAAAGTAAGAACATAATACTTTTCATAGGTAAAGGGCAGATGAAAAGCGGAGTGCCTGATAGACATAAAGACCAGCGACTGCTTTTGGCCATTGGAGTAATAGTCCAGGTTATTGATCCAGATACATTGTATCGAACGCATTTGTGTGGCCAGCCCGAGAATATCTTTAACCGGCATCCCGTATTTTACGAGTGTATCCCTTAGCCTCGGCTCTTCCAAATTAAATTCATAAATATATTTAATAGAGTCGGTAAGGATCTCAAGTGA
>JANXRX010000098.1 GCA_025352905.1 Bacteroidota bacterium | reverse complement strand
TACCTGTTTCAGTTCCCCTAATGCGGGTTCTATCCGAACGGAAGAAAAGCCGGGCGCTGAAGGAACGATTCCACAAATGGTGGCAAAGAAATCATAGTTAGGGCTTGAACTCCATGCATGACAATCTGAACGCGTAGGATCGGGATTCTCTGCGAAAGTGGTGAGGCCGTTCTCTATCATTCCCCGCCATGGGGCCAGCTGCGAATAATACATATCGGCCATACCCGCTTTTTTCAGTGCCCGGTTCAGGTAGAAACGGTAATAAAAAGTTGCCTGGCTTAGTGAAGTGTCATATAATATTTTTTGCATCACGTTTTTCATATCTGCCGCAGGTACGGCTCCGCTGAGAATACCCATAATGCCTGCGTGTTGGCTGAAAGTATTTTTCAGCGGCGTATTGGCCATCACTCCTTTTTTTGTATCAAAACATTGCAGGTAGGTGTTCTTACTTAGTGTTGCCGCCAATTGCCTGTAATGCGCCGCTTCATTTGTTTTGCCGAAGAAAGCAAACAGCTCAGCCGCCTGTTGCAGTGTATTTACATACTGCAGGGTAACAATAGACGAGTTTCCTTTTTCTGCGCCATCGGGTGTGCCGCCCGGGAACGCATGGTTCCAGTCAACAAAACTCCACCACTTCATCGGGCCAAGCATTTGTTTGGATGGGTCTATCTTTTTTTCAAACCAATCCAGTACACCCGTCACAGGCACTAAAAAATCAGCAACGAATTGTTGATCTTTTGCATGCATCCAGTAATCATAAACCATCGAAACCCAGAACAAAGAAAAAGGCGGAATCACCTGTAAGCGGCTGCTTGGGTAGCGGCCCTGTGTTAACCCTTCAGGTACCCTTGAATGATAAAAATCCAGTATCGCCTTGCGCATTAAACGGTCGTCGCCGGTTACATATAAAGAGATGAGCGACTGGATCCGTGTATCTCCTTCATACTGCAACTGCTCGTAATACGGGCAATCGAAATAAGTTTCGCCTGCGCATAACTGCGCCGTTCGCCAGCCGATATCCCATATTTGCTGAAGCGAGGCATCATTGCTGGTGAAAGAAGCTTTCACGGTGAAGGGATAACCTGTTGCCCAACCATAGAGGTCATCGATTACCAATGGCTGGCCATGCGTGGTGATATCCAGTTGCAGGTAACGGTAAGTACGCACCCAGAGTGGGCGGAACGTTCTTTGGTTGCCCCCATCTGGCATAAAAATATCGTAATTGCCAATAATGTTTTTTTCGTCAATATTGTTACGGTTTCCCTTCTGGCCATTTTTTGCAAACAGGGCTTCTGCATAAGTCATTTTAATGGTCGCGCCTTTGCCCTGGCTAACAATCAATTCGGGATAAGCTACGGTGTTAAATGTTTGATCGAGCAGTATACTAACCGTTGTGTCTGCCGGTATGACCAACCGTTGATCTCCTTTTAAAAAATCGCTGGCCGCTGTGATACCTGTTGTTCTTCTTACAACAGGTATGCGTTGCATTTTCTCGCGCATCTGCGGAATATTCCTCGGTTGTAAGGTCCATAAGTTATCCGAGCCATACCCTGAAGGAACAGGGTTGGCGATGCGTTTGGCTGTTTGCCAGCCGGCATCAGTATACGCTTCCTGCTCCCATCCCCAGGGATATTTTGATGCATCCACCTGATCGCCCGGGCCGGTTACCATATAAGTATGTAAGCGTGCCCCATTATCTGTTGAGCAGGGTGTGTACGAAAGATCGGTGTATACTTTCCAGCTTTCGCCGGTGTTGATACTTTTTTCTTCTTCTCCATTACCCTGTAATACAAAAGCAGTCTGGTTGGTTATCTGTGCAACAGGTGCATATACACCCATGTTCCAAACCAGGGCAGCGATTGTATTGGTTCCTTTTTGCAGGTAAGGGGCCAGATCCACGGTTTCAAAATACCAGTTATACAGGTCGCCGCGCGCCGGACCGCTGCAAACAACTTTGCCATTCACAAACAGCCGGTAACGGTTATCCGCGCTTACATGCACCACAAATTTTGTGGGCCTGCTGGCGAGTTCCAGTTTTTTACGAAAATGATATACGCCATATTCGCGCTGCGCAATACCCGGGCAGGTGATCCATGATGCGGACCATGCGCCGCTTAACAGGGATGGATTGATCTCTTTCAGATCCTGCGCGTGCAGGGCCGTGGTGACTGACAATAAAAACAGTAACCCTATTTTTTTCATCCTCTATTTTTTTGCCATTGCGAAATGATAAGAGCCTGAACCTGCGGTAACCACTACGTATCCTTCTTCGGTTCTTACGACCTGTATATCTTTTGAGGATGCTAATGCTACTCCACCCTCGGTAATACCGTCGGCGCTGGCGGCGGGTAGGTAGATGGTTGCCTTGGTATTGGCAGGAATCACCATATCCATCAGCAGTGTACCGTTCTCTATCTTCCAGCTATTACTCAATTTTCCATAATAGGTTTGCAGACTTGCCGAAGCATCTGTAAAACCGCCGCCGATATGCGGTTGAATTTTTATATGCTTATAACCCGGCCCGTCTTCGTAGGTATCCAGTCCCACCATCACGCGGTACATCCAGTCGCCAATGGCCCCATAAGAATAGTGGTTGTATGAATTCATGGTAGGTACCTGGAAAGAACCATCGGGTTTGATCCCGTCCCATCTTTCCCAGATAGTGGTAGCGCCCATTTTTACAGGATATAACCAGGAAGGATATTTTTCCTGTAATAATAAAGTATACGCAAGATCCGTATATCCATAACGCGTTAGTACATGGCAGAGATACGGTGTGCCCAGGAAACCGGTAGTGAGATGGTTACCATAATTTTTAATATTCTCTGCCAGTCTTTGCGCCGCCTGTGTGCGCAGCGATTCGGGCAGCATATCAAAATTCAGGCTCAGCACATACGCTGTTTGTGTGCCCGATACCAACCGGCCATTGGGCGTGAGGTATTCCTTTACATACGCATCCTTGATCTTCTGTAACAACATCGTATACATGGCCACATCTTCCTCTTTTCCTAAAACCTTTGCCGCATTGATGAGTAACTGGGTTGAATTGGCATAAAAACATTGTGCTATCAGGTATTTATCTGTGACAGCCGATCTGCCATCGTTATCATCATCGGGGCGGTAAAAAAGCCAGTCGCCAAAATGCGCACCGCTGTTCCATAAATTGCCTTTGCTTACACCCTGTATATAACCCACCCAGGCTTTCATGCTCGGGTACTGGTTCTCGAGGATCTTTTTATCGCCATAAGCGAGGTACATGTTCCATGGAATAATATTGGCCACATCGGCCCATCCTGCAGAACCTGCAGCCGTTTTACCGAGCACATTCGGTATCACATGCGGTATACTGCCATTGGGTAACTGGTCAGCAGCCACATCTTTCAGCCATTTTGAAAAGAAGTTGTTTACGTTCATATTGAACGCGGCGGTACGTGAAAATACCTGTGCATCGCCCGTCCAACCAAGCCGCTCATCTCTTTGCGGGCAATCGGTGGGCACATCAATAAAATTGCCTTTCTGTCCCCATTGAATATTATGCTGTAATTGGTTCACCAATGCATTCGATGAACTGAAACTGCCGGTGGTGGCCATATCAGAATACAATGCCACCGCTGTAAAATTTTCCGGCTTCAATTCACCCGGGTAACCTTCGAGCCGGATATACTGGAACCCATGCCAGGTAAAATGCGGTTCAAAGATCTCTTCTTCGCCTCCCTTTAATATATAGGTATCCTGTGCTTTGGCTGCACGCAGGTTGGTGGTATAAAAATTACCCGATTTTTCCAGCACTTCCGCATGAGAAACAACGATCTTATCGCCTGCATTTCCTTTTACTTTTATTTTTACCCACCCTACCAGGTTCTGCCCGAAATCAATTACCTGTTCGCCCTTAGGTGTTTTAAATATCCTGATCGGCGGAAAGCTCTCTTTCTTTTTAACCGGCTCATTATATGTGGCCGTTAATATATTCATGGGATGAGCCGCTACTTTTACCCCGCTCCAGTTTGCATCATTATACCCGGGTAGTGTCCATCCTTTTTTATCTTCCCTTGCATCTATCGTTTCGCCGTTATAGATCTCGGCATAACGGATAGCGCCGGTAGCTGACCGCCAGCTTTCATCGCTTACTACCCTCTCTGTTGTTCCATCTGTATACCTGATCTCCAACTGTAAAAGAAGCGCTATGTCTTTTCCATATACATCATGCTGGTTTGTGAACCCGATCAGGCCGCGGTACCAGCCGTTTCCCAACGTTACGCCGATCACATTATTTCCTTTTGCGAGCATAGAAGTAACATCATACACCTGGTATTGCAGTCGGCTGCCATAAGCGGTCCAGCCCGGTGTAAAATAAGCATCACTGATCCGCTCACCATTGATCTGCGCTTCATACAAACCATGTGCGGTAATATAGGCCCTTGCAGACAGGATCTTTTTAGTAGTTGTGAATTGTTTGCGGAACAAAGGGCTTGGGCGCAGTACACTGTCTTCTGTATAACCGGGTTCGATCCATTTGGCCGACCAGTCGCCCGTATTCAGCAGCGCCATTTCAAAAAAAGCCGTATCGCTTTTAGCGGATGCATTACCCGCTTTATCCCAAACCTGCACCTGCCATTTATATTTTTTCCCGCTTTGCAAAGCAGCTCCTCCATAAGATATAAATACCGACCGGTCGGATAGTATCTTACCTGAACTCCATACAGGCGTTTTTCCTTTTTCAGGAGCAAACACTTTTATTTCATAAGCAGTTTGAATAATATTTCTTTGATCGCCCGATAGTTGCCAGCTGAACCGCGGAGCCGCAATATCTAACCCAAGGGGATTCTTTTGATTTTCTGTAAGGAGGTGTGTAATGGAGAGTTGCGTGAAAGCACTAATGGATAACAAAAGCATGGCGGAAACCAGGCTAAACGTTTTCTTCATGGCAGGATCGTTTTGTGGCCTCAAAATAAGGAATAATAAGGAAGGGGCAAGGGATAAGCCACCCTTGCCCCAACCTTCAGGCTGGGGCAAGGATTCATTTGGATTGTGGGGGGGTCTTTTTTAAGTTGGGGGGATGAATATACTCCGTTTTTACAGTCAGTCTAAGAGGTATGCGCTTTTGATAGGTATGTATCTTTTGATTGTTGCCTCGTGCAAAGAGCCTGTGGCTACTATTCCCGCCAGCTCAGCTTCTTTTGCAAAAGACAGTCTCACCGTGAAAGACAGTGTAACGGCCATGGCGATGGCGGTAGCCAAAGATATCACTGAGCGCGGACCTATCGCCTGGCTTGATCATTTTGAGGATGCTCCCGGTTTCTGGATGGCTTCGGGTGGAAGATTGATTTTCCCCAATATCGATTCAGCCAAACAATTCATTAAACAGGTACTGGTAAAAAATGTCCGGAGTATTGATCTTCGGTGGTCTGATCTGCAGGTGGAACCGCTCTCAGTAACGCTTGCAAGTATCGGCGCAAATTTTACGGAGGTGATAACTGATATCAGCGGCAAGGATCTCCCGATTGCCGGTTATTTTACAGGCACTGCACGGAAAACCTCCGGGGGATGGAAATTACATAACGCGCACTGGTCGCTGATCGCCAAATAAAAATATCTCTTTCCCCCCCAACCTGAAGGTTGGGGCTGGGAAGGTTGGGGCTGGGGGGGGTGGGGACCGTCACGCTTTTTTTATCTTAAATAATCCTGCTCCGTGTTTTTTTATGTATACTGAAAATTCATTGGTGGCGATTCCGAGGTTTTTTCCTGACCAGAGATCTCTTACGGAATAGTGGCCTTTTATGCCGAGTTGATCCCATGTAACGGAAATTTTTGCTGAATCGGCGGGCATGGTTTCTGAGGGATTGGTTTTATCAGGGTCGGCAATATTGAAGAGGGCGAGATATTTGTCGCCGGTTTCCGGATCATCGGCCGTCCAGGCAACGGTTTTATCGGTATGGAACAGTTCCCGGTTATGCGCGCTTTTTGTAAGCACCTGCAACACTCTTTTATTGGTGATCAGTGATAAGGTGAAGGCATCAGTAGTGGGCAGGTCCCCACCAAACATTAGCGGAGAACGGAAGATGGTCCATAAAGTAAGCAAGGTATATTGTTCATCAGGGGTAAATTTTGTTGTACGGTCATCCCCTCTTTCTGCACGGATACCGATATGGCCCAGCGGCAGCATATCGCCATCGGGCCAGGCGCCGGTTTGCCGGTATGGGTTCCAGCGTCTGAACACTTCGAAATGATCTTTCAGGTGTTTCCAGTTATCCCAGAAATCGTCTACCGTGCGCCACATATTCGCGTTCGCCTGCACATGCGGTGCATTGGCCAAAGGTGTTTCGCCGGGTGAAGTGCTTAACAGGATCCTGCGACCGGTGCGATCAATCGCTTTTCGAATCATCTCCACTTCTTCTGTATGATAAGGCCGGGAAAGATCATCCACTTTCACAAAATCTACACCCCATGATGCGTATAGTTGAAAAAGCGAATTGTAATACGCCTGTGCGCCCTGCTTTCCGGCAACAACCGTGTACATATCTTTGAGCCATGGGCATTGGCCCTGATCGCTATATATTTCGGCCGCTGTAACGTTTGTATTCAGCACCGGCAAATGGCGTTTCACAGCAACTACCGGCACGCCCCGCATCATATGTATCCCGAATTTGAGTCCTTTCTGGTGAATATATTGTGCCAGCGGGCCAAACCCTTTGCCACCGGCAGCCGAGGGAAATCTTTCTACCGCGGGTAAGAATCTTCCGTAATCATCGATATTAAAAACAGGATCCTTTTCATTATAGCCATGCGCTTTATCATTAGCCACATACCAGCGTATATCCACAACTATATATTCCCAGCCGGCGCTTGCGAGGTATTTGCTCATATAATCGGCATTGGCCCTTACCTCCGCTTCGGTAACCGTGGGGCCGTAACAATCCCAGCTATTCCATCCCATCGGTGGAGTTGCTGCCCATTGGTGAAAATCTTTTGCTTTCTTAGCCTGGGCAAAGGCAATCGTAAACAGGCAACAAAAACCGATGCTTATTTTTGTAATGGTGCGGATCATATGAATAGTTGGTTCTTAAAGATAATTACAAAAGAAAGAACCCGCGCCGCTTTAGAGGGTTGTATACATTTACCGTTCCTGATACACCCGCACATAATCCACTTCAAACCTCCGTGGAAATGAGGTTTTCTCAGGGTCGCCACCGTTATCGCCGCCGATGGCGAGGTTCAGGAGCATATAGTGCGGCTGCTTAAAAGGTTCGAAACCGCTGCCATCTTTATTTACAAGAGACGTCAGCGCCACTTTATTCAGCAAGTGGTCATCAATATATAGTGCAATAAATTCTTTGGTCCAGTCCATCCGCCACACATGGAACTGTTTCGACCAGGCTTCTCCGCCCAGCGAATCGGTGGGAAAAGTATTACTGAACCATTCGGCTTTCCTGTTGGGGCCGAGGCAGGCAATATTGGCCAATAATTTGCCCCGGTAGAATTCCATAATATCAATTTCGCCGTTACCCGGCCAGCCCCTGCCATTACCGAGTGTCCACCAGGCGGGCCACATGCCCGGACTGATATCTATCCTTGCCCGCATTTCAAAACGACCGTATTCCCAGCTCTGCTTACCCATTGAGCGGAGACAGGCCGAGGTATAACTGATCATGGATCTTTTCTTGCGCCAGTCGGCGCTGCCTTCTATAAAACCGGGGTTGGGTTTTTCTTCTTTTCTTGCCTCAATAATAAGGAACCCCTTTTCGCACCAGGCATTCTGCGGCTGGTAATATTGGAGCTCATTATTGCGCACAAAGCCTTTTTCATAGTTCCAGTTAGCGCTATCGGGTGGGCCCTCATTGGTAAACTCGTCTGACCAAACGAGTTGGTAATTGTCTTTTGGATGAGATACCTGTATGAAAGCGGTAGTGATAAGGAATAATATGATAAGGGCGCGCATCTATTTAGAATTTGAGGATTTGGTATTTTTTGGAAATACCGTAATTTAAAAAAAGAGAGGAGAAGATAAAGAATATATTGTTGAGTGGTTTATTACCGGCTTTTGTATCTCTGTTAAGCTTTGGTTGTGTCACTCACTTGTGCGTTTTGTTCGTTATTGAGCAACCGCAGAGTACGTGTTCGGGAGATATGCGGAGATAGTCTAATCCGAGACCAGATTTGCCTTTTACATTTAATTTTTGGCAGGGCTAATGCCCGATTTTCTTTGCTACGTCGCACCCAAATCTAAGGAACCGTCATTGATTCATGGTTATACTGTGTGATGCATAAATACATCAGAGGGCAACTGGAGGAAATCTTTTAATCGCTGTGCCATGCGCAGGGTAAGTTCTCTGCGCCCGG
>JANXRX010000049.1 GCA_025352905.1 Bacteroidota bacterium | reverse complement strand
CGCGGTACAGTACCGGTGTGGACGTACAGGCCCTTCTTACCAAAGAAACCGTGCTTTCTTATGCACAAAAAGCAAAAGATGCCGGCAGTACCCGTTTCTGTATGGGCGCTGCATGGAGAGAAGTAAGGGATAACCGCGATTTTGACCGTGTACTGGATATGGTGAAGGGAGTAAATGAAATGGGCATGGAAGTATGTTGCACCTTAGGGATGCTTACAGAAGGCCAGGCACAAAAACTTGCGGATGCAGGTTTATATGCCTATAACCATAACCTGGATACGAGTAAAGAACATTACAGCGAGATCATAACCACACGTACTTATGACGACCGTTTACAGACCCTTGATAATGTACGCAAGGCTGGTGTTACGGTTTGCTGCGGCGGTATTATTGGTTTGGGAGAAACACATGACGACAGGATAAAAATGCTCCATACGCTTGCCACTATGCCCCAACATCCGGAAAGCGTACCGATTAATGCATTGGTACCGATAGCCGGAACACCGCTGGAAAATAATACTAAGGTGGATATATGGGATATGGTACGCATGATTGCTACAGCAAGGATACTGATGCCGGGTACCATGGTCAGGTTAAGTGCGGGAAGAGCGGATATGAGTATTGCAGAACAGGCGCTGTGCTTTATGGCGGGGGCCAACTCTATTTTTGCAGGGGACAAACTGTTAACGACACCCAATCCAAGTTTTGATGACGACAATGCCATGTTCCAACTGCTTGGTTTAAAACCAAGGACCGCTTTCAAGGAAGAAAAGCAATACCTACATGAGATGGCCGAAGTCTGATGAAAGATATCCTGACTAATCGTTTGTTATTTTTTTAAAAAAAATGTTCTTAAGCCATCCTTTTAAGGGTTTGGTATTGTATTTGCCCTAAAGCCACGAATACGTATTTTTACCATTCAAACCCAGAACCTTCTGAAGCGTTTCCTGAAAATATTACGCAGAACCTTTTTTGTGCTTCTCGCTATCATTTTACTGGCTTTTATTGCCATTCAAACTGATTTTGTTCAGAACTGGCTGTTGCGTATCTCCGTTTCAAAGCTTTCGGCCGCACTGAATACCGAGGTTAATATCAATAAAGTAAGTTTTTCTCTTTTTAACCGGCTGAACCTGGAAGGCGCGATCGTGCGCGACAGGCAAAAAGATACGATCCTTTATGCGCAGCAATTAAAAGTAAGGATCACTGACTGGTTTTTTCTGAAAGACAAAGCTGAATTAAAATTTATAGGCCTGGAAAATGCGGTGATCAAGTTGCACCGGAAAGATTCTACCTGGAACTATGGATTTATTGTAGACTATTTTGCAAGTCCTACCCCATCTAAAAATAAAAAAGGAAGTATTGAACTGAACCTCAAAAAACTGGATCTTAAAAATATACACTTTGTAAAGAACGATGAATGGCGCGGCGAGCGGATCAATGTGAATATCGGCAGCCTGTTGCTGGACGCAGAAAATATCGACCTGGCAAGATCATCGTTCCAGGTAAACAGCATTGTATTAGATGAAACGCTGGTGCGGATACAAAATTTTGCGGCACGCAGACCCAAAGTTGTTGCTGAACACAAAGCCTTGCCAAAAGACACGGGCATGTACCTCAATCCGGGGAACATGAACTTACAGGTGGCCAGTGTGAAGATCAATAACAGCGCTCTTTTTTTAGACAGCGATACAGATGAGCCGTCGACTCATTTTGACGGAGCGCATATCCAGATGACCAAACTCAACGGTACCCTTGCACAGGTTTCCTTTGTAAAAGATACGCTCAGGGCAAAAATTAATCTTTCCCTTAAGGACCGTTGCGGGCTGGAACTTAAAAAATTAAAAGCCGATTTTAAATTCACACCGCAGATCATGGAACTGGCAAAGCTTGACCTGCAGACATCTAAGAGCAGGCTCACGAATTACTACGCCATGCAATTCAAAGATTTTAATAAGGACTTTGGTAAATATGACAGCCATGTTATCATGAATGCTTATTTCAAAGATGCAAAAGTGAACAGTGATGATATCGCTTATTTTGCGCCTGACTTAAAAACCTGGAAAAAAGAAGTTACCCTAAGCGGGCATTTCCTGGGAACAGTAGAGGATTTCGTGGTCACTAATCTGAAAGCGGGTTCGGGGGCAACTTCTTATATCAGCGGAACCTTAAGCATGAAAGGATTACCGGATATAGACAAGACAAAGATCCACCTAACAAACGGTACATTGAAAACGAATTATTACGACCTCGGAATATTTATTCCTTCGGTAAAAGGCGTAAACTCTCCTAACCTGTCTGCGCTGGGCACCATCTTTTACAGGGGAAATTTTGATGGCACCATCAATGATTTTATTACAACCGGTACTTTCAGCACTCAGTTGGGCGGGATGGTAACTAATATCAGTTTGCAGTTACCCCGCAAGGGAGATCCTGTTTATACAGGCGCCATCGAAACGGTGCGTTTCAATATCGGTAAATTTTTGGGTGATACAAGTCTTGGCCTCGTGGATTTTAAAGGTAAGATCATGGGCAGTAGTTTCAATATAGACAAATTGAAAACCACCCTGGAAGGAAAGATCTCTTCTCTTGAATACAATCATTATAAATATTCTGATATTGTTACCAACGGAACTTTTCAACGGAGGTATTTTAATGGCGAGATAAAGATCGATGACCCCAATTTAGATCTTACCAGTACCGTAGAAATAGACTTTACCGGTAATCTTCCGCGTTTCAACGTGGTGGGAGACCTGGTACATACCAACCTCAAAGCGCTCAACCTCATGGAGAGCCCGGTAGAAGTAACCGGTTTGTTGGATCTGAATTTTACCGCAACCAATATCGATAATTTCTCGGGAACAGCTAAGTTCTTAAATGCAAATATCAAAGACGGTTATACTAACCTGAGTTTCGATTCATTAACCCTCACATCAAGTAAAGTGGATTCTATCAAACTACTGCATGTGAGCAGCAATGAATTTAACGGTACGATACTCGGAAAATTTAGTATCATAGATCTCCCGGCAAGCTTCCAGGGTTTCCTGAATCATTATTATCCAACGTATATAGACCCGCCCAAAGCGATTCCGCAAAATCAGCAGTTTTCATTTATTGTAAATACAAATGACAATATTGAACCGTACCTGCAGTTGTTTAATAAAAAAATGTCGGGGTTTAATAATGCCATCATTACCGGTTCGGTAGATACACGCAATAATATACTGGGTCTTAGTGCACGGATCCCTTTTGGGAAACTGAATAATATGAGTTTTACCGGTCTTGATATTTTTGGCAAAGGAAATAAGGATACCTTGTCTGTGAATGGCACCATCAGCAGTATACAGCCAAGCGACAGTCTCCGCTTTCCCAATACCAAACTCAATATCACATCATACAATGACCACTCTGTAGTTTCTATCAGAACAAGTGCGGATTATACATTGAATGACGCTGACCTGCAAGCTGATGTGTATACGTTATCAGATGGTGTGCGGATACAGTTCAGGCCCTCTTCTTTTGTGCTGAACGAAAAGAAATGGGGCATTGAAAAATCGGGAGAGATCTCTATACATAAAAATTTTGTACAGGCGCAGAATGTAAAATTTTCACAGGGGTTCCAGGAAATAAGCGTGGTTACAGAGGAGGAGGACGGCGGCAATACCAACAAACTGGTGGTAAAATTAAAGAATGTGATATTGGGAGATATCACTTCGCTTTTCTTTAAAAACCCCAGGCTGGAAGGTGTTACCAGTGGAAATATTGTGATGCATGATTTTTTCGGTCAGTTCAGTGCCTCTGCAGATCTGAAAGCGGAACAATTCCGTTTAGATGACGACTCGATCGGGTTGGTAAATATCAAAGCCGGTTATGACAGTAAAACAGGGGCTATCCCTTTCACCATTCAATCTCCCAACCCGGGATATCATTTCACGGCCAACGGCAGCTATAATGTGAAGGATTCAACAGGTACTTCTTTTAATACGGATCTCGTTTTAGAAGATTCCAAGATCGATATCCTCCACAAATTCCTTTCTGATATTTTCACGGATATTAAAGGGCAGGCCAGCGGAAACCTTAAGATCAGTGGCGATCTGAATGCGCCGGATCTGCTGGGCAAGATCAAACTCCGGAAAGCGGGTATGAAAGTGAACTATACCCAGGTATATTATACCATCGATTCTGCCGATATCAATTTTGAAGAAGATGGGATTGATTTTGGCAGGTTCAACATACACGACAAATATAAAAATACGGGGACCATCAGTGGCAAGCTGAAAGAGAAAGGATTCAGGAACCTCGACTTTGATCTTGATCTGACCACCAACAAATTGTTGATGATCGATACAAAGGCAACGGATAACCAGCAGTTCTATGGGAAAGCCATTGGAAAAGCCAGCTTACGGTTCAAGGGTCCTGAAACGGATTGCCGGATGACGATTGTTGCCACATCGAACGACAGTTCACATATTTTCATTCCGAATTCTGTAAACCGCGAAAGCGGTACGGCAGATTTTATCGTTTTCCGCAAATACGGTACGGAAATGGCGAAGGTGAAGCAGAACAATAACTTTAACCTGAATGTGGACCTTGATATTACGGCAACGAATAAGGTAGCGATTGATGTGATTCTTGATGAGCTGACCGGGGATGTGATCAAAGCGGTAGGCAATGGAAGGCTAATCATCAGGGCAGGATCTACGGAACCACTTTCTATCCGGGGCCGGTATAATATTGAAAATGGGAGTTACGATTTTAATTTCCAGTCGATCGTGCGTAAGCCATTTATACTATTACCTGATGCCGGTAATTATATTGAATGGACCGGTGATCCTTTTAAAGCTGATGTGCATATAGACGCACAATACACGGCTGAAAGGG
>JANXRX010000043.1 GCA_025352905.1 Bacteroidota bacterium | reverse complement strand
GTAATCGCCGAACACTTCCCGCACCTGCATACCCTGGTAAGCAAGCATTTCAGTAAAATCGCCCAATGTAAATTTCGCCACCCGTTCTGTATACAGGTGTTTTAGCGTTTTGTTGGCCTCATCGGTAATCTGGATCTGTTTAAAGAAATGTTCCCCGTCCTGCCATTTAGAGATATGAAAAGTAACACCTTCCAGGGTTGTGCTGAAAGATTTTTCGAGGTGATCTTCCAGGTAATGTACGTTCAGGTAATCAATCACGAATATCCCGCCCGGGCATAAACTCTGTGCAATGGTGCGGATAGCATTATCGTGTTCGCGGCGTGTTTTGAAATAACCGAAACTGGTAAAAAAATTAAACGCGTATTGGTAATAATTGATGCGGAAGGGCAGGCGCATATCATGCTGGTAAAAATGAAGGAACGCATCCTCCTCCTTTTTGGCCATGTCGATAGATGCAAGGGAAAGATCGATCCCGGTGACATCAAAACCCATATCGGCCAGGACTTTGCTATGTCTTCCTTTTCCACAGGCTACGTCTATCATGGTACTGCCCTTTGCAGGGGCCAGGTAACGGATCAGGGTCTGGATAAACTGCATGGCTTCTTCGTCATCCCTGTGCTGGTATAACAAATGATAGTACTGCGAATTGAACCAGCCTTGATACCAAGCTTTATCAGCCATAGCAAACCTTTATACCGGTAAAATTACGACAGCAGGGCAAACAAAAAATTTCAATTATGTTTGCAGGCATTTTAAAGCAAGTTTCAATGGCATTGATCAAGAGTATTTCAGGCATCCGAGGCACCATTGGCGGGCGGCCCGGCGACACACTCAGCCCACTCGATGTGGTACGTTTTACAGCGGCTTTTGGCACCTGGCTTACGCGGCAATCGGACAATAAAAAAATAATCATTGGCAGGGACGGCCGTATCAGCGGTGAAATGGTACAGCGCCTGGTAGTGAGTACATTGAATGCCCTGGGTCTTGATGTAATCGATCTCGGACTAAGCACCACCCCTACCGTTGAAATGGCGGTAGTGTTTGAAAAGGCCGCGGGCGGTATCATTTTAACCGCCAGTCATAATCCCAGGGAATGGAACGCATTAAAATTACTGAACGGCAAAGGAGAGTTTATCAATGGTGAAGAAGGACTTACCGTACTGGATATTGCGGCCAGAGAAGATTTTTCTTTTGCTACGGTTGATCAGTTAGGTGACTGTACCTCCAATGAACAGGCACTGCAGCAACATATAGATGCGGTAATCGCTTATCCGCTGGTAGACATAGAAGCCATCAAAAAAGCCAAATTCAGGATCGTACTGGATGCGATTAACAGTACCGGCGCCATTGCTGTGCCACTATTGTTAAAAGCGTTGGGGGTGGCGCCAAAAGATATCACTGTTCTGAATGGTGAAGTGAATGGGAAATTTGCGCATAACCCCGAACCCCTGCCCGAGAATCTGCTGGAACTCTGTAATGAAGTAAGGACCCGGAAAGCGCACCTGGGTATAGCGGTTGACCCGGATGTTGACAGGCTCTGTTTTGTATGCGAGGATGGCAGTTTGTTTGGTGAAGAATATACGCTGGTGGCGGTTGCCGATTATATCCTGCGGCACCGGAAAGGTAACACGGTAAGCAATATGTCATCTACCCGCGCCTTGCGGGATGTGACCTTACAACATGGCGGCGAATATACACCCAGCGCTGTTGGAGAAGTGAACGTAGTAACCAAAATGAAAGCCGTAAATGCCGTGATCGGTGGCGAAGGCAATGGCGGTATTATTGTTCCGGATCTTCATTACGGACGGGATGCGCTTATTGGTATTGCCCTGTTCCTGACACATCTTGCCAAAGAAAAAAAATCGGCCCGGCACTTGCGCAATACCTACCCTGACTATTTTATGAGCAAGAACAAGATCGAGTTAAGCAAAGGTTTCGACCTGGCAAAGATCTTCGATCATATCAAAAAGAAATATAAAAAGCAAAAGATCAATACGGAAGATGGGTTAAAAATAGAGTTTGAGAATGACTGGGTACATCTCCGTACCAGCAATACCGAACCCATTATCCGTATTTATGCGGAAAGCAATTTTGAGACCACCGCGGCCAGTATCGCCAAAAGACTGATGCAGGATATCAATGAAGCGATGTAAGGGCGGATGACAGATGACAGGAGTTTTACATCATTTCCTTATTTTTGCTTTGTTATGGACAGAATCTATTTAGACAATGCAGCTACCACTTCCCTCGACCCACAGGTGCTGGAAGCGATGATGCCTTACCTGACCACTCATTTTGGCAACCCTTCTTCTATATACAGTTATGGCAGGGAATGCCGTATGGCCATTGAAAATGCCCGTAAAAGCGTGGCAAAGACCCTGAATGCCCATCCCGCAGAAATATTTTTTACCAGTGGCGGCACGGAAAGCAGTAATACCGCCATTAACGCCGCTGTTCGTGACCTGGGCTGTAAGCATATCATCAGTTCCGTTATCGAACATCATGCCACTTCCCATACAGTAGAACACCTGTACCATTCGGGAGAAGCAGCGCTTAGTTATGTGAAATTGCTGCCCAATGGACATATTGATATGGACGACCTGGAAAAATTACTGGCAGCCAGTGAAGAAAAATGCCTGGTAACGCTGATGCATGCGAATAACGAGATAGGCAATATGCTCGACATACACGCGGTAGGTGAACTATGTAAATTGTACAATGCCATTTTTCACAGCGATACCGTGCAGACAGTGGGTCATTTTCCCTTTGACCTGAAGAATACACCGGTACATTTTATCACCGGTGCAGGACATAAATTTCATGGCCCCAAGGGTGTGGGTATCTTATACATTAATGAGAATGTGAAGATCAAACCCTTTGTGTATGGTGGCAGCCAGGAAAGGAACATGCGTGCCGGCACCGAAAACCTGTATGGGATCGTGGGTTTTGCCAAAGCATTGCAATTGGCTACGGATGACTATCCGAAAGACAGCGCGTATATCAAAGGGCTGAAGGTATATATGATCGAAAAGCTAAAAAAGAACATCAAGGGCGTTGCTTTTAACGGGGATACACTGGGTAACAGCCTGTACGCGGTTTTGAGCGCCAGTTTCCCAAAAACGGAAAAAAGCGAGATGATCCTCTTCAACCTGGATATCAATAATATCTGCGCCAGCGGCGGCAGCGCCTGCACCAGCGGAGCCGATCAGGGTTCGCATGTGATCCGCGCCATTAATAACAACCCTAACCAGGTTACGGTCAGGTTCTCATTCAGCAAACACAATACACGGGAAGAAATAGACGCCGTTGTTGAAAAACTGAAAGAACTGATCTGATATTTCACAGAACTATCTCGGTCATATTAAAATATTCTGCACTCTTTTTACGTTATAGCTGCAAGTTTGGCCCGTTAGGGTACTTATTAAAAAAACAAGCTATGATCCGTAAGAACCTGTTTGTAACCGCTGCGCTTATATTGTTATCCTTCTCCGCTATGGCCCAAAAAATGGATACGGGTGGCGACAAGAGTGCCCAGGCATTTTATGTGGAAGGCGGCGGGGCCGGTATTTTTACCATTAACTACGACCAACGTTTAAAAGGATCCACCGGGCTCGGCCTCAGGGCAGGGATGGGTGGCTATGGCTTTTTGAAGAAAGGGGTATTTACGGTACCTGTCGGCCTGAATTATCTCACGGGCGCGGATGGCCACTATGCCGAAATAGGTGCAGGGCTTTGTTATGTTTCCCTCTCACAGGGAAATACTTATTTTGATAATACCGGATCGCTGATTGTAGGCTATTTCAATTTCGGCTATCGTTATCAACCGGTAAAAAGAGGGCTAACCTACCGGATTTTTCTTTCCCCTCTCTTAACTGCAGCAGGAACGGTTCCGTTTTACGGCGGCGCTTCTGTAGGTGTAAAGTTCTAATGAATTTATTGGTAGTCTTCTTCGTTTAATTCATCTTCCCCGCCCAACTCCATAGAACCGAGGTTCATCATACTTCCCATGAGGTCCTTGAATTCTATTTTTCCATCTATCGTTTTTTTACTGATCAGCGAATAGGAAGAAAGCCCGTGTAACACAAACTCCATCAGCAAAGCATTTTCTTTTTCATTTGCTTGCGGGAAATATTTTTTTACAAAACCGTACAACCCATCCACTTTATAAAGAGCAGCAATCTTATCGGCATCTTTCATGTCGAGCAACAGGTCGAGATGGTTACCTGCATCAAACCATCGGGTAATCGGTTTATAGGGGTTTTCTATTTCTTTTTCATCGGCAGATTTTTTACCCGTCACTCTTTTTTTCTTTAATTTTTCCGGGTTGGGGAAATACTCAATGAATTGTGAGCGGATGGATTTATCAACAAGGTTTAAAGCAACCTGGTAAGGCCCCTCCTGCTCTCCTTCATATACCAGTTCTATTTTACCGGTGATAGAAGGAATGATGCCGGAAAGGTCGCTGATCCAGACCTGTGTTTCTTTCTCATTATGGATAATGGCCCTGCGCTCGGCGCTGCTCACCGCATTTTCATAAGCGGCAATCGTTAAACGCGCACTCACCCCGCTTTTCTTGTCAACATACTCATTTGACCTCGCTTCAAATGCCACCTGTTCTACAAGGCGTTTAACAAGATCGCTTACGGCTACCCTTTCTTTCTGTTCCGGTAAAATATCCGCCTCCTGTTCGGTAATGGCCAGAGATGTTTCGATGTCTTTCGGGTAATGCGTCAGTATCTGGCTCTCAATCCTGTCTTTAAGCGGTGTCACAATACTTCCACGGTTGGTATAGTCTTCGGGGTTGGCGGTAAATACGAACAGGATATCGAGCGGCATCCGCAATTTAAACCCGCGGATTTGTATATCGCCTTCCTGTAAAATATTAAACAGGGCCACCTGTATCCTTGCCTGCAGATCGGGTAATTCATTGATCACGAATATACCCCGGTTGCTACGGGGAATAATACCGTAATGGATCACTTTTTCATCTGCAAAACTCAGTTTCAGGTTCGCGGCTTTGATCGGGTCTATATCGCCGATAAGATCGGCTACGCTTACATCGGGTGTGGCTAATTTTTCACCGTATCTTTCTGAGCGGTGTACCCAATGCACAGGTGTTTCCTTTCCCTGTTCCGCTATCAGGTCCCTGGCATATTTGCTCATGGGTTTTAATGGGTCATCATTTACCTCACTTCCGGCCACAACCGGGATATACTCATCCAGCAGGTCTATCATCTGTCTTGCCATCCTTGTTTTTGCCTGCCCGCGCAGGCCCAGGAACAGGATATTATGCCTGCTAAGTAATGCCCTTTCCGTATCCGGTATCACCGTACCCTCGTACCCAAGAATGCCGGTAAACGGATTTTCTTTATTACGGATAGATACCACGAGGTTGGCGCGGATCTCTTCTTTTACCGTTTTGCTTTTATAACTGCTTTTTTGTAACTGCCCGAGGGTGCTTATTTTTTTGATATCCATTTTTATTTTTTTCCCCACCCAGGCTAAAGCATGGGGCTGGGGGTTAATAAACCGTTTTGCGTTTCCCGCTTTCGAAATCCTTGAACAGGAAAGCGCCCAACTTATCCAGGGATGCAAAAAATGCTTTCCCGTTATTCATTTCGGTGAACTCCTGTACAAAATTCTGCAGGTAAGGATCGGAAGCGATCATAAAAGTGGTGATGGGAATCTTTAATTTTTTGCATTGCGCCGCAAGATTGATGCAGCGGTTCACCACTTTTCTGTCTAAACCAAAACTGTTCTTGTAATATTTTTTGCCGATTTTCAAACAGGTGGGTTTACCATCGGTGATCATAAAGATCTGCTTGTTTGGGTTCTTTCTTCTCCGTAAAAGATCCATGGCCAGTTCCAGGCCCGCAACCGTATTCGTATGGTAAGGGCCCACCTGCAGGTAGGGAAGATCCTTGATCTCGATACTCCACGCATCATTTCCAAACACCACAATATCCAGCGTGTCTTTTGGGTATTTGGTTGTAATCAATTCACTCAGCGCCATCGCCACTTTTTTAGCGGGTGTGATCCTATCCTCTCCATACAGGATCATCGAATGAGAAATATCAATCATTAAAACGGTGGATGTCTGTGTTTTAAAATCGCTTTCCCTGATCTGCAGATCGTCTTCCTGCATCGAGAAGGAATCTATGCCATGGTTGATCTGCGCATTACGTATACTCTCCGTAAAATCGATCTGTTCCAGCATATCGCCAAACTGGAAGGGCCGTGTATCTGAATTTAATTCATCGCCCTGTCCGGGCTTGAAGGTCTGGTGATTTCCCTGTTTTGTTTTTTTGAGTTTCCCGAATATTTCTTCCAGGCTTTTTTTACGGATGGCCTGTTCGGATTTGCCGGTGATCGAAAAACTTCCGTCCTCCGTTTTCTCCTGCATATACCCGTTCTGTTTCAGGTCGTCAATAAAATCACCCATCCCATATTCATTGTTGGTCAGCTGGTATTGCCTGTCCAGCTCATTAAGCCAGCTCAGGGCCTCGCCAGCATCGCCATTGGTATAGGTAAGTAACTGCATGAAAAGGTCGAGCAACTGTTCAAATTTGCTCTTGCCATCGGCATTGGGATCAAAATGTATAAACCGGTGTCCTATCATACCTGTAAACTACTAAAAAGAATGTTACAAGATTATTAACGGATAAATGAACTGAAAGTTCGATGAATGTCGAATTTCGAAGCCTCAAAACAATTGCGCCTTTGCGTCTTCGCGAGACAAAGGTCACTCGCAAATTCGCAAAGGCGCAAGGAAATACGTAACAGGGCTACTTCTTCTTCGTTCCATCCGCCGCTTTACCGGAGTCGGCAGGAGCCATTAATTTACCCGGTATCAGCAACTTTGGATTGTAAGCGGTTTCCATCTGTTCAATGGTCCTGAGATAATTTTCGGTCGCCCGTTTCTCCTCACCCATATTTTCAGCGTTCACCGTACCTAATGTATTGTAATACCTGATCTGCTGTTGCAGATCTGTTTTGATGGACCTGTTTACTTTCTGCGCCAGTGCAGAATCTCCCGCCATATAACAGGCTTCGAGGAACAATAAAGAGTTGCGGTTATGCTGGTTGCCCCTGCTGGCCATACCATATGCAAAGTTCGACTGGTCAAGCATTTTATCTGCCTTTTCCAATACCTTTTTCGCATCTTCTTTACGGTCCTGTGCGGCAAGATCCATCGCCAGTTCAGAATAGGCCCCACGGATCGTGTTCAGGTGACGGCGGTTCTCTTCATCAAAATACACCCCTTTCTTATCTGCATTACCAAAAACAAATGTATGTTCTGCTTTGGCCAGCATCCAGTCGGTATTTACCCGGCTGTTCTGCACCGGTATCAGGCGGAAGCTCAACCCATCCCTGCGGATATACTGGTCGAACCCGAGGTCTGCACTTGGATTGGTGAAATAGATCGGTCGTACCCATTTATTTGCAGCCAATATATTCAATACGGCCAGGTCGTTCTTCATCAATGCTCCTTTCGGGATCTCAAAACGCACTTCATCCACCACACTGTCTTTTGCATTAACGGTTCCGTTCTTTGCCACAAAAGCTTTATCAACCGGAACAGACACTTTTCTTACCGGGAAAGTATTCAATCCGTCTGCACCCCTTGATTCGTCCATCTTGGCCGGGTCATCACTGCCTACATAGTTCTTCATCATGTCATAGAGATCATAATACCTGTCTTCCGGTATACCGGCTTTCGGGCGATACATAACATAATCCCTTTTAGTACCTTCTATCTGCTCGGCTGTCCAGATCACGTCTATCGGGTCGCTCTGGTTTACTTTATATCTCAACTCATTAATATACCAGTCGATCCCCAGTAAACTGTAATTGATCACACGGATATCCGGGCGCACTCCTTCCACTTCCTGTGCATACCATAAAGGATAGGTATCATTATCACCGAATGTGAAAAGAATGGCATTGGGCGCACAGCTTTCGAGGTAATCCTTTGCAAGATCCCCGGGCAATAATTTCTGGCTGCGGTCATGGTCATCCCATTCCTGTTGCGCCATCAGCATTGGTACGGCCAGTAAGCAAACAAGCGTTGCCACTGTAGCAGCGGTTGCCTGCGACAATCCCTTAGAGAACCAATCTCTTACTTTTAGCACACCCAGGCCTATCCATATGGCAAACGCATAAAAACTGCCTACATATGCGTAATCACGTTCACGCGGCTGGTAACCGGCCTGGTTCAGGTAAAGGATGATCGCAAAACCGGTAAAGAAGAATAACAGGAAGTTGATAAATCCATCATCTCCTCTCCGTTTGAACTGGTAGAACAAACCGATCAGTCCCAATATCAATGGCAAGGCAAAAAGCGTGTTATGTGCTTTATTATTTTTTAAGCTGTCGGGCATGGCGCTCTGATCACCGTAGAACACGTTATCGATCGGCAAACCGGTAATCCAGTTACCATCTCTTACATTACCTGCGAACATACCCTGGTTGTCATTCTGTTTACCGGAGAAGTTCCACATGAAATAGCGGAAATACATCCAGTAGATCTGGTATTTTACAAAAAAACTGATATTATCCACCTGGTTGGGGGGGCGCTCATAACTACCATCTTTCATTTTACCGATATTCAGGAAAGACGCATAAAAATCCGCATGGTTCTGGTCATTACTCGCATCCCAAACCCGTGGAAAGATCATTTTATCTTCCGCTGCATATACATATTTCCTGTCCTGCCCTGCTTCTATATATTTATCCCTTGCTTTTTCATACCGCATACCCGTAGATTTCAGCTCAACCGGCTGGGCAGTAAATTTCTGTCCATATAATAATGGAAAATCCCCATACTGGTCACGGCCAAGATACCCCACCAGGCTGATGGGATTGTCTACATTATACATATCCACCGAAGGGTTCGCATTACTCCTGATCATGGTGGTTACATAAGCGCTATACCCAACCATCAGGAAGGTGAGCGACCACAGACCGAGGCTGAGATAGGCCCAACCTTTTCTGGCGGCAAATTTCAACCCAACCCATACCAGAATGGCCATCAGCAGGAAGAAGAAAGCAAAACCTGAGAAGAAAGGCATACTGAATCCATTTACAAACCAGCGGTCGAAAGTACCTGCCAGTTTGATGGAATAAGGGATCACGGCAAATAAAGCGATCCCCAGGATCAGGCAGCCGATCAGGAAGAAAATATACATACCGCCGTAATAGGCTTTCTTGTCTTTTTTCATCCGCTCAATTCCAAAAAACACGCCGATTACTGCCAGTGTACCAAATAATATCAGGCCCGAGAGGGTTCCGTCTAATGGAACATTATCAGTTGATTCACCGGAGGCCATGATCAGCGCCCCTATAAATCCCAATGCGCCGCCTATCGCCGCAAGACGTATGAACCATTTGCGGAGAAGGGTATAATTGAAAGTGTCTCTCCGGCGGAAATAATAGACCATTACGATAGCGGGGATGGTTAAGAGGTTCAATAAGTGAACGCCTATAGACAACCCCATCAGGAAAAAGATAAATACGATCCACCTGTCGGCTCCCGGCTCATCGGCATGGCTTTCCCATTTGAGGATGGCCCAGAATACGATGCCGGTAAAAAAAGAGGACATGGCATATACCTCGCCTTCTACGGCGCTGTACCAGAAAGAATCGCTGAAGGTATAGGCCAGCGCACCTACCACACCGGCGCCCATAATACTCCACAGCTGTGAGCGGGTAAGTAAATCGGTTGTTTTTACATTTACAATGCGTCGTGCAAAATGGGTGATCGTCCAGAAAAGGAAGAGGATAGTAAAGCCACTGGCCATCGCACTCATCGTATTCACTGCCTTGGCTGCAGTCATGGGATTATCTCCAAAAAGAATGATGAACATCCGGCCCAATATCACAAATAAAGGCGCGCCCGGCGGGTGCGGTATCTGGAGCTTGAAACAGCTGCTGACAAACTCACCGCAATCCCAGAAACTGCCCCGGGCTTCGGAGGTCATAATGTACACCGTACAGGCAAGCAGGCAAACCGCCCAGCCCACAATATTGTTGATCTTTCTAAACTGCATCGATTTTGGGTTTTTAAGAGTGGCAAACATAACTAAATTGGTTTAAAGTTTAGGGTTTGTAGTTTAGGGTTATTTGAATTATTAACAACCTTTAACCGGCTTAAGTAACCATAAACGCGAAACCCTAAACCATAAACTACGGTTCTCCGTATCTTCGCGCCCCATGAGCCCACGAACCGTTGCCTTTCATACCCTCGGGTGTAAGCTGAATTTTTCGGAAACATCCAGCCTTTCGCGCCTGCTGGAGAACGAGGGATTTGAGAAAAGAAGGTTTGAGGAACCGGCCGATGTGTATGTGATCAATACCTGCTCCGTTACAGATAATGCGGATAAGGAATGCAGGCACCTGGTAAGACGGATACAACGGAAATCGCCGGATAGTTTTGTGGTGATCACCGGTTGTTATGCCCAGTTAAAACCCAAAGAGATCGCCTCGATACCGGGGGTGGACCTGGTACTGGGGGCCGCCGAAAAATTCAATATTGCCCGGCATATCAGCGAACTGGCCAAAGGCAATGAGACTAAGATCTGCAGTTGTGATATCGGGGATGTGACCGGTTTTCATGCTTCCTACTCGCAGAACGACCGCACCCGTACTTTTTTAAAGGTCCAGGATGGATGTGATTATACCTGTTCTTTTTGTACCATCCCGATGGCAAGGGGCAAAAGCCGGAGCGATACCATTGAAAGGGTGGTTATACAGGCGGAAAGATTAGCGGCGGATGGCGTAAAAGAGATCGTACTGACCGGCGTGAACCTGGGTGATTTTGGCAAAGGGCCAGATGGCAACAGCAGGGATGGGGAAGATTTCTTTGGTCTTGTTCAGGCGCTTTCGAAAGTGGCGGATATTGAACGGTACCGGATCTCTTCCATTGAGCCCAATTTACTCACCAATGAGATCATTGAATGTGTTGCCAGCAGCGATAAGTTCATGCCCCATTTTCATATCCCGCTGCAAAGCGGAAGTAATGAAGTGTTGGCCGCGATGAGGAGACGCTATAAAAGAGAATTATATGCCGAAAGGGTGAGCAGGATCAAAACCCTGATGCCGCATTGTGCGATCGGGGCAGATGTGATCGTGGGCTTCCCGGGCGAAACAGACGCTCATTTTACAGAAACATTCGATTTTCTGCATTCACTGGATCTATCTTATCTCCACGTATTTACCTACTCCGAGAGGGACCAGACAAAAGCGCTGGATATACAACCGGTGGTGCCCGTACATATTAGAAACGAACGCAATAAAACACTGCGTAACCTTTCTTATATGAAAATGCAATACTTCACACAGCAGCATAGTGGTGATAGCCGGAAAGTATTGTTCGAGGCTTTTGAAAAGAACGGAATGATGGAGGGATATACAGATAACTATATCAGGGTTACCACCCCGCACAGGAAAGAGTGGGCCAATAAAGTAGTGGATTGGGTGCTGTAATTATATCGGCGACAGGAACTCTGCCGGAAATTCTACCACCATTACCTGGCCGAGGCTCTCTAATTTTACATACACTTTTTTTCTTCCACCTCTTAATACGGTTCCTTCGTTGCCCATAAAAACACCGTGGTTAACACGTATTTTGGTTTCTTCAAGGAAGCCTTCCTGCGAGATCACGCGGATAGTGGCATCTTTTTCGGAGAGATAGCTTTTGATCGTTTCTACTTCCTGGTCCTTGATAACAGCGGGTTTACCAAGATAATGCACAAAATTAAGCACCCCGTCGGTCATCAGCACTTTAGAACGTTCCGTATCATTGATCCGTACAAATACATAAGATTTAAAAAGAGGATCCTCGATGATCTTTTTACGATCGCTCCATTGCCGTTCGATCTTCTGTAGCGGACACCAGCTTTCCACACCTTTCCTGATGAGCACGGCGTCTATCTTTTTTTCCCATCGGGGCTTTGTATATATAGCATACCATTTTTTATCAGGTTCCATCGAAGCTTCGGTTAGTTATCCAAAATCCCTGGTGTCAAACCATTATTTTAAAACGGTCTGCACCTGGGGTGTATGCAGCATTTCACTCACTATCTTCACCGACTCATCTATATGCATATCCGATTTGAGTGATTTTATCCATGCCTGGTAAAAATCACCCTTGGTTTTATCGGGGTTATTATAATACTTGTCCTTATCAGCATCCAGCGCTTCCACTTTCATATCCTCTTTTATTTTCAAAAGGGTATTGTCCTGGTTAACGGTTGAGATCACTTCCTTCTGACGCGCGCGATATTTTACGATATTCAGGTTCACAGGCAGCTCCGCGTTCTTAGACAGCCATATCAGGTTATTATGTAACAGGTTCAGCGATGGGTTGGTGTGTATCTTTTCATTTTCTTTTTTCACGATGCTTTCATAAGCTGCGCCGTTCTGCCATGGGCGGAAAGGAGCCTGGGGTATTACATCCCATGGCAATGCATCCGGGTTATCTTTCTCACGGATCTTAAAGAACTCATAAAAATCAGGAAGTACCACATCGGGTGTAATACCTTTTAATTGTGTAGAGCCCCCGTTTACACGATAGAATTTCTGGAAGATCAGTGTCATCGCGCCCATATCCGTTCTTTGTGAAGAAAGATCATTGCGGTTACCGAAAGGGATCTGTCTCTGCACGGTACCTTTTCCGTAAGTAGAAGAACTGCCGATGATCACGCCTCTTTTATAATCCTGTATCGCACCGGCAAATATTTCACTGGCTGATGCAGAAAGTTCATTCACCAGCACTGCAAGCGGGCCATCGTATAATACAGACTCATCGTTATCTCTCCATGT
Organism: Bacteroidota bacterium; assembly: GCA_025352905.1. Taxonomy (GTDB): domain Bacteria; phylum Bacteroidota; class Bacteroidia; order Chitinophagales; family Chitinophagaceae; genus Sediminibacterium. Next base: position 233 of record JANXRX010000043.1, on the reverse strand, counting down.
ACTCTGGTCAACTTTACCACCTCGCTCTTTTACCTGTACAATGGGACCGCTTTTGATAAACAGGCCTGCCATTTTCACCACTTCATATAAAGAACCGCCCCCGTTATTCCGGATATCTATCACAACTCCTTTTACATTCTCTGCCTTAAGTTTGATCAATTCTTTAGCAACGTCTACAGAGCAATGAGCGCCGTTCTCTTCTTCAAAATTTGAATAAAAATCAGGCAGGATGA
>JANXRX010000019.1 GCA_025352905.1 Bacteroidota bacterium | reverse complement strand
AGCGGTAGCCCTCATCCGGGCAAAATTTTAATACTGCCCTGTACCCAACAAAACCAATGTACATGCTTCCATCGGTTCAATGCCATTTGCCTGGGCCAGTTCATGCAACTCATCGTTTTCGGCACCCGGGTTAAAAATGATCCGTTTAGGGTGTAAGGATAGTATGTAATCGTAATACTGTTTTTGCAATTGAGGGTTCAGGTAGATGGTAACGGTATCCACTTCTTTTTCGTCGGGATGTTCTGTAATGATCTTTGTATTGCCCATCCGACCTGCCTTCTTGCCGATAGCTACTACAGGATGGCCATACCGTTGTAACTTCTCTACTGCCAGGTAACTATATCTTGCGGGGTTATCAGATGCACCTAAAACAACCGTCTTCTTCATTCCACAAAATTAGTCAATCCTTCTTAACTTCAATGATTAACGATCTTCACTTATGCGTACCTTATCGATTGTTTTATTGCTTATGATAACCCAGCTTACTGCCCGTTCACAGGAACGGATATTCCTGTATGCTTCTACAGAAGGCATTGTGCATAAAGGGTTTGATACAACCGCGCCCTTTATCGATTATTATCCATCTAAAAATCCTTCCGCTTCCAAAACGGCTGTATTGATCTGCCCGGGAGGTGGGTATTCACATCTTTCCTGGGATAAGGAAGGTGTATTACCGGCGCGGTTTTTTAACGAGAACGGGATAGATGCTTTTGTATTATGGTACCGGGTCAACAATACCAAAGGGGAGGGACATCGTTATCCTGCGCAATACAATGATGCTACTACTGCCATGCGGATCATCCGTTCAAGGGCAAAACAATGGGGCATCGACCCTGAAAAACTGGGAATTATGGGATTCTCCGCCGGCGGGCATCTTGCTTCCACGGTTACCACGATCCAGCAAAAAGGGAGGACAGATGCCGCAGACCCCTTACAAAGATTTGACACCAGACCTTCTTTTTCTATACTTATGTACCCGGTGATCACCATGGATACCAGCTTTGCCCACCGTGGCAGCAGGGATATGCTGCTGGGCAAAACACCCGATGCCGCCCTGGCAGATGCATTATCTACTGAGAAACGCATAAGCAGTACTACCCCGCCCGTTATGCTGATCCATGCAGACGATGACAAAACAGTGCCACCGTTAAACAGTGTTGTCTTTTATGAAGCCATGAAGAAACAGGGTATCAAAGGATCCCTGCTCATCTTCGATCATGGAGGGCATGGTTTTGGTATGGCGGCAGCTGACCCCGTATTAGGTCAATGGCCCAAACTCTGCCTGCAATGGATGCAGCGGCTGGGCTTTCAATAGCAACCGTTTATGTGAGAAGTTAAAAATATTTTACCCAGTTTAAATGGTGATATTTATGAAAATATTTTTTAACTTTCATAGTACATCTATAACAACTAAAACCCAATACCATCATGGCAAAAGCAAGCAAGAAGAAGCCCGTAAAAAAAGCCGCACCTAAAAAAGCCGCTAAGAAAGCAGCACCCAAAAAGGCAGTAAAAAAAGCAGCCAAAAAGAAAGCGACCCCAAAGAAAAAAGCAGCTAAAAAAATTGCCAAAAAAGCGCCTGCAAAAAAAACAGCGCCAAAGAAAAAAGCAGCGCCAAAAAAAGCCGCAAAGAAATCTGCACCTAAGAAAAAAGCCGCGCCTAAAAAGGCAGCTAAGAAAGCGCCTGCAAAAAAAACAGCACCAAAGAAAAAGTCAGCGCCTAAAAAAGCGGCCAAACCTGCTCCTAAAAAGGTAGTGAAGAAAGCAGCGCCAAAGAAAAAGCCGGTAGCTAAAAAACCTGCCCCGGCGCCAACTCCGGTAACGCCTCCGGCACCGGTTCCCGCGCCCGTTATAGACGCACCTACCCTCTTTAACCCCGAAACACCGGTTGAAGGAAGCAGCAACTAAGATCACTTAATTAGAAGTCATTAACTCCGGTTGTTATGCATTGCATAGTGCCGGAGTTTTTTTCAGCAACCGGAATTTTTTGTTCCTCACCAAAACCAACCCTTATGCGTTCTTTCTGTTTCGCCCTTTTTTGCTTTTGCAGCCTGCTTGTATCCGCACAGTCGTCTTCTAAAATTGGCGACAAGACAAAGAATATGAAACGTTACGATGGCTATTTCACTTTCTGGTGGGATGCTGTGAACGGCAAGATCTGGTTGCAGGTAGATAAATTTGATAAAGAATTCCTCTACGTAAATTCCTTACCGGCCGGGTTGGGATCCAATGATATCGGCCTCGACAGGGGCCTGATCGGTGGCTCTCGTATTGTTGCGTTTAACAAAGTGGGAAAGAAACTTTTCCTCGTACAACCCAATTACAGCTACCGCGCCAGTTCATCTGATAAGAATGAACAACGTGCCGTTAAAGAATCCTTTGCCCAGTCAACCATTGGCAGTTTTGTGATAGATGAGGATGAGGGAGATAAAGTATTGGTTGATGCGACTTCTTTTTTTGTGCGGGATGCACAGAATGTTGCCGACAGGATAAGGGCCATGCGCCAGGGTAACTATACTTTCAGCGAACCCCGTTCTGCTATTTACCTGCCCAACACACGCAATTTTCCTTTAAACACTGAGTTTGAGGCTACCATCACTTTTACCGGCGGAGCCGATGCCGGCAGGTTTGTTACCACGGTAACCCCCTCTGCCGAAGCGATCACTGTTCGTATGCACCATTCTTTTGTACAATTACCCGATGATAAATACAAACCCCGCCGGTACGATATCCGTAGCGGTTATTTCGGCATTTCTTATTTCGATTACAGCAGCCCTTTCTCCGAACCGATAGAAAAAATGTTCATCGCCCGTCACCGCTTAGAAAAGAAAGACCCTTCTGCCGCTATTAGCGAACCAGTCAAACCGATTATTTATTATTTAGACAACGGAACACCCGAACCCATCCGCTCCGCTTTATTAGACGGCGCCAAATGGTGGAACCAAGCTTATGAAGCTGCCGGTTATAAGAATGCATTTATTGTGAAAGTATTACCCGATAGCGCCGACCCGATGGATATCCGTTATAATATGGTGAACTGGGTTCACCGTTCTACCCGTGGCTGGAGCTATGGCGCTTCTGTAACCGATCCGCGTACCGGCGAGATCATTAAAGGACAGGTTACCTTAGGTTCTTTGCGTGTGCGCCAGGACTATCTCATCTTTACAGGATTACTTTCTCCGTATGAAACGGGTAAACCCGTTCCTGAAACCATGCGCATTGCTGTTTTACAACGTTTGCGTCAGTTGGCCGCGCATGAGATAGGCCATACATTGGGCCTGCAGCATAATTATGCATCCAGTTTTAATAACCGGGCATCTGTAATGGATTACCCGCATCCGAATGTATTTGTGAACAGTAAGGGGGAGATCGATTTTACACAGGTATATACAAATGAGATAGGCGACTGGGATAAGCGCGCCATTACTTATGGCTATGCTGATTTTGCACCCGGCACGGATGAGAACGCAGCTTTGAACGACCTGCTGGAAGAGAATACGAAAAGAGGATTATTGTTTATCGCCGATGCAGATGCCCGCGCCGCAGGCGGGCTGCATCCCAAAGCGCATTTATGGGATAATGGTACGGATGCTGTAGACGAGCTGAAAAGTGTTTTACAGGTCCGCCAAAAAGCGATGGCCCAGTTTTCTGAACAGGCTATCCGTTTGAATACGCCTATGGCAAGACTGGAAGATGTATTGGTACCCGTGTATAATTATCACCGGTACCAGCTGGAAGCCACCTGTAAACTGATCGGCGGAATGGATTATAGTTATGGAGTGCGCGGCGACAAGCAGGTAACGCCACATATCCTGCCAAAAGCGATGCAGGAAAAAGCTTTACAGGCGGCCCTGGATTGTTTATCACCCGATCTGCTTACGATGCCCGATAAGATCATGCAAATGATCCCTCCGCGTCCACCGCTGTATTATAATGTTGGTGAATTATTTGCGAAGAGAACGGGAATGAGTTTTGATCCGGTTGCTGCTGCGGAAGCATTAACAGAGTATGAACTTGAATTTCTTTTTCATCCTGAAAGGGCCAACCGACTGGCACAGTTTAAGGCGCAGGCCAATACCATTGGCTGGGATGATGTACTGGATGCTATTATTGCCAAAACCTGGAAAGCCCCTGCCCTAAAGGGTTTAAAGGGAGAAGTACAGTTACAAACACAACAGATGGTACTTACGGCTATCCTGGGATTGAGCCAGAGTGAGAATGCTAATTATATTGTGAAGTCTATTTGTTTCGACCGGCTGCAATCCTTAAAAAAATATGCTGAGCAGATGAAGAACACTGCGGGCTTACAGGCGCATTATACATATACTATTGAACGGATCAATAAACCAAAAGATATCGCGCTGCCGCAACACAAAGATATTCCACCGGGTGCGCCTATTGGATGTGATTGGGATAATTAGGGATCAGAAGACAGTTTTTATAGGCAAGCCATTTCGAATGCAATTCTGTATACTTTTAAAAAATATTGCATAAACTTAAAAATATGCTGAATAGTCAAATAAATAGCAGCGATACTAAAGCGCTTTATGCAGATATTTACAAGACAGATGGCCATAATTATGGAAATACGAGCCAATTTCGCATCAGGCATCTATTAGGGATTGTAAATAAATGGATACACCTGGTCGACTTGAAGGATGAGGACACAGTTGTTGAGGTGGGTGCGTCTCTCGGGCAATTGAGCGGTTGCCATAAAAATTGGAAAGGGTTTGAATATTCCTCCACGGCAGTGGAACTTGCGAAAAGCATCAACGGTCCTTCATTTAATATATTCGAATCAGATGCCCGCAACCTGGCGCAGGAAACCGGGTCTGTTGATTTTTTATTCAGTTTTGCTACGTTGGAACATATTCCTGAAGTTGAAAAAGCATTTCTGGAGATTGAAAGAGTAATAAAACCTGGCGGTGTTGCCCTATTAGCGCCTGCATGGAATTGCAGAACGTGGACAGTTAAAAAATTGCAGCAACGGCCCTATTCCGAGCTTACTGTTAATCAAAAAATCGGAAAATTCCTTATCCCGCTTCGCAATAATTTATTTCTCAGATTGATCAACTCATTGCCATCCCGGGCGTTCAGGGAGATAAAACTTTTGACAAATTTACCGGTGCCCCTTGATTACAAGAAATTAGAGCCGGATTTTGGCCTTTGGGACAGATATCCGCATATTTCTGACGATGATGCTTTTGTATCAATTGACGCACATGCAGCATTAACCTATTTTGTTGCTAAAAAATGGGAGGTTCTATCCCATCCATCCCTGGTATCAAGGGTACTTTGCAGAGGCGAGGAAATTGTAGTTAAAAAACCAAAGGCTTAACATATGTTAAAGCTTATCGGACAAGCACAATTTCTACCCGCCTGTTTTTTTGGCGGCCGGTGGCTGTTTTGTTAGTGGCGATCGGGATGCTGGCGGCTTTACCTATCGCAGTGATGGATGCCGGCGCGTAGGAGAGTTTGGCAGCAAGATAATTTTTAACGGTTTCGGCACGGTGAAGCGAGAGCGACTGGTTTAATGCATTTGTTCCCAGGCTATCTGTATGTTCTGTTACTTCCATACTTTTAAAGGATCTTGTACGGATCTTATTGATCAGTGTATCCAGCCTGCCGGTAAACTGCGGGTTCAGCTCGCTGCTGTTGAAACGGAACAACACATCCGGTATTACGAGGGTATCGTTAACAATAGCCACCACTGGCATTACAGGTGTTGGCTTAGGACTCTCTTCGAGGTCAGCCATTTTTATTTCTTCCTCATCATCCAGGTAGTTATTAATTGTGTGCCGCGAGTTATTCTGATATAGACGCGTGGTATTCGCTTTCCATTCTGGACAGGCACCGATCGTTGAATCTGCCGGAAGGAGGGAAACATTATCAATATCATACACAACAGGCGGATCCTGGCCGCGTAATTGTTTCCGTACAGGGAGGGTATCTTTTGAAAAATTGCCTATCGCAAGGTATAGCTCTTTACCGGTAGCCGTAAATTCAAAGAGATAGTCTGCCCAATCGTTGGGCCGGTCTGCCAGTTTATGTTTCCCGGTAATGGTAAATTTTTGTTTCATTAAGGATAAGTGCTGTTTATTCCGGTTGGGTTCAAAGGGAAGCATCAGAACATCCACATGGTCAAATTCGTTATCAACCGTTCGGAAGGAGGATCTGAATTGATATACCCTGCCCGGTTCGAGCTTGCATAATAACCTTGTATAAATAAAACTCCTGGATACAAAGGGGCTTTGAAGAATTTCCATCACCAGGCTCTCATACCGGTTGCCCTTGAAAAAACCCGCTGTTCCCGTACTTGAGGTAACCGGGGATAAGGGAACCCTGAACCATGCCTCCGGGGCGCAGGCTGAGCGGAATTCGATACAGATGTTCCTGTCTTCAAAACTACCATTGGCCAGCAGGTTCTGCGCATGCGTCTTCGCAACACAAGCCAATAGAAAAAAGAAAAACATGCGCCTGACCATTCCTAAATATCCGCAATCTTATGGTAAGATCCTGTTAAGGCAATAAAAAAGCCCTTCGGCTGAAGGGCTTTGCAATGAATTATTTTTTGAATGGTATGCTATCAGATCAACATCCGCAGAGGCTCTTCCAGCAGGCTTTTCAGCGTTTGCAGGAAGGCTGAACCGGTTGCGCCATCCACTGCCCGGTGATCGCAGCTCATGGTCACTTTCATAATATTTCCCGGAACCACCTGGCCGTTCTTTACCACCGGCACCTGCGAAATACCTCCTACTGCAAGGATACAGGAATCAGGCGGGTTAATGATGGCAGTGAACTGATCAATGCCAAACATTCCCAGGTTAGAAATGGTGAAAGTGCTTCCTTCCCAATCTGCGGGTTGTAATTTTTTATCTTTTGCTTTTTGCGCGAACACTTTTACTTCCGCGCCGATCTGGCTCAGTGTTTTGGTATCTGCAAATCTTACCACGGGTACCAGTAAGCCATCTTCCACTGCCACTGCCACACCGATATTGATATGATGGTTATAGCGGATCTTATCTCCCAGCCAACTGCTGTTCACTTTTGGATGTTGTTTTAAAGCCAGTGCCGTTGCTTTGAGCACCATATCATTAAAACTTACTTTCACCGGCGCCACTTCATTGATCTTGCCACGCGCCGCAACCGCAGCATCCATGTCGATACTCATGGTAAGATAAAAATGCGGTGCCGTAAACAGGCTCTCACTCAAACGGCGTGCAATGGTTTTGCGCATCTGCGATACAGGCACATCTTCAAA
>JANXRX010000324.1 GCA_025352905.1 Bacteroidota bacterium | reverse complement strand
GTGAGATCTTCAGATCCGGGTTAAACCGTCCGAGGAACCCGTATTTAGCGGCTACTTTCAATACAAACTGTTTCCTGTCCTCTCCATGGGGCCTTCCGAATGGTATGTACCACTCGCCATTGAATCTCCATTTATGGTATTCCAGTAATTTGTATGGGTTCGCTTCCTTGGTAATGCTTTCATCTATCAGTGAATACGGCGGCGTTATCTGCAGGCTCAACAGGAAAGTAGAACCCGAACGCGGAAACAACGGCGCATCTACGGATGACCTCTGAAGTGCTATCCGGAAGTTCAGGTTGTTCACGATCCCATTATCAAAACCGGGCAGGTTGGTGGGGTCGATGGCATAATTGCTCAGTGTATAACGCGTATAGTTCACGCCCATCGACAACGAGAAATAATCATCGGGCCATTTCAGCTGCCTGGAAAGACTTACCGTAGCGCCTGTTGTTGAGATATATCTTGTATCTGCCACACTCGTATTATACTGACCGGTTAACGGATCAATGGTTTGACCGTACTTGGTGTTGTATATACTTACCGTCAGCGCATTTCTTTTTTTACCTCCCAGCCATGGCTCTGTGAACGAGAAGTTATAGGACCTAAAGGCCTTACCGTTACTCTGAACACGCAGGCTTAGTTTCTGTCCATCTCCCATTGGTAAGGGGTCCCATGCCTGTTTCTTCCAGATATTGCGGATAGAGAAGTTATTAAAGGATACCCCAAGCGTTCCCGTTAAACCGATTGCGCCACCCCAACCGGCGCTTAGCTCCAGCTGGTCACTCGATTTTTCTTCGACACCATAATTGATATCCACGGTTCCGTCTTCTGGATTGGGTACGGGATCGATCTTGATCTTTTCCTGGTTAAAATAATTCAGCTGCGCGATCTCACGCTGTGAGCGGACCAGGTCTGTCCGGCGGAATTTTTCGCCCGGTATCGTTCTCAGTTCCCGGCGGATCACATATTCCTTTGTACGGTCGTTACCCGTAATCCGGATATTCTTGATGGTTGCCTGCGGCCCTTCCACGATACGGATCTCATAGTCGATGGTATCATTGTATACGGCAGTTTCTACCGGATCTGTACGGAAGAACAGGTACCCGTCATCCTGGTACAAACCGCTGATATCCCCGCCTTCGGGCCCTGCGCCCTTACCGAGTTTTTTATTCAGTAGTTCCAGGTTATAGGTATCTCCTTTCTGGATAGCGAGAATAGCGGTAAGGATAGAATCCGAGTACTTGGTATTTCCTCTCCAGCTGATGTTACCAAAATAATACTTATGCCCCTCGCTCATTTTGATATCGATATTCAGATCGCCCCTGCGGGAATGGTACACGGTATCTTTTTCAATAACCGCATCACGGTAACCGAGTGAGTTATAATAATCCAGGATATTTTCCTTGTCATCCGCATATTTCTTCTGATCAAATTTGGCTCCGGTTAATTTCAGGCGGATGAACGGATCCAGTACTTTTTTTGTTTTGCTGTAAGTGAGGTACCCGTTTTCCCTGACATAATCGTTGAAGGTGTAATACTTAGGCGTTACCAAACGGCCCGAGTCATATACGGGGAACAGGGTAAGTCTTGATTTTTCTTTGGTATCCTTCAGTTGTTTTTTCAGTTTGGCATCATCCACGGTATTACCGCCGAAATTGATATTGCTGATCTTTACTTTAGGCCCCTTGTCAATATAGAAATCCAGCGCCAGGGTGTTATCGAGGGCCGAATCTTTTCTTTCCACGACCCTCACACGGGAATCGCGAAAGCCTTTTTCTTCATAGAATTTTTTGATGGCTTCTACCGCGGATATTTTCATATTCTCGGTAACCACGTGGTTGGGAACCAAACCGGTTTTGCCGGAAAGATCCTCGCCCTCGCCTTTACGGACACCCTTGAAATAGAACTTAGACAGCCGTGGTCTTTCAGTAACCACTATTTCGATCTCAATATTTCTACCTGTTAATTTGGTGATGAACACCTCCACATTGCTGAAGTAATTCTGGCCCCATAATTTGGTGATGGCTTTTGAAAAATTGTCGCCCCCGGGGATATTGATTTCATCACCCACGTTAAGATTAGCGATGGAGATCAACAGATTTTCGTCGAAAAACCGGTTGCCTACCACTTTTACCGCTGTTACTTTATATTTTTTGGGTGTTTTTTGATTGAAGATGTTGATGAGGTCTGCCTCAATGCTTGTTATTGTTGTATCAGAACCTGTTGTTTGTTGCGACCGGACCGGGACACTCACGAGCGATGTTACAAAAGCCAACAATAAAATTTTATACACTTTCTGCATCCGTTTTCAGTTTGTGATGTGTCTGATCGACCGTGCAGCACACATATCTTTCAGCAATTGGTTCAGGGTTTTAGGCGGGGCAAATTAACGGGAATAATGAAAAGTCTTTGTTAAATCACCCCTGATATAGAAGGGATTGGGGTAAATAGCTATGCCAATTGCGTTTCCTCCTGTATTTGTTGACCGGTTTTGCCGAATCTGCGCTCTCTTCCCTGGAAGTCGATTATGGCTTCATACAGGTTCTTTTTGCGGAAATCGGGCCAGCGGGTGTTGGTAAAGTATAATTCGGCATAGGCAAGCTGGTACAAAAGGAAATTACTGATCCGGTATTCGCCGCTGGTACGGATCATCAGTTCCGGATCGGGAAATTCGCTCGTGGTAAGGTATTTTTCAAGGGTTTCGTGGGTAATGGCAGCGGGGTCTATTTTACCTGCTTTTACATCGATCCCTATGTTCTTAACGGCATTTACCAGTTCCCAGCGGCTGCTGTAACTCAATGCCATTACGAGGTTTAGCCCGGTATTGCCGCTGGTAAGCTGTAGCGCCTCCTGTAATTCAGTATGGGCAAATTCAGGCAGCATATTCATATCGCCTATCACATGCAGCCTGATATTGTTCTTATTTAGTGTGGGCACTTCTTTACGAATGGTATCTACCAGTAAGCTCATCAATCCCTCCACTTCCTGCTGCGGCCTGTCCCAATTTTCGGTGCTGAAGGCATATAGGGTAAGGTAATGGATGCCGAGTTCGGCGCAGCCTTCCACGATATTGCGGACGCTTTCCACACCGTGGAAATGCCCATACAAACGATCCTGGCCCTTTTCTTCGGCCCATCGCCCGTTTCCGTCCATGATGATGGCTATGTGTTGCGGCAATCGTTCTTTATCAATACCCGCAATCAGCGCTTCCTCCATACACTTTTCTTCAGTTGAGGTGCAAATTTAGCAAAATCAACGGTTTCAGAGGATTTAATTAGCAAAAACATAGCCCGAAAAGACCCTTATCGGCCGGGCGGAGATGGGCACCGGTAAGATTGAAGATTAAAGGAAACACCTAGTTTTAAAGTCACAAAAGCGTCTTTCTGGAGGCTGTTTCCTCTTTGCCTGCCTTTTACCCCTACAGAAGTACCGGTTTCATAGCTCCTGTCCTGTAAAAGGAAGGCCGGCGATGGTGAGCCATCCGGAAGCGGTGGAAACGCATCGGGGGCGTACAACCCGCTTACATCATCCAGGTAATCGGTGGTGGTAAACCGATAGGTAAGTTCTGCAAATACGTTTGTTTGCGAATTCAGCGCATATTTCATTCCGATGGTAAAAGGGATGGATATAGCGATAGGGCTGTATGGCTGGAGATTGGGGTATAAAGAGCTTCCCTGACCCTCGGTTCCAAGCGTTCGCAAATAATATTTTTCGCCGTTGAGATACGCATAGGGGTCAAAAGAGAAAACGCCAACTCCCAACCCGAGATAGGGCGTAAACTCATATCCTTCAAACCCAGGCTGAAACCTGAAAAAGTTAAAATCCCCTGCAATACTCAGCTCCCAAACATTGGTATTGAAACTAAGGTTACGGGTAACCTGTACCGGGTTGCTGCTGTAAACATCCGAATAACCCAGCATAGCGTAATCGCCTGATAGTCTTACGCCTATGTAGTTAGAAACCTGTTTCCGGAAAAAGATCCCGGCTGCCATCTTGGGCCGGTTAAGCGCCGAATTAGGGTTAAGGTCGCCAAAATAGTGCGCCGCACCCAAAGAGATCCCCATTTCGCCCTGGTGCACATAACTATCCAGCAGTTGTGCGTTCGCTTTTTGCAAACCCATGACCATGGATACAGTAATAATAATTTTTTTAAACATAAGATTTGGAAGTGGGGGGCTATCTATTGTAAAATAGCATCAAATTTCAATACCATAAAAGTTAATTTCTCTTATCAAGACCCCAGGTTAGCTTGGTACGCAGCGTAGAAAGGAAACTATTTTCGTTCAGCCTTACCAGGCTGACCCTGAATTTTTCTTTTTGTACCGCCAGCTGGATGCTTTTGGTAACGATCTCTCTTCGCGCATCAAGGGCACAGATAAACTGGTCGGCGCGGCTTTCTACTTCGAAAGAGATCACGTTGGTATCGGGTACTACGATAGAGCGGACATTAAGGTTGTGAGGCGCTACCGGTGTGATCACGAAACTGGAGGATTCGGGAAATAAAATGGGGCCATTACAGCTCATATTATACCCGGTAGACCCGGTTGCGGTGGATACGATCAGCCCATCCGCCCAATAACTGTTCAGGAACTCGCCGTTCAGGTAGGTATGCACTTTGATCATGGGCGAAGTATCGCGTTTGTGGATGGCAAACTCGTTCAGCCCAAAAGGGGTTTCTCCAAAAAGCGATTCATTGGAATCCAGATGGATCAGTGTCCGTTTGTCTATCAGGAAAGTATGATTTACCAGCGATTCCACTGCGCTTGTCAGTTCTTCCTTGCTTATGCTTGCCAGGAACCCAAGCCTGCCAAAGTTGATACCCAGTATCGGGATATTCTTGTCTTTTACCAGCGTTACCGCATCCAGCATGGTACCATCGCCGCCGAGGCTGATCAGGCAGTCAACATTTTCTGCCAGGTCCTCCGATCCTGCAAACGGCACCAGGTTTTCATATAACTGCTTTACCTGCGTAAACTGTTCGAGCAGCTGTTGAAAGATCAGGATGGTACTGTCGTACCGCGTCAGTTCTTCCAGCAGAACCAGTAAGGGGTTCTCCTGTTCAAAATCAAGACCGCGGCTATAGATGGCTACTTTCATTGTTTTCTAAAAATCGTTTCTCGTTTGTAAATATAAGCCATCCCTTCCCAGTTGGTTAAAGCTGTATTCGATTTTAAGTACAAAATCGTAGACCGAAACGATGTCCATCCCAAATCCCCAGGTGCGGAGCAGGGTATTGTTAAGGGTATTACTGGCATCGGGGTGCCGGATATATCCATAACCCAGGTCGCCATAGGCTTTAAAGAATATGCGGAAAGGGATCCTGTCATGTGTTTTACTGGGGAAGGGGTTTTTAACCACAAAAGAAAACGCCTGTGTATTCAGGGTGGTTTTTAATGCCCCGCCTAAAATGCCATCCACTACATTGTATTCCAGTCCGCGCAACTGGAAATAGCCATACCCGAACAATCGTTGGTTAAAAAAATAATCATTCTGCGGTTGTTTAAGCATCGCCATCCCTTCGAAGTGTAAAAAAGTTCTTTGCGTAAGCGGCACCGCATAGATGGCGCGGGCGCTTACCTGCCACAGATTGGCAGAGTAGTTGATGCCCCGCGAATACAAGTTTCCTTCGAATGAAAACCCTTTGGTGGGATAAGCAATATAATCCACGTTATAATACTTATACTGGTAGCTGAAATCAATATAGCGGATCTTGTCCCTGATACCCGGGTAGAAAAGGGGATTGATCTTGATGATCGTATCCGCTACTTCCTCGCTGTTATACGACATCCTGAATGAATGCCGTTGCTTTACATCGGGGCGGTATGAATAGGTAACGTCAAAACGAACGGCTTTTTTTGTTTCCGCTTCCTGCTTAAAGAACAGTTGCTTATTATCCCCTGTTGCATAATTGACTTCTTTCTGTGTAGCATAAATAAATCCTACGCTCATCCCGCTTTTTAATTTCCTGTCAAAAAAAGGCAGGCCGTACCGCAGTGTTATCTGTTGTGTATAACCGGTGATGAGCCATATATTGATATTATCATTCAGCCCGCTGAAATTATTCTGTATTAATTTCAGTCCGTAATTGACCCGGTCAAGGCTTCGGTGCTGTTCTACCCACCACTGGTTAAAATTCCTGTCCACAAGCCTGAAATAAGGTACGGGGAAAAAATACCAGCGCTCCTTTACATCAATATTGATCACGCATATATTTTCTCCCCCAATTGCGATCCCGGAACTGATATAAGCGGTTACATCAACAAATAAAGAGGTGTTCATCAATTGCTGTTTAGCCAGCACCAGGCGTTTATCCATTTCCGCGAAGCTTAACTTATCTCCTTTCCGGAAGGGCACTTCACGCATCACAATAAAATCCTTTGTTTTTTTATTGCCAGATAAAACAATTTCGCCAATGACCACCGGCAGTTTTTGGGTTGTAATAACCATTTGCAGATGCGAAGCAGAATCAACCGCAGCGTGCAGGTCCTGGGTAAAGGAATGGTGAGGGAGAATAAAAAGAAGACAGATGACGGATGACAGGTGACGGATGACAGATGACATCATGAATTACATATTCAGATACGAGATCAGGTGATTATAATTCTCCTTCAGTTCATTGGCATAGTCTTCTTCTCCAAAGAAATACCGTACCGTGTATTCGTACCGCTGGAAAGTAGCGATGATATCGGCGATCTCTATCTTGTTTATTTTAAGGGTGATTACCAGCAACCCGGTATCCCCTTCGGTATAGGTACTGAGTTGGGTGATATAGGCATCGTTTGTTTCTACCAGCCGGCTTATCTCACCAAATGAGAAATTGTGTTTGTCTGTTTCCAGTACGATCACGCCTCCTTTGTCTTCATTTCCCACAAACCGGGAAAGCATCCTGAGAATATCTTTTACCGGTATCACGCCCGAGATCTCCGATTGTTCATTAACTACCGGTATAAGCGATAATTCGTTTTCGGCGATTAGTTTGAGTGCGGTTAAAAAATGTTCTTCCCCTTTAACCGATATACGCTGGAGTGCGGTGCCCATGGCAGACAATACCGTGTTTGCGTCTACATCAAGCAGGTCGTCTTTGCAAACAAGACCTGCAAATTTTTCTTCGTTTGATACGGGCAGGTGCAATACATCATACTCATCCATCAGTTGGAGCGCAACGGATGCCTTATCAAACAGATTGATAACGGGAAAGCCTGTATTGACCAATTGTGATGCCAGCATGTGATTAATTTCTCAGGTATTAACGCTTAGTCCTGGTTAGCTGCGGGTTGTTTCAGCTTATTCAAAAAATTTTCTAATATTTTGTTGAATTCGCCCGGCACTTCCATCATAGGAGCATGGCCGCAGTTATCAACAAAATGTAATTCACTACCCGGGATCAGGTTATTGAATTCTTTCGCCACAAATGGCGGGGTGATCGTATCATTGTTTCCCCAGATCAGCAAGGTTGGTTGTTTTATCTGGTTCAGTTCTTCACCAAGATTGTTGCGTATGGCGCTTTTTGCCAGGGCTATGATCTTGATTACTTTTATACGGTTATTGGTAATTTCAAACACCTCATCAACCAGTTCTTTGGTAGCCGTTGTCGGATCGAAGAAGGTTAACTGTGTTTTCTTTTTGATATATTCGTAATCCCCTCTTTTCGGATAGCTGTCGCCCATTCCATTCTCAAATAATCCACTGCTGCCGGTTAATATGAGCGACCTGATCTTTTCAGGATGTTTTAAAATATGCACCAGCGCCACATGCCCACCCAGCGAGTTACCAAGTAGATGAATCTGCTGGTATCCTCTTGCCTCGATGAATTTCTGAACAAATTTTTCCAGCCCTCCTACCGATGTGTGAAAAATATCCAGGTCGAACAGCGGCAACAGCGGCACCACTACTTTATACTCTTTCCGGAAATGTTCAACCAAATCTGCAAAATTACTTAGCGCCCCGAACAGGCCATGTAACAAAAGCAACGGTTCTCCTTCCCCTTCTTCAATAAATTTGAATTTATCTTGTTGTTTGATCTCGTAATTCATGCGTTAGTTTCTTAAACAGGCAACATTGGGTAAGTACAAATAAAAACAAAACCATTCAAAAACAGGCAAATGGGAACAGTTATCCTTCCAGGATTGGAGCGATGCTTACAAAAATACTGATTTTAGGGCAAAACGGGTGTGATAAACAGCACGGTACAGGTAACAATTATTTAACCTGTCCGGAGAAATGATCAAAAAAATGAGAAAGCTCTTCAAACATTCCTTTAAATAAAGGCAATACTGCGCCAAACCATTCAATGGCTTTGGGTCCCCAGGGTTTTACAAAAGGATAGCTGCGCGATGCCGCCAGTGTTTCAGGTTTTAGTAAATGGATCTTTTCTGCATAAAAAAGAAAAACGCTGAACACGGTGAGGTATAACGCGGCATACAATATCATACCGCTTAATTTATTGATCCATCCCAGCAATACGAGTTCCATGGCCGACTGTATCATCCTTGCCCCCAGGCGAACCAGCAGGATCACCCCAATCATGATCAGTGCAAACGAAATAAAAGGCAGCCATGCGGCGCTTAATGAGGTACTTTCTTTGAGCCAGCCTGCTACCAACGCAGAAAATTTGATGGCAGCGGCCAGGCCGATAATAATTGCGAGGAATGAAAATACAGCCACCACAAAGCCGTTCCGGTAGCCTTTATACAGGGCCATCACCATGAGGATCGTCAGGAAAATATCTATCGCCATCGCGGTTATTTCTGTAAGAGTTCTTTCACCACCGCCGCGATTGTTTTTCCGTCCGCTTTTCCCGCAAGTTGTTTGCTGGCTGTTCCCATTACTTTGCCAAGATCCTGCGGCCCGGCGGCGCCTGTTTCTGTAATGATGACGCTGATCGCTTCTTTCAGCTCTGCTTCGCTCATTTGTTTAGGAAGAAATCTTTCGATCACGTTAATCTCCTCTGTTTCTTTTTGCGCAAGATCGGGCCGGTTTTGTTTCTGGTAGATATCCAACGAATCTTTGCGTGATTTTACCAGTTTCTGCAATAGCTTCATTTCGGTTTCTTCCGAGATCTCTCCATTGGCGCCGGGTTCGGTTTTTGCTTTAATGATCTCGGCTTTAATGGCCCGCAATCCACGTAACAATGCTTCGTCTCTGGCTTTCATGGCATCTTTCATTTCTGCCATTACGTTCTGTTCTAAGCTCATACTATTATTTTATTTGTTTTCTTTTATCTGTGTCTCTTTGAATTTTTGATAAAACTCTTTGGCAAATTTTTTCATTTCGTCCACCAGTTCCTGTTGCTGGGTGGCACGCAGATAGGTATCGGCCATCCCCATCATATTCTGGTAATAAAAATCGGCCATCTCATCTACCATCATGTCTTTGGTCCAGAGGTCTATGCGTAAGGCACTTTTATCAGCACCGTCCCAGAAAGCGATCATCATTGATTTAGCCAGCTGGGCCATATCTGCCGTGCTGTCGGAGGCCTTCCAGCTGATCTGCTGCGGTACTTTGTTTTCGTCTAATTCGATATTGATGGAAATGTTCGATGTGTGCATGGGGCAAAAGTATGTAAGGGTAATTAATGATGAGCAAATAATAATTTGGTATTAAGATTGAATCCGGCGCTCAAAATTATTAATTATTAATTGTTAATTACTAATTCCTGCTGGCAGAGATTACATCCCAGAGCTTCTCCGCTGAATCATCCCAATTGAATGCTGCTGCCCTTAGTTTGCCTGCTTCAATAAGCTTTGATCGCAGGTTCTCGTCTTTATATAATTGCAGCATCTGTTTGGCAATAGCATCCGGGTCTGTGGGATCGGCATA
>JANXRX010000322.1 GCA_025352905.1 Bacteroidota bacterium | reverse complement strand
AAAAAAAATTAGATCCAGCCATCTCCCGAACTTATACCCTACCTGTTTAAAATGCGCCACTTTTTCAAAACCAAACTGCTCATGAAGCCGCATACTAACTTCATTCACTGAATCAATAGCCGCAATCATGGCATGGTACTTCTTCGCTTTTGCATCAGCGATCAACTGTTCCAGTAATATTTTGGCAATGCCCTTGCCCCGGTAAGAATGATGTACATACACTGAATTTTCTACTGTGTATTGATAAGCCGGCCAAACCCTGAAACTTCCGTACGAAGCAAATCCCGTAATCGCCCCTTCATCCTCTGCTACAAACACCGGAAAATTATTTTTCTTCCGTTCTTCAAACCATGCCTGTCGCATTTCCAGTGTATGTGGATCGTAACTATATACCGCTGTCGTATTTTCGATCACATGGTTATAAATAGCCAGCAATTGCGGAAGATCTTCCCATACGGCTTCTCTTGTTAGTTGATTACCTGTTGCCATTTAGTACGGTCACTTTTGACTTTTTACTTTAGCTGTTTCCGTTTTTTCTGCCAACGCTTTTTTATAATCTTTGGGAAACACTTTAATAAAATTCCGCAACTGGTTCTCAAGATCATCCAAAACAAATTTGGCTATTGTGCTGCCCGTATAGGCATAATGCCTGGCGATCATATGCTGTAGCAATTGCGCATCATTGCTATCAAGCGTATCGAGGTCCACCATTTCTTTATTGCACAATGCATGAAAATGATTGTTCACATCGTATACATACGCAATGCCGCCACTCATGCCTGCGGCAAAATTCCGTCCCGTATTGCCTAATATTACCGCATGGCCGCCGGTCATATATTCGCAACCATGATCGCCAACTCCCTCTACCACTACATTTGCACCGGAGTTCCTTACTGCAAATCTTTCGCCGGCCTTTCCCCTGATATAAGATTCTCCTGAAGTGGCGCCATAAAAAGCCACGTTGCCAATAATGATATTGTCTTCCGGAACAAAGCTGGCCTGGCGGGAAGGGTATACAATCAGTTTTGCACCGCTAAGTCCTTTGCCAAAATAATCATTGGCATCGCCCTCCAGTTCAAGTGTTACACCCTTTGTATTAAAAGCGCCGAAACTCTGGCCGGCCGTACCCTGAAAACTAAAATGGATCGTATCGTCAGGCAGGCCTTCGGCTTTGTATTTTTTACTGATCTCGTTCGACAGGATACTGCCCACGGTACGGTTGGTATTTTTTAAAGCAAAGGAAGCCGATACTCTTTGCTGCCTGTCAAGAGCCGGCTGCGCCACTTTTAATAATTGCCAGTCAAGCACCTCACTGATACCATGATCCTGTTCTTCCTGTTTGTACAACCCCGTATCCGTAGAAGGCTCTTTATATAAAATGGCCGACAGGTCGAGCGAGTTATATTTCCAGTGTGTAATATCATCCCTCATTTCCAGTGAATCCACCTGGCCGATCATTTCATGGATGGTCCTGAATCCGAGTTCGGCCATGATCTCGCGGAGTTCTTCGGTAATAAAACGAAAAAAATTGACTACATGATCCGGATCGCCCGTAAAGCGTTTACGTAATTCGGGATCCTGTGTGGCAACACCTACCGGGCAGGTATTCATATGGCACTTACGCATCATGATGCAACCCTCCACAATCAGCGCGGCGGTGGCAACGCCCCATTCCTCCGCACCCAGTAAAGCGGCAACGGCAATATCACGACCCGTCTTCATCTGGCCATCTGCCTGGAGCACCACCCGGCTGCGTAATTTATTTTTCACCAGTGTCTGGTGGGCCTCCGCCAGTCCCAGTTCCCAGGGTAATCCCGCATGTTTGATAGAACTAATGGGAGAGGCGCCCGTTCCGCCATCGTGACCGGATATCAAAACCACATCTGCCTTGGCTTTGGCAACGCCTGCCGCAATGGTTCCTACACCTGCTTTGGAAACAAGCTTCACATTGATCCGCGCGGTACGGTTGGCATTTTTGAGATCGAAGATCAGCTGCGCCAGATCCTCGATCGAATAAATATCGTGATGGGGTGGCGGGGAGATCAAACCCACGCCCGGTGTGGCATGCCTGGTTTTACCGATCCAGTCATCCACTTTATACCCCGGTAACTGCCCGCCCTCACCCGGCTTGGCGCCCTGCGCCATTTTAATCTGCAGTTCATCGGCTTCTGTAAGATAATAGCTCGTTACACCAAAACGTGCCGATGCCACCTGCTTAATGGCAGAACGCATATAATCGCCATTCTCCATTTTCCGGTAACGACTCTCATCTTCTCCACCTTCGCCTGTATTGCTTTTACCACCGAGGCGGTTCATAGCAATGGCCAGGGTGGTATGTGCCTCCCAGGAAATGGAACCGAACGACATAGCGCCGGTGGCAAAACGTTTATAAATGTTTTCAGCTGCCTCTACTTCCCCGATCGGAATGGATTCCCTGGTTCTTTTGAAACGAAACTGGCTGCGCAGTGTACAGGCTTTTTCGGCCTGGTCGTTCACCAGTTTTGAATATTTTTTAAAGCCGTTGTAATCATTCATTTTTGTTGCGTGCTGCAACAGGTGGATCGTTTGTGGGTTGAACAGGTGAAACTCTCCTTTCCGTTTCCACTGGTAGATCCCACCCACGGGCAGCCTGTCAACCGGGATCTCTTTTTTGCTAAAAGCAAAGAAATGTTTGGCCAGCGTTTCCCGGGCGATCTCATCCAGACCCATTCCCTGAATTCTTGAAGTAGCGCCTGTAAAGTATTGATCTACAACTGATTTGTTTAATCCAATGATCTCAAATATCTGGGCTCCCTGGTAGGATTGCAGGGTGGAAATACCCATTTTAGAGAATACTTTCAGGAGGCCGTCATTTACCGCCTTCACGTAATTTTTCTTAAGGTACTCCGCATCGAGTTCTGTCTGGAGTTTGCCCGTCAGCTTCATATCCCGGATCGAAGAAAGCGCGAGGTAAGGATTGATGGCCGTAGCGCCAAACCCGAGCAGGCAGGCAAAATGATGTACTTCCCAAACATCCCCTGCTTCCACGATGATACCTACCTGGCCGCGGTATGCTTTGCGGATCAGGTGATGATGTACGGCTGCAGTAGCGATCAGGGAAGGAATAGGGGCATGATCAGAATCAATGGCCCTGTCGGTAAGTATGATCACCTCAAAACCATCTTCCACCGCATCCACTGCATAACGGCATAAACGGTCGAGACCGGCTTTAAGGGAACCCGGTTTACCGTCTGCCCGGAAATACGTTTGCAGGGTCTTGGCCTGGAAGATTCCCGTATCAATACTCCTGATCTTTTCCAATTCATGGTTGGTTAATACGGGATGCTTTAGTGCAACGCTATGACAGGCCAATGGGTCTTCTACCAGAAGATTACCATTGCTGCCGGCAAAAGTGGCCAGCGACATCACCATTCTTTCACGGATAGGGTCTATTGGCGGATTGGTTACCTGTGCAAAAAGTTGTTTGAAATAACTGCTCAGGTGTTGCGGCTGCTCACTCAGAACGGCCAGGGGTACATCCGTACCCATTGATCCAACAGGTTCTTTTCCATCCAGCGCCATCGGGGCAATAATGGTATCAAGGTCCTCGGTAGAATAGCCAAAAGCTTTCTGGTACTTAAATACCTGGTCGTGTTCAAGGTGTGTGAACATCACCCTGGGTTCCGGCAATTCCTCGAGCCGGATCTTATATTTATTGAGCCATTCGGCATATGGTTTTTGTGCGCAGATCGATGCCTTTAATTCATCATCACTGATGATCCTTCCCTGTTCCATATCCACCACGAACATTTTTCCAGCTTGTAGTCTTCCTTTTTCCTTGATCATAGCAGGATCAATAGGCAATACGCCTGTTTCCGATGCCATAATTACCCGGTCATCATGGGTAACTGCATATCTCGATGGTCGCAGCCCGTTCCTGTCGAGTGTAGCCCCGATCATTTTTCCATCCGTGAATGAGATAGAAGCGGGTCCATCCCATGGTTCCATCATACAGGCATGGAACTCATAAAATGCTTTTTTAACGGGATCCATTTGTTCGTTGCCGTCCCATGCTTCAGGCACTAACATCATCATTACATGTGGCAATGAGCGGCCGGCATGTACAAGCAATTCAACAACGTTATCCAAACAAGCAGAGTCTGATTGGTTGTAATCGATCACCGGAAGCAAGTCATCCATTTCTTCTTTGGTGAAATAAGGAGAAACGAAAGAACGCATGCCTGAATAGAACCAGTTGGTATTACCTACAATGGTATTGATCTCGCCATTATGCGCCAAAAAGCGGAAAGGTTGAGCCAATCTCCAGGAAGGAGA
>JANXRX010000207.1 GCA_025352905.1 Bacteroidota bacterium | reverse complement strand
GCGCCATCAATGATGATACCGAAGTCAACTGCCCCCATGCTCAGTAAATTCGCGCTCATGCCTTTGACACGCATACAGATGAAAGCAAACAATAAGGATAGCGGGATGATGATACTCACGATCACTGTTGTGCGCCAGTCGGCCATAAAGATCAGCACGATGGCCGTAACCAATATGATTCCTTCGAGCAGGTTATGGATCACTGTTTCTGTGCAGTAATCCATCAGGTCGGTACGGTCGTAAAACGTATCGATCTTGGTATCTCTCGGTAAAATATTTTCATTCAGGTCCTTGATCTTGGCACGGATGGCGTCTAATACGATCGCGGGGTTCTCACCTTTGCGCATCACGATAATACCTTCGATCACATCTGTGTTCTTATCTCTTGCCACCTGGCCCAGCCTGGGTTTCCCCGCTTCTTTTACTTCCGCCACATTCTTTACGAGGATGGCCACGCCATTGATCCTGGTTACGATGATGTTCTCAATATCTGTATTATCGTTCAGCAACCCGATACCCCTTACCAGGAAGGATTGTCCATTGCGTTCTATCACATCACCACCCACATTCACATTGCTCTTGGTTACCGCCGTAAATACATCCAGGGAACTGAGATTGTATTTGCTGAGCAGGTTGGGATTCACACTTAATTCAAATATTTTTTCTTCCCCGCCAAAACTGTTCACATCGGCTACACCGGGTACAGATTTAAATTGCCTGTCCAACACCCAGTTCTGTATCGTGGTAAGATCGCGGATCGATTTGGTTGGGCTCTTTAATGTATACCGGTAGATCTCACCGGTTGGTCCGTACGGCGGCTGTACATCAGGTTTCACACCATCGGGCAGGTCGGCGCCGCCTAACCTGCTCAATACCTGCTGGCGGGCAAAAGCATCGTCCACATCATCATCAAAAATGATCCGTATATAACTTAAACCAAAAGCAGAAGTGGTTCTGAGATTGGATTTCTTCTGTACAGAGTTCAGCACCGTTTCCATTGGTATGGTCACAAACTTTTCCACTTCTTCGGCGCTCCTGCCGGGCCACTGCGCAATGATGATCACCTGCGTATTGGTTACATCCGGAAAAGTTTCAATGGGTGTATTCTTATAACTGATCACGCCTATCACGGCCATGATACCTGTAAAGAAAAAGATCAGGTAACGGTGACGTAAGGAAAAGTAGATGATATTTTTAATGAACTTGTTCATGGCAGTGGCGGGTTAAAAGAATGGGCCGGTTATTGGGTTTCGAGGATAGCATTGTAAAACAATACCTGGTTCTTTGAAATGATAACGTCGCCTTCCTGTAAGCCGCTGCTGATGTATGACCGGTTATTCTCTGTTTTGATGATATGCACTTCTACCAGTTTCAGATCGCATTTATCGCGGTAGATCACTGCATAATTTTTCCCTCCGTCAAATACCATGGCATCCGAAGGTATACTCACTGCTTTTAACCGTTCCGTATTCTCTATCATTACATTGGTGAACATTTCGGGTTTCAGTAACAGTCCATCGTTGGGCAGGTTAATGCGGATGCGCATTACTTTGTTATCGGGGTTCAGCACTTCACTGATCTTATCCACCCGGCCATGGAACACTTTATCGGGATAAGCGATCGTTTTGATAGTAGCGCCATATCCCTCATGGATCTTGGCGATATCTGTTTCAAATACATTGGCCCAGATCCACACATCTTTCAGATCAGAGATAGTGAACAGGTTATCCGCATTATCGGGCCTGATAAAATTGCCCGCGTTTGCTTTCTTCTCAACAATGTAGCCGCCGATAGGCGCCTTGATAGTATAGGTTCCGTTGGCGCTGGTATTGCCGCCGCCATTGATATGTAATGCGTCTGTGATCTTCTGATTGGCCGTTAAAGCTTTCTGATAATTCTCCTTGGCTTCTTCATATTCTTTCTCGCTGCTGATCCCTTTTTCATACAGTGATTTGGTATTGTCCATCTGTCTTTTCGCGATCGCCACATCTGAATTGGTGGTTTTGAGATCACTGTAATTACCGGCTATATCCGCGCTTTTCATAACGGCCAATACCTGGCCGGCGTTTACATGGTCGCCCAGCGATACTTTCACTTCCAGCACCTGTCCGCTGCTGAAAGGGAACACCTTCACTACCTTATTCTCATCAAAACCCACTTCACCCGAAAGTTGCAGCTGGTTGCTGATATTACCCATCTTAACCGTATCCAGCGTGATGCGGCTGCGCATGGAATCGCTTACACAGGCCTGTTTTTTCGTGCCATCCTTTTTCTGTTCCTGTTTGCATGATCCCGCGAGGATAGCACCGATGGCAACAATGTAAAACGCTGAATACTTCATTTCGTACTGTATTTTATTTGATGATATCTATGCCCGTATGAAAATTCACTTCTTCCTTTGCCAGCTGCAGGTTCAATTGCTGCTGCAATAATCGCTGCTGGGAGGCCGTAAAGTCATTAAAGAAATCCAGGAACTCCAGCAGGTTGATCTGTTTTTGCTGGTAGCTGAGCAGGATATTCTTATACATCGCTTCATACTTTGTATAGAACTCTTTTTGTGTTGCGTTATTCTGCTGCAAAGTAAGTAACCATTTATGATAGGCGGTGCTGATATTGTTGCGCAGTTCCGTTTCGGCATTACCCGTAAGCGACTGCTGCTGTTTGATACTGTATTCCGCCGATTTAATATTGCCCTGGTTCTTGTTAAGGATCGGGAGTGGCAAAGAAATACCGAGCCCAACATAATGAGGCGCAAAGTTCGAGTTCTTATCATAATTCGGCCCGAGTGTGATATCGGGGATGCGCAAAGATTTCTGGTAGGCAAGGTTCTGCTGCTGGTAAAGCGTTTGCGTTTCCTGTAACTGGTAATACGGGTTATTGGTTTTGCCGGTAGCGATCAGTGTTTCATTATCTACCAGCGTACCCACGTTGATATTGGCGTTGGAATTATCAGCGGGTTTTACAAACACATCGCTGCTTACCTGTAAAAGAGTTTTGAAGTCGGCTTCATTATCCGCGATGGCTTTGTCCAGTTCTGTTATATCCTGTTGCAGGGAAATGATCAGAGCCTGTATGCGCAGGTATTCTTTCTGTGCAATATTACCGGCGTTTAACTGCGCTTCCATGCCGGCCGACAACTTATCTAATTGCGCCATCTGCCCCTGGTAAATGGCTTTGGTACCCAGTTGCTGAACGATATTATAATAATTGGTGCGGAGCTGGTAACGCAGGTTACGCAATACATCCTGTAACTGTAGTTCGCTCAGTTTGGCATTGGTAGTGGCGAGGTTAATTAATTTGGAACGCTTGCCCGCGGT
>JANXRX010000255.1 GCA_025352905.1 Bacteroidota bacterium | reverse complement strand
GATAATGGTCTCGTTATCCGTAACATTCAATACATCCTTGCTGAAATAGCTTTCTTTGTTATCTGCATAGATCTTTAGTTCTTTCTTTTCTTCATCCTGTAACAGGTTGCGCATCAGGTCGTTTTTCAGCGCGATGTCAGCTGCATATTTACCCATGATATCTGCTTCCTTCAATCCCAATAAATTTTGTGCCACTTCATTCAGAAACAGGATATTTTTTTTGCTGTCTAATCCTATAATGGCATCCCTCATCTGGTTGATGATCGTTTCGATCCGGCTTTTTTCAAATTTCACCTGTGCCAGGTTGCTGTTCTCATATTCATCCAGTTTTTCGGCCATGCTGTTAAATGCGCTAACCAGTTCGCCAAATTCATCATCCTGTTTCAGGTAAATCCGTTTACGGTAATTTTTACCTGCTATCTCCCTGATTCCGTCGTTCAGTAATCTTACCGGGGTTGAGATAACTTCAGGAAAATTGACAACAAATGTAAAAGTGATCAGACCCAATATTACAAATATGATGGTGAGCCAGAGTGTTGCGTCCTCTGCCGTTTTTTTTGCCACTTCATTTTTACGAAGAATAGATTGTTGATTAAGCTGATCGATCAGATAGATGGATTGCCTGATCTGGCTGTAATTGGTAGGATCGCGGGGATCGGCCAGCAGTTCTGTGAAATTTTTACGCAGTTCCGCTGTAGCATCAGCTTCTCCCGGTTCCGTAATATTTTTTTCCTGCCGTTGCAGGTTTTTCTCGAATAAGTCAGCAGCTTCTTTTTTCAGGGGAATCGCTTCAAGGGCATTAAGCATATTATTGCAGTAAACCAAAGATTCATAATTATCCTTCAGTACCATTTTTGAATCATTACCCAGCCGGTTGATGTAAAAAATGGCCAGTATGCCAAAAGCGAGGATCACCACGAATAAGAACGTGAGTCCGGCGCTGAGTTTTGTTTTTAGTTTCATGGCCATATCAGGATAGTATTACAATATCAATATCTGCCGCAGATAATTTATTCAGCAGCTGGTTAAAGACAGCGGTATTCAGGATCACACTAAACAGGTTAAGATGTGGTTTTCCTATGCAGATGGTGGTAATCGTTTTTTGTTCCGTTGCTTCAAAAATACCTTTGGCAATATTGCTACTTTTGACACGCATTACTTCCGCACCCAGTTCGGTTGCCAATTTAAAGTTATTGATTAAATGCCTTTGAGCGGCCAGCCCTATTTTATCGCCGTCTTCTTTGGGCGTCTGTACATACAGCAGCCACCATTTCGAATTATAATATGCGGCTAACCGGGCAGTTTTGCGGATCACTTTTTTAGCGGTCTCGTGGTTACTGCTGATACATGCCAGGAAACGTTCCTGTTTTAAATGGCTGTTTCTTGGTAATTCTGTTTCTATCTTTCGTTCTACCTGCGAAGCCACTTCTTTCAGAGCCAGTTCGCGTAATTGCAGAATCCTTTCACTCTGAAAGAAATTACGCAGGGCTAATTCAATTTTATCGGCGGTATAAATCCTTCCTTCCTTTAACCGGTTTACCAGTTCATCGGCTGTAAGATCGATATTAACCACTTCATCGGCTTGCTGCAACACGCTATCCGGGATCCGTTCGGTTACATCTATACCGGTAATAGCTTTTACTTCTTCATGGAGGCTTTCAATATGCTGGATATTTACAGCGCTGATCACATTAATGCCGGCATCCAGGATATCCCCCACATCCTGCCAGCGCTTTTCATTTTTACTGCCTTCTATATTGGTGTGGGCCAGTTCATCTACGATCACGATCTCAGGCCGAAGCGTAAGAATAGCTGGCACATCCAGTTCTTCCAATTCTTTTCCTTTATAAAATAAATTTCTCCTGGGGATCAATGGCAGTCCTTCCAGCAGGTCATGCGTTTCTTTTCGGAGATGTGTTTCAATATACCCGATTTTTACATCCACGCCATTTCTCAGCAGGGCATGCGCCTCCTGCAGCATACGGTATGTTTTGCCCACACCGGCGCTCATCCCTATGTATATCTTCAGTTTTCCCCGTCTTGATCTTTTGATCAGGTCGAGAAAGTGCTGAACATTATTTTCTTTTTCAGGCATGCTATTATTTTTAAAACCTAATTACCATCGCCAAAACGAACCGCGACTCAGATTTTACTAAATCGGGGACCCATGATGCAGGATTGGCTACACCGGTTAAGGTTTGTGTATAACCGCTTGGCGAAGTTACTCCCCCGTGTCCGGCAAAATAAGGTACATTGGCTTCGCGGTGTATCAGTTCAAATTTCCAGGTAATATTTTCATTAGGCATGAAATCAAATGTTGTGGAACCATCCCAGGCATCAAATTTATCACCCGGGTTGGCGGTGAAGGGATTATTGCCGTATGGCGGAACAGAAGAAGCATCCCCGGTGGGAGATAGCACCAGGTAACGACCGGGATTATGCATATAACCACCGCCGAAGGTCCAGGCGAACTTATCTCCAAACCATAGCCTGTGATAAGCCATTCCACTAATAAAATTCTGTGCCGGATTACTGCCATCTTTGCTGCCAAAAGGCGTTACGCCTCCTCCGTTCTCGAAACCAAGATCTCCTGTAATGCTGAATGCGGCCCTGGTAATACCCTTCGCTTTTGGATTGTTGTAATAACGCAGTAAAAAACTATTGTCTGAATGGAAACGCGTACGGTTGGGTAAACCTGCTGCATCGGAGCCAACATAATTGTTGGTAATCATATTCACATATTCTGCAGGACTGTATTTGATGGAGAAGCCCAGGCCCGGCATCTTGTTAAAACGGGCATAGGATTGCCAGCCGTTGATGAACCAAAATTCTATTTTCAATTTTTCAGTGGGGAACATCTGTAGCCTTACCCCGTTAAAGAACCAGGGGGTGTTATCTGATGTGTAGGATGGCTGGTATCCCCAGTTTTCAAAATTATTGTACGACATTAAACCAATGTAAGACATGAAAATACCTGCATCAAGATTGATGCCGTGCCACTTGTCCCAATGGTATCCCCCATACGCTTCGCTGATATATCGATAAGCGGTGGAAAGATCATACTGCCCACGATATTGACTCAGGTCATTGCGCGGTACTACCGTTGAGCGGGTACCGAACTGCGTCATAAATCTTCCGCGTACATTGTTGTAATGAAAATCTCCGCCGATGCCTATAAAAGAAACCTGCACTTCATTGTTTCGTGATAACGCTGTGGAACCTACTACCGTATTGTCAATGGGATTATGGTTAGACTGGGTATAGTTTACATCAATGGTAACACTACCGGTAAAATATATTGAATCAAGTAAGGTGTTTTTCTGGCGGTTATTACCGTTTAGCCAGCTAAAATCACCAAAGGCAAAAGGTTCACTGGCTGCTGGTTTAGCTTCGATAGCGGCCGTATCTTTAAATGACCGTGATGAACTGTCTTTTTGCGAAAATGCCGTAAAAGTCGATAGTAAAAAAATGGGAATAATACTCTTTTTCATGTCCTGCTCTTTAGCTTTTATAATAATTTATTTTAGTTGGTCCAATGCGATATTCAGTTTCAAAACATTTACTTTTTCTATTCCTAAAAATGGCCTTTCAGCATGTGTATCAATAAGCGACCTGATTTTTTCAACACCGATATTCCTTGCTTTGGCAATCCTGCCTACCTGTACGATCGCCGCTTCTATAGAAATATCTGGATCTAACCCGCTGCCACTGGCTGTAACCAGGTCGGAGGCAATGTTTTCTTTTTTCACGTTCGGGTTATGCACCAAAAAACTATCTATCCTGTTTTGAACATCTTTCAGATACTCTGGATTGGAAGGCCCCTTATTACTGCCGGATGAACCCGCAGCATTATACCCCGCAGCAGATGGACGGCCATTGAAATATTTATCTTTGGTAAAAGATTGCCCTTCGAGGGCATAGCCAATAATTTTGTTATTTACCGCAAGCGTCTGTCCCTCTCCTTTATCAGGCGCTATCTGTGCAATACCTAATATCAGCAGGCTATATGCGCCACAAAAAAAGATGAAGCAAAAAAAGGTGATGCGTATTGCAGGAAGAATATATTGTTTCATATTTTGTGTTTTAAAACCACATGCTTACCAGCATGTCAATTAATTTGATACCGATGAATGGAATGACCACACCGCCAAACCCATAGATCAGCAGATTACGCCTGAGTAATGCGCTTGCGCCAATAGGTTTGTAAGCAACCCCCTTTAATGCCAGAGGGATGAGCGATGGAATAATGATCGCATTAAAAATGACTGCAGAAAGAATAGCGCTTTCCGGGCTATGCAGTTTCATAATATTCATTGCCTGTAAAGCAGGAATGGACGTAATAAACAGCGCCGGCACGATCGCGAAATACTTGGCCACATCATTGGCGATGGAAAAAGTGGTGAGGGTACCCCTTGTCATTAGCAGCTGCTTGCCTATTTCCACGATCTCGATCAGTTTGGTGGGATCGTTGTCGAGGTCGACCATATTGCCGGCTTCCTTAGCTGCGGCTGTTCCACTGTTCATGGCCACGCCCACATCGGCCTGTGCAAGGGCCGGGGCATCATTGGTGCCATCACCCATCATAGCAACAAGTTTACCACCCTGCTGTTCTTTTTTGATATAGTTCATCTTATCCTCTGGCCTTGCCTCCGCAATAAAATCATCCACGCCGGCTTTTTCTGCAATGAATTTTGCGGTCAGCGGGTTATCGCCTGTTACCATTACGGTTTTAACTCCCATCTTCCGTAAGCGTTCAAAACGCTCCTGGATCCCGGGTTTGATGATGTCCTGCAGTTCTATTACCCCCAGGGCATAATTATTCTGGCTAACCACCAATGGTGTGCCCCCTTTGGATGAGATCTGGGTCACGTGTAAAGCAACCTCTTCCGGAAAAGGGTTGCCGGCCCTTATAACCATATTACGTATGGCATCAAATGCGCCCTTGCGTATTTTTAACCCGCCGGGCATGTCAATGCCGCTGCTTCTTGTTTCTGCAGTGAACTCAATAAATCTTGCTCCATTGGTATTGAACATATTTATGTTCAGGTTAGCCAGCTCAATGATGGATTTTCCTTCGGGGGTTTGATCTGCCAGCGAGGATAACACACAGGCTTCCACAAAAACCTGTTCGTCTATTCCATCAGCAGCATAAAAGTGCGTGGCTTTCCGGTTACCTATAGTGATAGTGCCGGTTTTATCCAATAATAAAGTATCCAGGTCGCCAGCGGTTTCTACGGCTTTACCGCTTTTGGTTATCACGTTCGCTCTTAATGCCCGATCCATTCCGGCGATCCCGATGGCACTTAGCAAGCCGCCGATTGTTGTGGGAATAAGACATACAAACAGAGAGATAAAAGCAGCAATGGTAATGGGGGTATTTGCAAAATCGCCGAATGGTTTCAGCGTTACGCAAACAATGATAAATACCAGCGTAAAACCAGCCAGTAAAATAGTGAGTGCGATCTCATTGGGCGTTTTCTGGCGGCTTGCCCCTTCTACCAAAGCGATCATTTTATCTAAAAAACTTTCACCCGGTTCGGTGGTTACTTTTACTTTAATCCTGTCTGATAATACTTTGGTACCTCCTGTAACGCTTGATTTATCGCCACCACTTTCCCTGATTACGGGAGCAGATTCGCCTGTTATAGCGCTTTCATCAATCGTAGCGATCCCTTCAACGATCTCGCCATCCATCGGAATGATATCGCCTGCTTCACACAGGAAAATATTACCCTTGATCAACTGAGAAGAGGGAACGGTCTTTATTTCTCCGACAAAAATATCTCCCACTGCCTGTATCCATTTGGCCGGTGTTTCTTCTCTTGTTTTACGCAAACTGTTAGCCTGAGCCTTGCCCCTTGCTTCTGCGATGGCTTCCGCAAAATTGGCAAACAGCAGGGTTATAAAAAGTACCGAGAACACGATGAAGTTATATGCCAGGCTACCCTGGTTCTTCTCACCGGTAAGTATCCAGATACATACAGCCAGCATTACCGCCGTTCCGATCTCAACCGTAAACATGACCGGATTGCGGATCATGATGCGGGGATTGAGTTTAATAAATGAATGTTTGAGCGCTTCTTTTACCAACGCGCCTTCAAACAGTTTATTAGATGTATTCTTTGCCATGATGATTGCAATGATTTATTGTTAGTGGTAATATTATTGCGTTAGCCGTCACGCTTCACGAACGGTACAGCGAGAAATACTCTGCGATCGGCCCCAGTGATAATGCCGGGAAGAAACTCAGGGCCGCAATGATCAAGATCACTGCGAACACCATGATGCCAAAAGTGGAAGTATCCGTTTGTAATGTTCCTACAGTTTCGGGAACATACTTCTTTGCCGCAAGTGATCCCGCAATAGCAACCGGGCCAATGATGGGTAGAAACCTTGCCAGTAACATTACGATACCACATGAGATATTCCAGAAAGCGGTATTATCACCCAATCCTTCAAAACCACTTCCGTTATTAGCCGATGAAGAGGTAAACTCATACAGCATTTCGCTGAAACCATGATTGCCAGGATTATTTAACCAGGAAGCATAAGCGGTTGGGTTACCAGCGTACAGGTGAGCAGCGATAGCTGTTCCTGCCAATATCAAAAAAGGATGCAGCAGGGCGATGATTGCAGCGATCTTCATTTCCTTCGCTTCTATTTTTTTCCCCAGGAACTCGGGTGTTCTGCCTACCATCAGTCCGCTGATAAATACGGCTATAATAATAAAAATATAAAAATTTAAAAAGCCAACACCTACACCGCCAAAAAAAGAATTGATCATCATGCCCAACATCGCAAACATTCCCGTAAGTGGTGTAAAGCTGTCGTGCATGGCATTTACCGACCCATTGGAAGTGACCGTTGTACTGATGCCCCAGTACGCCGAAGCGGCAGAACCGAACCGTACCTCTTTCCCCTCCATACTGCCGAGTGGTTGCGTGATACCCATTTTACCAATACCTGGATTGCCCTTCATTTCATAATAAACGGCGGGGATGAGTAATAGCAGGAATCCAACCATCATTACCGCGAAGATCATCCAGGCAAACTTCTTACGCTTAAGGATATAACCTAACGCAAAGATCATGGCAATGGGTATCAGCAGGATGCACACATCTTCCACGATATTGGTAAAATAATTGGGGTTCTCCAGCGGATGCGCAGAGTTGGCGCCAAAGTATCCGCCGCCATTGGTACCTACCTGTTTAATGGCGATCATGGCGGCGGCGGGGCCGCGACTAACCTGTACCGTATCGCCCTGCAAGGAAATGAACCTGTCCTTTCCTTTGAAGGTCATGGGCGTACCATTAAAAACAAGGATGATGGCAACAACGATGGAAATGGGCAATAAGATCCTTGTACAACTCTTAATAAAATAATTATAGAAATTACCCAGTTTCCCCGCATGTTTTTCTTTCATCGCCTTAAACACCACAGCACAGGCAGCCATACCCGCAGCGGCGCTGATGAACTGGAATAACATCAATACCAGTTGACCCAGATAGGAAACGCCGCTTTCACCCGAATAATGCTGCAGGTTTGTATTGGAGATAAAGCTGATGGAGGTATTAAAAGCTAGATCAGCACTCATGGACGGATTCGCATCAGGATTCAGCGGTAACCAACCCATATTCATTAACAGGAGCATGGAAAAAATAAACCAGATAAAATTAATGGTTAACAGGGCAAGCAGGTGTTGCTTCCAGTTCATCTCTTTGTCAGGATTGATGCCGCCTGCCTTACAAAACAATCTATCCAGGGGCGCGAATACAGGATCCAGCCAGGTTCTATCTCCGCTATATACTTTACCTATATAACTCCCCAGCGGAATGGCCAGCAATACTGTGAGCAAAATCATAAGCATCACGCCAAAAATTTCTGTATTCATTTTAGTGTCAGTTTAATTTAAAACTTTTCCGGTTTTACCAATACATAACAGATATAGCAAAACACAAGAACAGAGATGATAAATAGTACAGTCATGACTGGTAATTTGGGGAGACAGGCCAAACGATGTGCCGGGAAGGGTCATTGGTCACGGGTTATTGCGGGAGTTCTTGCTGGCGTTGGATTTCAGGGAAATGAGATTGCTGCTGCGGAGGATATATAGCCTAAAAAACCCTTCCAAAATGGAAAGGTTTTTTCAAAATGAAGTGGTTACTGCATTTTCAAATTCTGCCCATCAACTGATGATCTGGTATTCTTCGATCTTCCGGTACAAAGTGGTCAGGCCGATATTCAGCAAGCGGGCGGCTTCTGTTTTATTGCCTTTGGTATGGTTGAGTACCCGTTGAATATGTAATTTCTCAACACTGGCCAGATCGAAGGCCGATAAGGTTTGGGATTTGTTATGTGGGGCCTGGAGCTCGATGGGCAGGTTAGTAACAGTTAGTTCGGAATTGTCTGCTAATATAACGGCCCTTTCTATTACATTTTTCAGTTCACGGATATTGCCCTTCCAGTCGTGTGCCTGAAGATGCTCCAGGAAGGGATCATCCATTGACTGAATGCGCTGGTTGGTTTTTTGTGCGAATAACTGTAAAAAATAATTAGCCAGTAACGGAATATCTTTTTTCCGGTCGCGCAGGGCAGGCAGTGAAATGGTAAAAACATTCAGCCGGTAAAAAAGATCTTCCCTGAATTTTCCCGAACGCACTTCTATTCCGAGGTCGCGGTTGGTTGCTGCTATTATGCGGACGTCTACTTTAGTTGTTTTCGTGTCGCCTACTTTGATAAATTCATTAGTTTCCAGAACGCGCAATAATTTTGCCTGGAGTTCAACAGGCATTTCGCCGATTTCGTCTAAAAATAAAGTTCCAAGATGCGCCTCTTCTATCAAACCACGTTTGTCTTTATTGGCGCCGGTAAATGCGCCTGCCTTATGCCCGAAGATCTCGCTTTCCAATAATTCTTTGGTAAAAGCGCTGCAGTTGAGCGCCATAAAAAAATGACCGGCTCTTTTACTCCCTGCATGTATGGCTTGTGCAAATACTTCCTTGCCAGTACCCGTTTCACCCAATAACAGAACAGTGGTATTTGCAGGCGCTACTTTTTTTGCCAGCGAAACAGCGTCGATGATCAGCGGAGAAGTGCCAAGAATACTGTCAAACCCATATCGCTTACCCACCTGTTTTTCTAACAGGCTGATGCGTTTTTGCAATTGTGCTTTTTCGGATGCTTTGGTAAGCAGGGGAATGATCCTGTCATTGTCATCACCCTTGGTAATATAGTCAAAGGCCCCATATTTCATGGCCTGGATACCATCTGCGATATTTCCGTAAGCGGTTAGCAGGATGATCTCGATCAAAGGGTATTTTTGTTTAAGCGTATGTACAAAATCAACACCGGTTCCATCAGGTAGTTTCACATCGCAGAGAACGATGTCGACCATTTCTTTATCGATGATCTTTAAACCAGCCTTCAGACTGGACGCCTCCAATACGGTATACCCTTCCAGCACAATAATCCTGCTAAGGAGGCTCCTCAGTTTTTCTTCATCATCTATCAGCAGAACAGTACCCAAGTTTTTTTTATAAAGATATAACCCTATGTATTAAATCAGGGATCATTTTAATTCAGTCATCGGGCTCACATTATTATTAAGATCAACCGATACGGCGAATATCCTGGCACCTGCGGTCCCCGTTATTTTCGACAGGTCAATCACCGCCATTTTATCGGCCACGATCACGAGAATAAGTTGTGTATTGATAAATTTGGGTTCCGAATTGGGAGGTAATACCAATATCCCAAAGCCCTTGATCTTTTCATCGCCTTTGTAAACCAGTTTTACCTGGCTGTTTTCCTGTTTCTCAACAAGCGGCTGTGCGGGCGCCGAATTGTCTATCCAGGGCATGGGCGGAACCAGGGCCGGGTAATGATAATAGTGATTCTGTAAACTATCGTTCCAGCCATTCGGGTTCCTGGTAAAGGATTCACTACTAAAGTACACGCTGCCCTGGGTAGTGGGGTAATTTCTTGCCTCCTGTATCTGATTCGGCAGTTCATCAGGGCTGCGCCAGGCTGCATTGGATCCGGCCCGGTAAATGGCAAGGCCGATATACAATTGTCTTCCATAGACATGCTCGTTCCACCATTTCAGCAGTATATCATAGTCGGCCAGTTTATGCCCGCGCTCCCAGTACAACTGGGGTACCACATAATCGATCCATCCTTTTTGCAGCCATAATAAAATATCTGCATAGAGATCGTCATAGTTGGTTTGGCCCGCCCTTGTATCACTACCCATCGCGTCCTGGCTCTTATTGCGCCACACACCAAAAGGACTGATCCCGAATTTAATATGCGGGTTAATAGCCCGGATAGCATTGTGTATCTGCAGGATTACACTATCACAATTACTTCTCCGCCAGTCATCCTTATTCATTCCTTTCCCATAGCGCTGGTAATCTTTCTGATCAGGAAATTCTTTCCCGGTAATCCGGTAGGGATAAAAATAGTCGTCCATATGTATCCCGTCAAGATCGTAACGGGTAGCCAGGTCCTTTACAATTTTCACCGTATGCTGTCTCACCTCCGGTAGCCCGGGGTTAAAATATTTTTTACCGCCGTAGTTAAGGAACCATCCGGGATGTGTTTTGGTAAGATGGTTGGGCGCCACCGAGGACCGGAGTATATTAAATACGGCACGGTAAGGGTTTAACCAGGCATGAAATTCCATGCCGCGTTTATGTGTTTCGGTGATCATGAATTCGAGCGGGTCGTAAAGAGGGCTTGGCGGTAGACCCTGTTTGCCGGTGAGGTATTCGCTCCAGGGTTCGTAAGGAGAATTGTACAAAGCATCACCAGCCGGTCTTACCTGTACGATCATCACATTCATCCCGTTTTTCTGGTGCATATCCAGCAGCCGGATATACTCTGCTTTTTGCTCGGCAACAGACAGATTCTTTTTACTTGGCCAGTCGATATTTTCCACCGTTGCTATCCATACCCCCCTGAATTCATAGTTGGGAGACGCAACCTGTGCCCGTAGTTCGGCAACGGCACAGCAAACAACTACCGTAAGAAGAAATAGTTTGCACTTATTCATCCTGCAAAGATAAAGCTGTGGCAGGAAGGTTTTGTGATTGTGGATGAATTGGCGTGTAATTCAGGATAATTAACAGCTGTCAGGGTTTCTCCCGCATTTTATCAAGCAGGCCATTCAGCAGGCAAGCTTCTTCGGTTGTGAGGCCCTTGGCAAAATTGTCGAGCTGATCATTTCTTTTATCCAGTTTATCCAGCGTAGTCATGCCGCGTTTCGAGATCACAACATCCACCAAACGTTTATCTGCCGGACACACTTTCTTTTCAACCAATCCTTTTTTCAGCATACGTTCAACAATACGACTGGTATCGCTCATCTTATCCAGCATGCGTTCACGGATCTGTAAAGTGCTTAAAGGTTCTTTGCTTCCTTTTAAAATGCGGAGGATATTGTACTGCTGCGGGGTAATGTCTTCAGGATCCAAAAAAGACTTAAGCTTTTCATTGAGCCAGTTCGCAGAAAAAATAATATTAACAGTTGCCCGCTGATACTCGTTCCGGAATGATTGCTGTTGAATATCTTTTTCAATACCCATGGTGAGGCGGTTTATGGTTTATGGTTGATAGTCTAAGGTTGTTTTTTGTAACAGTACATAACCGTCAACTCAAAACCTTCCAACAACTCTAAACTATAGACAATAAACCATAAACTGCCCTTTAGTTTTCCCAAACAGTCAATCCTTCGCTGCAATTGGCGCAGATGTCGATGTTTTTGCGGCTGGTTAGCAATTCGCGGCGGAACTGCTTGTAGTTATCGTTATGCCAGGTTTCTTTAAAACTTTGTGTTTTCAGGTTGCCCAGCTGATGGGTAGCATCTTTGTCAAAACAACAGGGTACCACCAATCCATCCCAAGTGATCACGTTGGCGTGCCAGAGTTTCCAGCAATGGTTTCCAAGGCCACTTTTTACCTGCATATTGCCGGAAGCATCCTTTTTATAGCGACTGTATTTATTATTTACCGGGATCAGCTGGTGGGGATCATTCTCAAAATCGTACACCTGCGCCGTTTTAAACCTAACCTGGTCAACACCGATCTCTTTGCCCAGTTTTTTTACTTCTTCTATCTGGTGCTCATTGGGTTTTACGACAAGGAACTGAAAAAAAATAAAAGGCGTTTTGCTGTTCAGGGCCTTTTTCCATTTCACAATATTGCGTGCCCCTTCCAATACTTTTTCAAGCTTCCCGCCAACCCGGTATTGCTGGTAAACATCCTGCGTGGTGCCATCTATTGAAATAATCAAACGGTCGAGCCCGCTCTCAACGGTTTGTTTTGCTTTTTCATCCGTGAGATAATGGGCATTAGTAGAGGTGGCGGTATAGATGTTTTTATCGTGCGCGTATTTGACCATCTTCAAAAAATCAGGGTTCAGGAATGGCTCGCCCTGGAAATAAAATATGAGGTACAGGAGATCTTTATGGATGTCATCGATTGTCTGTTTAAAAAAACTGTCTTCCAGCATACCGGTTGGCCTGGTAAATGCCCGCAACCCGCTGGGGCACTCCGGGCAACGGAGGTTGCAGGACGTGGTAGGCTCAAAAGAAATAGAGATCGGGTAGCCCCATTGTACCGGATTGCCGGTGAGTTTAGTAAGCTGGAAGCTGCTATACACTTTTGCCGCGTTCCACAGACGGCGAGGCCTGAGCTTGGTTAAAAAATTAATACTATCGTTCCAGTTAAAATAAGCCATGGGATGTAAAAATACGCTACAGAGGGGATTAAACGCTGGAAATACTCCATGGCCATGGTTTACAAAGAGTACTGCCATAGACCATCGACTATGCTCAAAACGGTTTAACGTTTTATTTGTAAACATCGCGCTGCGTTTTGCATCTTATATATAGAAGGATAAGGGCGAAGCAGCATTACCCGATCCGGGAGTATCTATTTTCAAAGTATTAACAGTGGGGAAAAAACCGGTGGCATACCATTTGCGTTAATATAGATAGAAACACAGTAAAAAGATAATAAGAATTTTCTCATAAGCAGTTAGTTTTGGTTGCGGTCCCGATTTCTATCGGGACCAATTTTTTCTACCCCTTCCCCGAAAACCTTCGTCTGCTAAAGAAGTAGGCTAACAGGCATCCCAGGCCATCGGCCGCAATATCCAGTAATTCAAATGAACGGTTCGGGATCCAGTATTTCTGAACAAACTCCATAATTGTGCCGTAAGCAATGCCTGATAGACTGATGATCAGGAACCCTTGTATGCGTTTGGCGGGCGCGAGGTCACTGCTTGCGAATGGCCGGGCAAATAAGAAGCATAAAATGAAAAAAAGGAAAATATGGATCCATTTATCCGCATGAATCAGGGCCAGGAAAGGATATTTCGGGATACTGGAGCCGGGCAGGCAAAGCAATAGTAAAGTAATTGAGAACCAAATGATTGCGGGGATAAAACGAGTTAATTTCAAGGCTGTAAGATACTGTTAGCCTGCTTTCCCGGCCACATACATCTGGTCGAGGGTAGGGGTTGGGCTACCACCTGTTTTCTCCAGCGTAATGGCAAAAAGGGATGCTTTAGGGATATTTTTCATCTTACACAAACCGGCGCAGGCGCCGATCACTCCGGCATCAACCGGCTTGCCATCTACAATCGCCCAGAGCTGGTATTGTTTACCAGGGCCGGCCTCAGGCAGCTTATTGGTTAACAGGTAAACGTCTTTGGATTTGGTGTCCCAGAATACGGTTGCCAGGCTGTTCTCCTTCCCTTTAACACCCGGCATAGACACTTTGGCAACCGTTGGGTCGCTCATCATTTGCATGCTGCCATACATATCGAGTATCCGTGTTTGGGTATTCTGATTCTCAGATAAAAGCGTGCTCTTCTCGATCAAAAGTGCTTGGTAAGCTGTGGAACTGGCGCGAAATTGGGTATAAAAATACACATTTAATGCAGCGCTCCCCAATAACAGGATCAGGGAGGCGGCCGCCATATAACGGGTAAAAGAAAAAGTTTTTGCACCAACAGCCATTTTCGTGTCCTGGCGGAAATCACCGTCCAAAGAGGCAAATAACTGTTCTTTTACATGGGCAGGAGGGGGCATAGCATTGGCCAGGGCCGTTTTTTCCAGCGCCAGTTCAAACGCGTCTATCGCTTTCCTGATCTCAGGGTGCTGACGGCTTAACTGCTCCAGTTCGGCGGCTTCCTGTGAATCTGCCATGCCTAAAACATAGCTTTCGATCACACCACTTTCTATGTATGCCTGTATATCCATTTATGGTTTAATAATATCTCTTAATTGTATCAATGCCGTCCGCAACCTTGTTTTTACGGTTCCAAGCGGTATTCCCAATGCCTTGGCGATCTCATCCTGGGTATATCCCTGGAAATACGACAGATCAACCAACACCCGGTACTCCTCTTTTAACTGGTGAACCACTTTGCGCAGTCCCATCACATCGGTATTGATCTGGCTCGAGCCCGCTGCGGTATATACGTCTTCCGTTAATTCCCGGTTTTGCCGGTTATTCTGGAAACTTTTACTTCTTACGGTATCTATAGAGGCGTTCCGGGAAATATTCAGCATCCAGGTAAACAGCCTTCCTTTCAGGTTATCATAGGTATCTATCTGTTTCCAGATCTTGATAAAAACCTCCTGTAATACATCGTTTGCCAGCTCTTCCTCATTCACGATATTAAAAATAACCGAACGCAATGCCCCCGCATAATTTTCATACAGGTAAGTATACGCAGACATATTCCGTTGCCGAAGCAACAGTACTAATTCGGGTTCGTTGTATTTGTTAACTACTTCCAAATGGAGTAAGTCTTTATTATAGGTTGTATCATAGATACGGAAATAGGAGGTAAGTGGATTTATCCAACCATTGCTGCGTACGCTTCACTGGTCATTAAAGCATCTACCGAGGCGGGGTCAGTTAGGGTAACTTTTACCATCCAGCCATCGCCGTAAGGATCGGTGTTTACCAGTTCCGGTTGTTTTTCCAGTAACGGGTTTACTTCGGAAATGGTACCTGCAACGGGTAAGAACAGGTCGCTCACTGTTTTTACAGCCTCCACGGTGCCAAAAATTTCTTCAGCGGCCAGGGTTTTGCCAGTTGTGTTAATATCAATATACACAATATCACCCAATTCATGCTGCGCAAAATCGGTAACGCCGATGGTGGCGGTAGTACCTTCTAAACGGATCCACTCATGGTCTTTGGTGTAACGGACATCTGCTGGAAAATTCATACTGTTACGGTTTTGATACTGCAAATATTAGGGAAAAAAAGGAGAAACAAGCGTACTGGTTAAAACCCCTGCTGTTCAAAATACAGCAATACATGGTCCTTGATAAAATTCTCCTGTTCCATGGCTATCATAACGGGTAATTCTTTTACCTGCTTATAATGCGGCCAGTGATCAGGATCATTGCCCTCTAATACATAATACCCGCTTTGGCTAAGCACCCGGCAAACGGCTACATGCATCAGGTCCTGTTTTTCTTCTTTCGTTATTTTTTCCGCCATAAACCCCGTTTCCTGCAGGCCAATCAGGAAAAGAACCGCTTCGAGGTCGGGTTTTTTGCCAAAGCGCTCCACCAGTTTGGCTTCCAGTGCCCACCATCTTTGTTGAAGATCATCCGATATAAACATAATACGGCAAAGGTAAACGGTGCATCATCACCCCGCAAAAGTTATCTTTGCCGCAAATAATAAGTTTATGTTACAAGTGAGCGTATTGCGTAACAATACAGCCGATGTTAAAAAAAGACTGACCACCAAGCATTTTAAGCAACCCGAACTGGTGGATACGATCATTGCACTGGACGACCAGCGTAAGAAATTACAGGCAGATTTTGATACTACGCAGGCAAAACTGAATACGGCATCAAAAGATATCGGTAAGCTGATGGCGCAGGGAAAGAAAGAGGAGGCAGAAGCGGTCAAAGGACAGGTAGGCGCCTGGAAAGATACCCTCGAACCCCTGAAAGAGCAGATGCTCCAGATGGAAAAGCAATTACAGGATACATTGGTACTGTTACCCAACTTGCCCGGCACCGAGGTACCCGAAGGCGCATCGCCCGAAGAAAATGTAACGGTAAAGGAAGCAGGAGTCAAAAAAGTATTACCGGAAGGCGCTGTTCCGCACTGGGACCTGATCACTAAATATAAACTGGTTGACTTTGAAACCGGTGCCAAGATTACCGGGAGGGGGTTTCCTTTATATACAGGAAAGGGCGCCAAATTACAAAGAGCGCTTGTACAGTATTTTTTAGATTATAACACGGCTGCGGGGTATACAGAATACCTGCCGCCTTTTATGGTAAACGAAGCCAGCGCATTTGCCACCGGCCAACTGCCTGATAAGGAAGGACAGATGTACCATGCCACCGCAGATAATTTTTACCTGATACCTACGGCGGAAGTACCGGTTACCAATATTTACCGCGACACGATCGTAAAGCTGGAAGAGTTGCCGATCAAAATGACCGCATATTCTCCCTGTTTCCGGAGAGAGGCCGGAAGTTTCGGAAAAGATGTACGTGGATTGAACCGGGTGCACCAGTTTGAGAAAGTAGAGATCATACAGATCGTGGAACCGGGAAAAAGTTATGCAGTGCTGGATGAGATGGTAGCACACGTAGAAAAACTGTTAGAGCTGCTCGAACTTCCTTACCGCATTTTACGTTTGTGCGGCGGCGATATGGGTTTTGCCAGCGCCATCACATATGATTTCGAAGTATTCAGCGCCGCGCAGGAACGCTGGCTGGAAGTAAGCAGCGTGAGTAATTTCGAGAACTTCCAGACCAACCGTATGAAATGCCGTTATAAAGATGCAGATGGTAAGATGCAACTGACACATTCCCTGAATGGAAGTTCACTGGCGCTGCCAAGGATCGTTGCGTGTTTACTGGAAAATAACCAGGTTGCCGATGGGATTGAATTGCCTAAAGTGCTGCATAGTTATTTCGGAAGCGATAAAATAAAAGTGTGAGTCGTGAGCGTATTATTGACTCACGCCTCACATTTCTTAATGTCTTATTTCCACCTTCGTTCCTACCGGTAAAATGTTGAATAACTCTTCAACATATTTATTCTTCGTGCTGATGCAACCTTCTGTCCAGTTCTGGTACTGATCAATGGCGAAATCCTCATGCGGCCAGGTTCCATGGATACCTATTTCGCCACCGATCTTTGCATCGGCCGGAATGATGCCCATTTCTTTTCTTTGTTTGAATTTTTCATAACTCTCTTTGTTCGGATAATCAATCATCATAAAAGAGTTCCACTTCTCATGCTTTCGTTTATAGGTGATATGAAAAACACCTTCGGGTGTTCTCCTGTCGCCCTGCATCATCTTATCACCCATATCCTTGTTGCCAAATACAACCGGATAACTCACAATCCAATCTCCCGACGTGGAATCGTACACCTGCAACTCATACTTGCTTTTAAGGATAACGATAGAATAAGCATTGCTGCCGGTTCCGTAATGGTGAGGTTTTGTAAAAGAGAACTGGGTAAGGCATATACCCCCCAGAACTAAAGAAGAGAATCTCGCTCTCATTTTCAATAATTGATTTTAGTGTAAACTAAGTCACCGGAATGTTTTGTAAGGGTTAATTCACTAAATATTAAGTTAATGTAGCTAGAGTTTAGGAGATGAAAAAATCTTTTCGGTGAAGCTGCGACCCGTCTTATCGAAGTATCTGTGCTATTTTTTTGATACAAATATGTTTTAATAAACATTTGTCATCATTCAAAAATGAGACGCTATAACTAAAACGAACGGTTCGGTTCATTTAGTATCTACCAAAAAACAACGCCTCTTAAAAAAGAGGCGCTGGAATACAACAAGGTACAATATGAGAAAAAGACATATTCAAATTTACCAGTTACTAAACCGGATACCGATTGCATAAGGATATTGTTCAATACGTGTAACGTCTTTCTGCAAACGGTTCAAACTGTATGTACCGTATAAACGAACCGGGCCAAGACCTACCTCCGCAATAGCTGCGAGGCGCCATGGTTCAAAATTAAAATCCCCGTTATACTTTTGTTTGCCGCGTTGTGCACTGATCTGTTTGTTGCGGCCTTCAATACGATAACCCGCACTTACGCCTGCGCTTACACTTAAACCCCTGCTTCTACCTGGCGTAGTATTGATGTTGAGCATGAAGGGAACAGTAAGATAACTTACGTACAGTTTGTTTTTTGAAAAACTGATCGAGTCGTTATAGGCATACGGCACCACATCCCTGCGAAAACTGATACGGCTATCATAACGGAAATTATACATCTCCAGGCCCAAACCGTATTTCAGGTTCACTACATGTTGTACCATATTCAGTTTCTGCATAAAGAACCAGATGTTCACATTGCTCGATTTACCTGTGTTCAGCGCTGTGCTGTTTTGGTCAACCGCACCATCAGCCGGACGCAATACTTTCAGGTAACCACCCGCTTGTGCAGATGCATAATTGGTATTATCCCTGTAATTGGCAAAACCAAGATCAAGGATCCACCAGTTGGTGCTTACATTACTCCTTTTCCTGGTGCTGCGTACAACTTTATAGTTAAAAGAAGATCTTTCACGAGTTGTTTTTACCGGGTTCTCTGAATCAGGCGTATTCCTGTTTTTTTTGATGATGATGAAGTTGCCCACTTTCACCGTATCCGTATTTTTTGCGGTACTGTCCGTTTGTGCAAAACTGATTCCTGCAACCATCAGGGCGGCTGTTAAACATACTAAGCGTTTCATATAAAAATTTTCTTTTTAAGGTAAGACCCGGCGATTTGCCGGGGTGGAGGTTTCCGAACGGTTGTTCTCTTCTTCCTGTTTCGCTTTGCTGCGCAAAAGGTTACCCGCTTTCCGGAAGAAGCCCCGTAGTTTGTCTTTATTTATTTCCAATGAACCAAGG
>JANXRX010000206.1 GCA_025352905.1 Bacteroidota bacterium | reverse complement strand
GTTTCCGTATCAAAGCAGATCTCGGGTTGCTGTACCAATAATTCTACCAGTGTCCTGATCTCCTCTGTTGATTGCACCAGTACATAGTTATGCTCCGTGTTGCTGATATTTTTTTCTGCCAGAAGGCCAAGGCTTTCTTCGCCCACGATAACCGTGTCGGCCTCTTTTTTGGTATTCCTCGATTCGGTTTTAGAAGCCACCGTGTTTCCAAACAGGTCAGTCTGTATACTTTGCGGTGCGGAATGAAATGCATTGAATTCATCACCCAGTATTCTTTTGCCGAGTGTTTTAAATTCGAGTTCCGTAAATACCTCCACCAGCGCCTCTTTGTTCCATTCCTTTAAACGATAGTCTTCTTCGTGAAAAGAAACCGGAACATTGGTAATGATCGTGGCGAGTTTTTTACTCATGATGGCCATCTCTTTGCCATTGCGAACCTTTTCACCAAGTGCGCCTTTGATCGTATCTGCATTCGCAAGGATATTTTCCAGGCTGTCAAATTCTTTCAGCAGTTTGGCGGCGGTTTTTTCACCAACCCCGGGAATGCCCGGAATATTATCGACCGCATCACCCATCAGCCCCAGCATATCTATTACCTGTTCTACCCGTTGTATATCCCATTTGGCACAGATCTTTTCTGCCGTGAGGATCTCTTCTGCGTTTCCGAAAGCCGGCGGCTTGTAAATAAAAACACCAGGATGTGTCAAGAGCTGGCCATAATCTTTATCCGGCGTAACCATATACACTTCATAACCGAGAT
Organism: Bacteroidota bacterium; assembly: GCA_025352905.1. Classification (GTDB taxonomy): domain Bacteria; phylum Bacteroidota; class Bacteroidia; order Chitinophagales; family Chitinophagaceae; genus Sediminibacterium. The sequence goes on along the minus strand of JANXRX010000206.1, from coordinate 3,424 downwards.
CGGCGGCCTGCCAGGCTACGGTACCGATCACATCATCCGCTTCGTATCCATCCATTTCCACCACCGGGATATTAAAACCATTGATGATCCTTTTTATATCAGGGAGAGAAGCGAGCAGGTCCTCCGGCGCTTCCTGCCGGTTGGCTTTGTAGTCGCTAAAATCCGTATGCCTTTCCGTAGGCGCATGGGTATCAAAACAAACGGCGAGATGGGTGGGCTTTTCTTTGTTGATGAGATCGAACAATGTATTGGTAAAACCAAACTGCGCGTTTGTATTCATCCCCTTCGAAGTAATACGCGGACTGCGTATCAATGCATAATAAGCCCGGTAGATCAGCGCAAAGGCATCCAGCAAAAAAAGTTTCTTACCCATGGGGCTAAGGTAATGAAAGAAATAAAGACAATTTGAAAATGTGGGAATTTGAAAATTTGAAAATGGGTTTATTTTTTCTTGAGGGAGAGGTAGTCGAGGAAATAGATCACCCGTACGGATAAGCTATTCAATTGAGGGGCGCTAAGCGTATTTCCGAGGTTCTTTAAATAGGGATCAGATACGCGCAGATCCTGTGTGCCGATGGCATTTTTCCAAACGACATCAATAAAACTCCCCAGCGCAAACTGCCAGGTGTATACCATATCAATATTAAAATAATTCACATTATAATTGGCGCTGCTGGTATAGTCGTTCGGGTTGTCTATCATACTGCCATCGGTGGCCAGGCTAAAGAATTTCTTGTTGTTAACCCTGCCCCAGTAATGCCTTGCACGGAAACTCAGCCCCATCACATTATTGAAATTGTACTTGGCAGTAAAAATGTTCTCAACAGTTATTCTTTTCCGTAAGGCAAAGATGCTGCTGTCATTCACAATCGTTGCATAGCCAAGGTCGTTATTGCTGAAGCTGATATTGGTGTTGGTGCTCAGCGTGAATTTTTTGTTGAAGCGGTACTGGTTTCCAAAGCCGATATCATAGCCGTCTGAATGATATTGTCCCGAATAATTGCGGTATACCTGGCCAAAGCCGGAATATTTTTTGGCATTATTGGATTGAAACCAAAGGCCATAATAAGCATAAGCGGGGCGCCTGAAAACCTGTCCCGCCACCCTTGGTTCATAAAAATCGTTTGCCTGGGGCCGGTAATTAAAGCCACCACCGATATACCAGAGGTTTTTTAACTGGGAGTTCCCATTAAAATTTAGCCAGACATTCTGATAATCCCAGGGCTTGTACCGCATGGAAAGTGACCCATTTATATTCAGCTGGATCCGGTTATACCAGGCCCGCGGTTTCAGCCACTTATAAGCCAACCAGAAGCCATGATCCATGAAGTTATTATTGGTAAAATAACCCATGTCGTTGCTGTTATACTTATTATCCGCAAGCTCTTCCCAAACGGTCATGTTAAACCTGCCGCCCGTTTTGTTAAGAGAGAGCGTGTGATCGTGCCCGGTTTCGTTCGCTCCATTCGCCTGGTAGCCGATCAGCTGACTTACCGCAAACTTTCCGTTGAGGTTCCAGTCGTTCTTTTTATCATACAGATCCCAGAGCGCCGCGGTAACATTAGCGTCATAATCATTTCCCGCCCGTGTAACATTCGTATTGATCAGCGATACGCTTGAATTGTGTTTCAGGGATTGATCAAACACAAGGATATTATAATTCGTTAGCGGGTCCGTTTCTATTTTACGTGTATCCTTCCCTCCGCTTTCGATGGTGGCATACTGCGGGTTAGTAATGGCATTGAAAAAACCGATGCCCAGCCCTGAAGAGGTTCTGCCACTCAACTTGGTAGCGTTGATCAGCCTTGTTTCCTGTGGATTTTGAGAGATGCTTTCACCGGGTTGTAACTGGTTGGCCACATCATTATAATGCAAAGGAGTTCCTCCGATGCGCCGGCTGTAAAACAGGTTGCCTTTACTGAACAGGTCGGTTCCTTCGGTAAAGAAGGTCCTGTTCTCATTATACTTTACTTCGAAAGGTGTCAGGTTCAACACCTGGTTATCACTCTGTACCTGGCCAAAATCAGGGATCAGTGTCATATCCACGGTAAAAGCCTGGCTGATCCCATATTTCACATCCATTCCGCCATTAACTGCTGTGGCCACATTTTTAATGGTGGGATCATTGTATGGGTAATGGTTCACATAGGTTGAAAAATAGGGAGAGAAGGATAAGCGCACCGGCGGTTTAATATCTTCGATACCCGTCCATAACCCGAACTGGGCAAAGAAGTTGCCGCCGATCGTTGGGTCCGTTGGGTTCCACATTAACTGGATCCCGCTTTTGGTTCTCCTGCGGGTGATATTGATGCCCCAATCCTGTTTTTGGGTATTGCTGAAACGGATAGCCGAATAGGGGATCCTCATTTCAAAGACCCAGCCACCCGGTACGATCTTCGCTTTTGTTTCATATACGCTGCTCCAGCTGCCATCCTCGCCGTTTGAGGAATACTTGGCATCATATTGCTCGCCAAGCGGGGTTACATAATAACCAAAACCGTTAATCTTATCGTTATAGGTGTCAAACAACACACCTACAAAATCATTTACGCCCACTACATCCCGGCCAACGAGCTCTGTTGAAATGCTGTCGGGGGCCTCGTGACAAAACCCGCTCACATAGATATTGGCGTTATCATATAATATGCGGATCTCGGTCCGGTTCTTATCCAGTTCTTTATTTCCGTAAGCGGGGCGCCATTCTACGAGGTTGGTTACAAGGGGGGCAGATTTCCAGGCTTCATCACTGAGGTCGCCGTCGATCACGATCTTCTGCGTGGTTCGCACGGCGGGAAGTTTTTTTACAACCTTTTCCTTTTGCGCCATAGCAACAGAGATAGAGAGCATGGCACAAACCAACGGCAGCAATGGCTTCATAAGAGGGCTTTATCAACATCCTGTTCCCGGGCACACAAAATCTTTGCCCTGTGAAACAGAACGCGACAAAACTAAAAAGGTTACAGGTGCGACACTGTTAAAAGACCTGCAAGAAAGATAGACGGAAAATATTCTGTGACAGGCGGTGGGAAAACAATTTGAAAATGGGGGTGCCCCCAGGGGTGGCAAGGTGCAAACAAAAAAAGGCCCCCGCAACGCGAGGGCCCTCATTTTCAAATTTTCAAGGTGTTACATTTTCAAATTACTTAATCCCGTATTTGAATTTGTAACGCTCATACAATTCTTTCTGTTTGTTATCCAAATTAACCTGGCGGCCCTGTATAAAGGCATTGGTAACGGTACTGCTTTTCATGTCGAGGATATCTCCATCGCTGATAATGATATTGGCGTCTTTACCAGCTTCGAGCGAACCGGTCCTGTCGTCCACACCCAGGATTTTTGCTGCGTTCAGGGTAATGGCCTGTAATGCCTGTTCTTTGGTTAAGCCATAGGTAGCGGCGGTTCCTGCATTGTAAGACAGGTTGCG
>JANXRX010000162.1 GCA_025352905.1 Bacteroidota bacterium | reverse complement strand
GCGTAAGGCGTAAGGCGTAAGGCGTAAGGCGTAAGGCGTATATAATAAAAACCGAACGGCGATAATGGATATTGCGTAATGTATATTAAATAAAGATTAAACTTTTGTGATCTTATCACACCTTATCCCTTACGACTTATGCCTTACGCCTTGTACTGCCCTCTTCCCTTCCTTTCACCATTATTCCCTACCTTAATCCCCTCAAAATTTGCCAGCGGTGAAAAAAACAGCAGTCCTGATTTTCTGCAGTATTCTTTCTTTATTCAGCATTGCGCAAACATCCGATAGTTTTCATGTTTACCCGCAACATATTCCCGGTTCTGCGCTTTCGTGCAGGATGGTTCCGGTACCTGCAGGGGTGTTTTTAATAGGCAGTCCTTTATCAGAAAAGGAACGACAGGTCGATGAGGGGCCGCAGCGAACAGTTCGGGTTTCTGCTTTCTGGATGGGCGCTTACGAAGTAACACGGGATGAGTTTGATGTTTTTTTAAAAGATGAAACCACCAGCCTGAATGTGGATGTGGATGCCATCACAAGACCGAGCCCGCAGTATATCGATTTCAGCCTGGGCATGGGTAAAGAAGGCGGTTACCCGGCCAATAGTATGTCGCAGTTCAGCGCCTTGATGTATTGCCGCTGGCTGTACCAGAAAACGGGTGTCTTTTACCGTCTGCCTACTGAAGCGGAATGGGAATATGCCTGCCGGGCAGGAACCAAAACAATCTATTTCTTTGGAAACGACGCCTCACAACTAAATAAATATGCATGGTATGCGGGTAACAGTGGGGATAAATTTCAGAAAGTGGGTCAGAAACTACCGAATGCCTTGGGGCTATATGATATGCTGGGTAATTTGCTGGAATGGACAATGGATCATTATGAAGAAACACGGTATGTAAATATGGCCGATAACAGTAAGGATCCGATAGCTACACCTAATATGGCGCGGTACCCAAAAGCGTTACGCGGAGGCGGTTTTGCTGAAACAGCAACTGAATTACGCGTTGCCAAACGGTTCAGTTCCAACCCATCCTGGAACCGGCGCGACCCACAGATCCCTAAAAGTAAATGGTGGCTCACGGAAGCGGGATCAGTGGGCTTCCGGATCATGCGGCCCTTACAATCACCCACGGCGGAAGAAGCCGAACAATTTTTCAAACAATATCTCGGTAAATAATAAAAACAAGTGTTATGACAAACGATGCTTCCAATGGTTCTTCCCGCAGGGAATTTGTAAAACAAAGTTCTTTACTGGCCGGCGGCCTGTTAGCCGCGCCTTTATTATCAAGGGCAAACTTTTTTTCAGGCGCCGATGATGTGATCAAAATTGCCCTTGTGGGTTGTGGTGGCCGCGGAACAGGCGCTGCCACGCAGGCCCTGCTAAGTAAACAGAATGTTAAGCTGGTGGCCATGGCGGATGCCTTCCGGGATAATTTAAATAACTGTCATAAAGCCCTGGTTGCCGAACTGGAAACGGAACTGGCCGGCAAACCTGTTAAGCTGATCAACCGGATCGATGTACCGGAAGAAAGAAAGTTCACGGGTTTTGACGGCTATAAAAAAGCGATCGCCCTTGCCGATGTGGTGATCCTGGCCACGCCTCCCGGTTTCAGACCCATTCATTTTGAGGAGGCCATTGCACAGAACAAACATGTGTTCATGGAAAAACCCGTTGCCACGGATCCCGCAGGTATCCAAAGGGTATTGGCAACAGCAGCTATCGCCAAACAAAAGAAACTGAATGTAGTGGTGGGCCTGCAAAGACATTACCAGAACTCCTACCGCGAACTGTTCAAACGAAAAGATATGATCGGTGATATCACTTCGGCGCAGGCATGGTGGAATAACGATGGGGTTTGGGTAAGACCGCGCAAATACAACCAGACGGAAATGGAATACCAGATGCGCAACTGGTATTATTTTGTATGGCTCTGCGGCGATCATATCACCGAGCAGCATATTCACAATTTAGATGTGATCAACTGGTTCAAGGGCGGCCATCCCGTAAAGGCACAGGGAATGGGTGGCAGGCAGGTTCGCAAAGGAAAGGATCATGGTGAGATCTTTGATCATCATTATGTTGAATTTGAATATGCCGATGGATCTATACTAAATAGCCAGTGCAGACATATACCCGGTACCATGAGCCGTGTGGATGAGCTGTTTGTGGGCACCAAAGGAAAGATCCATTGCGGCGCGGCAAATATTACGGATGCCGGTGGCAACGTGGTGTACCAGTTCGACCGTAAAACAGAAAACAATCCTTACCAGACAGAACACGATGAATTATTTGCCGCCATCGCCAAAGGCGATTACAAATTTGCCGATGCAGAAAATGGCGCACACAGCAGCATGACATCCATACTCGGCCGTTTTGCAACCTATAGTGGCCAGATAGTGGAATGGGATAAAGCCATCAATTCAGGTATCGATCTGCATCCAAAAGTATACGACTGGGATGCCTTACCACCCGTACTGCCAAATGCAGACGGCTTTTATCCAATTGCGGTTCCGGGAGTGACGAAATACGTATAAAAAAGCAGTTTATAGTCTATGGTTTTCAGTTTATGGTTGTTAAGAGTTGACTATCAAGAACTATAGACTGCAAACTATAGACTATAGACCGCCTCAATATATTATCGTAACGCTTCCCGATATGGTTGCGATCTTGTCGGAGGGTTTGATCACATAATAATAAGTACCGAGTGGCAGGGCCTTGCCATTATATCTTCCATCCCAGGGTGTGTTGTATCCTACCGATTGGAAAAGGAGACGGCCGTAGCGGTCAAATACTTTTACCTCGCACAATGGGTAGGTAGTTAACGCCGGGATCTCCCAGAGGTCGTGCACACCGTCGCCGTTAGGTGAAAAGGCATTGGGTGGCGGTGGGATCTGTATGGTCACTTTTACAGGATCGATCACACTGCAATTGCCTGCGGTGGAAGCTTCGATATAGTAGATCCCATTGATAGCTACCGCGTTCGGCTCCGGTAAAGTGATCGTAGCGGCAGCATCTTTCCAGTATGTGAACGTGAGACCGGTGATATTACCCGTGATCAGGGTTTTATCTGTCAGGTCCGCTTTATCAGGATAATAGTATGGCGGTGGGTCTTTTACGCTGATCACAGGGAGAACACCTACTGTTGAAGAAACCGGCTTTATATCGGCGCAGCCCTCTTCATTGGTCGCTTTAATAAAGTATACACCGTTGCTATCGATCGTTTTTGGCGTGGGCACATAATTTAGCTGGTCAATATCCTCGTAGTAAGCGAATTTCAGTTCCGAACTGCTTCCGGTAGTAACAGCGCTTGCTGTTAAGTCTACAGTACCCGGTGCGCAAACGCCAATCGGATCAGTTACCTTGAAAACAAAAGGAACCGGTGAATACGTCATCGTGGTATACAGCGTATCAATACAACCCGATCCGGGAAAGGGATATACTTCCAGTGCCAGTTGCGTATTTGCCTTTGGTGTCGGGTCCAGTTTGAGCGTATTACCGGTACCGAGCAAAGTGCTGAAATCTGCATTGTACCAATGGTACTCTTCGAAACCATAAGGAGCCACCAGTGTGGTGATATCCTGGCCCACGCAGATCACGTTGCCGCCTATCAGGCTTGAACAGTCTTCATTAATATCCAGGTAGGCATAACCGAAATGACCACCTTTAGTGCAGTCATTGGTCATAAATTCAATATTTAATGTTTTACCTGCATAACCCACAAGGGTGATCGTAACCGACGACCATGGTTTATAGTACACGTCTGTAGTTCCGGCTGAAATTTTCGCTGCCTTAAAACCCGGTAGACTGGATGATGCGGCAAAATCAAAAGAAGAACAAACCAGGTATTTATTAGCCGCCACATCAAATACTTTCGCCGTAAATCTCGGTTGCTGGTAATCATCGTGACTCGGGTTCTGAAATACCACCGCGTAATTATAAACGATACTGTAAGAATTCTTGTCGGCAGGCACGGTCAGCGTATAATTGATCCCTTCTGCCTGAGCACCTGTCTGTTCATTACCTAACTGTATGGAATAGCCGCTGCCGTTCGGACAATTTACCGGGAAATTGCCAAACCTGTCTTTAGCCTGAGGGTAATTATTTTTGAACAGGGTATGCCGCCCGGGAATAGGTGCGCACGGAGAAACATGAATCACGCCCGCACTATCAATATTGCCGGCCACACAGAACCAGTTGTCGAAAGTGCCTGATTCAAACCCGATATTGGCCGGGCATTGCGAAAAAAGCATGGAAGGAAGCAACACCAGTGACAGGACAACAATAGCAGCATGAGCGAACCGGTCATACTGCGAAAGCAAGTATCCAAAAACACGAAGATTTATCATACACCACGCCTCAGGTAATCAATATCAATTTTTGCGGCAGCGAAAAATATTCCGCTTTGATCTTTTCGAGTGTTTCCTTTTTATTGAACAATTCATAATACTCGTCCACATCAATGTTCATATTATCTTTATTTACATAAACCGGGCCGATCACAGAACTATCATCCCCATTCTCAAATTTGGCTGTACGTACGATCCCATTCACCACCGCGCCATCGCTTAACGTGCATTTGTTCCTGCAGATCACGTTACCATCAATCAGCCCTCCCACCACGATCTCATGACAGAGAATATCCCCATTAACAGTGGCTTTTTTGTCGATAATAACCTTATTGGTACAGAAAATAATACCCTTAAAATCACCTTCGATACGGATGGGTGAAGTGGTCTTGATGATGCCAAAATAAACACCCCCTGAAACCACCTGCACCGCAGGAAGCATCTCGGAAGGACTCTCTTTTTTCTTGAAAAGCATATTACTCTAATTCAGTGATTACTAAGGGGATGTCAAGATAACCAATTTGCCCGATTATTCAGAAATACGTATAAATGTTTTCCGGTTTCATAAAAAAATAATACTTATATGATCAGAAAACCACCGGAAAACGTAACTTTTACAATTAGACGGTAAATCCTGTATTTTTACAACATAAACCCAGACCATGAACAAATTCAGAGAACAATTGCTGCATGATCCGAATTCAGGTTACAGCAACCAGGGTGTGTCGGAAGACAAACAACTGATCATTACCAGTTCCACCAATATTTCCGGGATCCTTGATTCTGAAAATGACATTATCCTCGATGGTAATTTTAACGGGGTACTGTACAGTAAAAAAATGATCCACATCACCCCTACCGGTGCGATCAAGGGCGTGATCATCTGTAATGATATCAAGATAGAAGGCGAGTTCGAAGGATCTGTATACAGCCTGCGTGTGAACCTCTGCAAGGACTCTATTGTAAAAGGCAATATTCATTGTACGATCATCAATACTGAAATGAACCAGTTTGTGGAAGCTAATATCAAACTGTTAAGTCTTGAAACAACGGTGTTTGAAGCCAGTTCCCTGGATCTGTTCACACAACTGAAAGACATATTCAACAAGAACAATAAAGAGAACAAATACATAGAGACCTTCCAGGAAAAACTGAACGAGGTAAGACCTTCCACCAAGTTCTACCACCAAACCATCTATGTATCTCCTTCTGATACCTTCCCTTCCAAAAAAGAGGATGGCTTAGGTGAAGGAGATGGTTTCCCGGAAGATGACGCAAATTAAATTAGGGATAAGGGGTAAGTGATAAGGGATAAGTAAACTATTCTCCCTTATCACTTACCCCTCACCATTTACCCCTGCTAATACCTCCATGATTGAAGATCGGCGTCCTGCGGGGCGCGTGTTTTTACTTCTTCGGCCCATTTTTTTATGTACATCTGGTGGTAACGTAAGCGGCTGATATAATTCGGCTGCGTGTGATCGCCGTTCCAGCAATGTTCTGCACGGTCGCCATAATCCACTTCACAACTGCAATTCGGGTTCGCTAATTTTTTCAGCATATCCTCGGCTGTATAAACGGCATCGTTCAGGTAATAGGTATCCATATCTCCTACATAAATATGGATCTTTCCCTTCAGGCTGTTCCCTATTCTGGCCCAGTCGCGTTTGATGATATGCGTCAGGTCAAAATGCTCTCTCCAATAAATGGCAACGGCTGTATCAATGGTACCTGTATGCTTGTCGAAGATCCTTTTCGGATAACCATCTTCATCCATTGGCGAATAAACAGCCTCCCAGATATCATACTGATCGCCGCTCCGGCTCCGGCTGCCAAGTACCAGTTCGCGTTGATTGGTTTCTTTAACAGTGGCCATGATATGACCGAGGTAATCGCGCTGTGCCGGTCGCGCTGTTTTTTTAAAATCACTTTCAGGATAATATGCGTTCTTATCTGCATAGAGATCAAAACTGGTGTAATGCCGGAAATCAACCGGGTCCGGGCAGGCAGCATAAGTTCCATTGTATTCGTTAGGATAAAACACCTGTACCGCAAGCGCTTCCCATCCGCCCGTAGAACCGCCGTACATAAACCTTGCCCATCCTTTGCCAATACCCCTGAACCGCTTTTCTATTTCAGGTATCAGCTCATAGGTTATTGCATCACCGTAAGGACCGAGGTTGGCTGAGTTAACGGCATAAGAATCGTCGTAATAAGGATTGGCATGTTGTATCTCTATGGCCAGTACCCTTGGAAAGGCAGGCCCGGTCCATTGCTTATAAAAATCGTATGCTTCCTGTTGCACAATTTTATTATAACCGGTTATGTGAAAACGGGCAGAGGTATCGGGTTTCAGATCGGGATCAGGTGGGGTTGTTCTGAACCCGCCAAAATCTGCGGGGAAATGTCCATGAAAAACAGCCAGGGGATATTTTACATTGGGATGTTCCTCAAAGCCGGCAGGTAATAAAATATGGGCGCCAAGATACATGGGCCGCCCCCAGAACTCGGTAAGCAGTTTGCTCTGGATCCTGATATGTTTGATGTATTTGGTGTCTTCGGGCTCTTTAATAGCAGGGATTATCCTGGTAATACGCAGTTTGATCTCATTGTTCATCGCCGGGTCAAAATGAATTTTAATGGGAGCAGAATAGATATTGCCCGGGGCAATATTCCAATGCTGTCCCTCACCCCTATCCATCGGCAGTTTTACCGTTTGCCCGGTTTTTAAATGAAAGGTTTCATATTTATGCAACAGTACCTGCACATAATAATCACCGGCAGGCACATCATTCAGTCTTTCAACCGGGTACCCGATGGCCTGTACATCTACCAGCTGCGTTGTGCCGGTTTTCCATCCTTCCACATCCTTGCCAAATACCAGCTGGGTATGGGCATCATCGCTTACCTGGAACCTGGGTTCGGAGCGGTCGTTCTTTGAAAGCAGCAATAGCAGCCTGCCATCCAGCTCCGATACATGTAAGGAAGGGTCTACCTGGATCCGGAATGTTTGCGCGCTCAGGGAAGAGGAGATAAAAAGAAAAAAGATCAGTATTCGCATGAGTATCAGTTTTGGAAAAGGAATATAACAATTTCGGGATTGAATTATTGTAAAAAGTCTTCTCTGAGCGGACTGAAGGCGTCGATCAGGGTGCCGGGTTCCAGGCAAACACAGCCGTGCAAAACATGCGGGGGTACATAGTATCCATCCCCTTTGCGGATGATCTTTTTTTCATCCCCGATCGTCATTTCAAATACACCGCTGTCTACATAGGTAACCTGGCTATGGTGGTGTTCGTGCACAGTACCCACGGCGCCGGCGATAAATTTTGCTTTTACCAGCATCAGGGTATCATCATACCCGAAAACCTGCCGTTGAATACCGTTGCCCAGATCCTCCCAGGGTATCTCGTTTTCGAACTGGAACACTTTACTGCTGGTCATGAATAATTTTTTATAGTGAATGATGTTTTAATCTTATATCCTTTTTCCAAAACGGATGATATGCCCATCAGGGTCCTGCACCAGCATTTCCCGCAGGTTCCATGGTTTTATTATCTGGCGCAGATAAAATATTTGTACAGCGGATTTTTATGGTTTCATAATCCGTATCCACATCATCCACGTTTACAACCAGCCAGGTGCCCGGATTACCCTGTCCATCTTTGCAAAAAAAGATCTCAACGCAATCTGAACTTATACCGCCGAAAGTTTTTTCGTCATCCCAGACCCGGTGTGTGGTAAAGGCGAGTTTATCCATATAGTAAGTAATACTTCTTGAGATATCTGCTGAATAAAGGATGGGAATTAAGGAATCAAATTTCATGGAAGGGGTATTAGCAACCAATATACAAATTTAGAGTTTATATAACGATATCTATAGTAACTTCCCTCCATAAAAAAGCACTTATGCAAAAGCATATTTTGAGCAGTTTCCTAAGGGTATGTATCTGTTTCCTGCTGATCTCAGGCTATACAGTTACCGGGTTGAAAGCGCAGGATAAAGCCGCCCAATGGACCCCGGAAGAACAACGGGAGCTTTTCGGTTATTGTGAAAAACCGGAACTGATGAAACAATTGAAAATCTCTTCCGAAACAGCTGACAGGATCGGCCAGATAAATTACTGGGCTACCGTTTCCAAGATCAGCGTGGCAGCCAATACCAATGATACATTTGCCACCCCCAAAGAAGTGGAGGATGTAGTAGTTAAGAAATATAAAGCGCTGGGTTTGTCGGCCGACCAGTTAAAAGACCTGCTTGCGAAGCGCGCTATATCCGAGACCCCGCAACCCTGTGCCGTAACAAAGCTGAACTATAATCCCGTATTCGATACCATGCCTGCACCGCGGGCATTACTGCTGTACAAGACCCAGTTCAGGAAGCAACTGATTGATAAATCGACCGTGATGGGGCGACAGGCGGATATGTTGCTGGAAATAGAGGTGTGGAAACAAAAGGAAGCGATTACTATTGCCGCAATACCGGTTACCGATTTCAGCAGGATCCGCAAAACGGTGGCCATGTATAATGAGCGGGAACGAAGGTTTAAGGTGGTGGGTGTGGGCGATCAGCAACTGGCATCCGTTATTGATTTTTTTGATCAGCACCAACTGGAAGTAAAAAAATAAGAGAACATGTCATACTGCAGTGCAATCGAAACAATGACGGGTGACAGGAAGGTGTTACACAAATCCTACCATGACAAGTTATACGGCTTTCCGATACCCGATGACAATGAACTGTTTTGCCGGCTGATATTTGAAATAAACCAGGCGGGGCTTAGCTGGGAAACCATTCTTAAAAAAGAAGCGGGTTTCAGAAAAGCGTATCACAATTTTAATATTAAAAAAGTGGCCGGCTATACGGCTAAAGATCGCGAACGTTTAATAGCTGATGCAGGCATTATCCGTAACCGGCTGAAAATAAATGCGGCCATCGAAAACGCAATAACCATCACACAACTACAGAAAGAATACGGGTCTTTTGAAAAGTGGCTGGCGTTTCATCATCCCAAACCGAAAGAAGAATGGGTGAAGCTGTTTAAAAAGACCTTTCGCTTTACGGGCGGCGAGATCGTCAATGAATTTTTGATGAGTATCGGCTATTTACCCGGCGCGCATTCAAAAGACTGTCCGGTATACAAGAAAGTACTGGCTGCCAAACCGGTATGGAATAAAAACTGATTAAAAATAACTGATCAGTGTTTCCAGGCTTACTGGTTTTTCCATGATCCGGAAAGGAACACCTTCGAGGGTGGTTACCAGGAAAATAGATTCGTAGGCGCTGATCAGCGTGATCCGCATTTTGGGGAAGCGCTTCTGGATCTCAGGCGCCTGCTTCCAGCCAAAGCCATCCGGTAAGTTGTTATCCAGCAATAAAACATCATATGGCCGCTCGTCCAGCATACGTGTACCTTCGGAAAGTGAGGAGGCAGAAAACACCTGGTAATCCCGCTGACCGAGGTAATCTTTAATTAAAAGATAAAAATCGGTCTCATCATCTATGACTAAAACAGTACGCATATCCGGGTTCTTATTGGTAATTACTGCTGCAAAGATAACTTACTTGTTGATTTCAATATAATAAAAGAACTTTAAACTCTATGAAAACAGATCCAACCATCTTTATCGCAGATGATGATGAAGAGGATATTACCCTGCTCACAAATAGCCTCACAGACAGGAACTCTATGGTTACCTGTATGGACTTCCACAACGGGCTGGTATTATTGAACTACCTGAAAACTAACACTGATTCGCTTCCAGACCTTATCGTACTCGATATCAATATGCCCATAAAAAATGGGTTCCTCACCTTGCACGAACTGAAACAGGATGTCTTGTTGCAATCGATACCGGTGATGATGCTCACGTCATCCGTGCGGGAAGAGGACGAAATAAGATGTCAGCAACTGGGTTGCCGGAATTTTTTTAAAAAGCCAGGTTCCCTCCCTGGATATATTGACCTGGCAGAAAAGATGCTGCTGCTCTGCTGAGTTTATTCTGTCTTTAAGACCTTTGCCGGTTTTGTAAGCGCCGCTTTGGCTGAGTGAAAACTCGCCGTTGCCGTTGCGGTTATCACAATTACCAAAGCAGATAAGATAAAAGGAAATACAGACAACCCGGTATTGTAAGGGAAGATGTTAAGCCAGTTGTTCATAAAATACCAGGCTACCGGGAAAGCAATGGCTGCAGCGATCAATGCCAGCCATAAGTAATTTTTTGTGATCAGGGTAACTACTTCCAGGATACTGGCGCCCATCACCCTGCGGATGCTGATCTCTTTCTGTTTTTGCTGCGTGGTGAATGCGGTAAGTCCCAGCAGACCCAGGCAGGTGATCAGGATGGTGAGTATGGAGAAAGCTGCAAAGATCTTTCCCCGTTTCTGGTCCGCTGCATACTGCGAATTAAAATCTTCATCCAGGAATTTGTACTCAAAGGGTAATTCGGGGAAATATTTTTTCCAGGTACCGGCAACCTGACCGATAACTGTTTTGGTATCGCTCCCGTTCATTTTCACCTGGATCATGTTTCCATTGGGTGCATAAAATAAGAGCAGGGGGGCGATTGCATTATACAATGCCTTCTGGTTGAAATTTCTGATCACTCCAACCACTTCTAAATACCTGGCGGAAGTATCATCGGGAAATTTGACCCGTTTACCAAGGGCATTATCCCACCCGAATTGTTTGACCATTGCTTCATTTACCAAAATACTGTGCAGTGTATCTGAAGGGCCCGAAAAATTACGACCCTGCATTATCTGCATATGCAGTGATCCCAGGAAATTCTCATCAATGTTATAACATTCCACTGCTTTGTTAACATAACCATTAGCGGTTTGTACGGAAAACATGTTCAGATCGATATTTCCACTTCCGGGATATCCATTACCGGTTCCAACCACTGTAATCCCCGGCAGTTTTCGTAACTCATTGTTCATGGCAAAGATCTTGCTGCGCTCATCCTCCCCCGTATTGATCACCACTGTCATTACCTGGTCCTTACTGAATCCAAGATCCCGTTTATGCAAATACAGAAGCTGTGAATATACCACCCAGGTACAAATCAGCATGACCATGGAAATAGAGAACTGCAATACCACTAATGTGCGGCGCAGGTTCACATTGCCGGATGCCTTGGAAAGAGAACCTTTTAAAATACTCACCGGCTTAAAGGATGCGAGATAGAATGCAGGATAACTGCCGCCAACCAACCCGGTAAATAAAATAATACACCCCAGGAGAAGAATATTAAATGGCTGCAATAATGTGGCTGGCGAAAATACCTTCCCGGAAATAGAATTGAATGCGGGTAATAAAAGAATCACCAGCAGCACACTCAACAATACTGCAACGAAAGCAGTCAACAATGATTCACTGAGGAACTGCAGTACCAATTGTTTTTTTGTAGAACCGGCCACCTTACGGATCGCGATCTCTTTTGCTCTCTGGGCCGAACGTGCCGTGGTAAGGTTCATATAATTGATACAGGCGATCAGCAACATAAAAAACGCCACAGCGGAAAATATCCAGATATACGACATGCTACCCAGTTCTTCGGGTTCCCTCTCCAGATCGGAATGCAGGTGGATAGCGGTAATCGGCTGCACACCATAATGCATCTTCACATTGAATCTGGCAAATAACGCCGCCATATACTTATCATACATCGGCGCCAGCTTTTTATTAAATGCCCCGGCGCTTGATCCCGGTTTCAACAGTACATAGGTAAAGTTGTTAAAATTGCCCCAGTTATCCGGGTTATCCTGCTTGCCTTTTAACAGGGTAGATGAAGAGATCAGCATATCAAACAGCAAATGTGAATTCCTGGGCAGGTCTTCAATTACCCCGGTTACTTTATATAAATCATAGACTGTTTTCAGGGTCTTGCCAACTGCCGGGGTATTTTTTCCAAAATATTTGTCTGCCAGCGATTTCGAGATCACGATCGTGTTGGGCTGATCCAATGCGTGAGCAGGATTTCCCTCAACAAATGGATAGCTAAATACGCGAAAAATATTGCTGTCTGTATAATAGACCTTTGTTTCGTAGAAACTATGATCATTGAATTTAAAAAGTGTCCTTTCCTTGCTGAAAAACCGTACCGATTCTTCTACTTCCGGGTAGTCTTTCTTTAGCGCAGCGGCAAGCGGGCGCTGGGTAAGTGTCCAGTTGGTGTTTTTATCGCGCTCCTGTAAATAGGAAGCTATGCGGAAGATCCGGTCGGCGTTTTTATGATACCGGTCGTAATTCAGTTCATCCGCAATATAGAAAATCAGAAAAAGTGTGAAGGTGATCCCGATAGTAAGTCCCAGTATATTAAGCAGGTTATACCATTTGTCCTTTTTAAAACTGCGCAAGGCAATCAGCAATAAGTTCTTTATCATTAGTCAGGGTTTATTCAATGGTCTGGATTCTTGGACCCAAACCTATGCCGCTTTATATCTAATTGATTATCATTGCTTTACTGACAATATCCCTTTTAGAGGTGTCCGTTTTTGGTACACAGGTTGTCCGTAATTGCACAATACTTTATAAAACGCCTGACAGGCAGAAAAGTTACAGGATGATAAGGCCGGAATTTTTTGATTTATACAAGCACTACTATTGTTTCACCGGCTGTTTCAATCTCGCTCCCCTCCTTTCCTATAATGGATTTCCCCTTCTCTACCAGGTTCTCAGCCAGCTCACTGAGATTGTCACTCACCTCTTCAGCGTCCTTTTTAACCTTATCAACCAGCGCTTTACCTTCTTCCGTGTTAAGGTAATGGATGATGATGGCAGTAACGGTTGCCCCAAGTAATACCCCTAATGTAAATTTCATATAATTTGTTTTTTGTAAACACCCAAAAATCCGTGCCAGCGGCCAACTGAATACCGCGGCGGGTTCCTTTCAGATAAGCCGGAGCTTTTTACCGCCGAATCATGGGTTTGCTTATCTTAGACTTATGGTTACAGATCATAACGACCTCGCGGCAAGATTCCGCGATACCACAGCAGAGCTGGTACAATTAATAGAAAGTTTTGACCCGGCAGGTTTTAACCGCCGACCGGAAAATGGTGGCTGGAACGCCGGCGAGTTGAGTGAACACCTATTATTATTTGATATCCGCCTGAATGAAGTCCTGGAAACAGCAACCGTAGCTGTGGATCGCAACGAAATTGAAAAAGTTCCGTTGTATACTCCCCGCGTAACCGGGTCAACCAAACTGGATGCACCTCCGTTTCTTGTTCCTG
>JANXRX010000152.1 GCA_025352905.1 Bacteroidota bacterium | reverse complement strand
AAAGAGCAGATCATCGCCGGTGTTCCGGAAGAAGAGATCAGGAAAAGCTGGGAACCGGGGCTAAGTGAGTATAAAGAAATGCGTAAGAAGTATTTACTTTATCCTTAAAGGTGGTTGCGGTTTGGAGTTTTGGGAGTGTTTGGTTAATCAGTTACATCGCGCAGAAGGTAGAATATGGATTGATAATTATTACCAGAACCATCGCTCATGGCCATTTCGCAGGTTTTGCCAGAGGAGTAGTAGCCATCATATTTTTTTTGATTTACTTCATTGGCTTCGTCTTTCGTAGCGGTCCGTGTTAGTTTAGGATAATAAAAGCCCCTGTCGCCTGCCATCCCGCAACAACCGCTAAGCATGGGAATATCCGCTGTTTGGGCGCAGGCCTTGCCGATGCTTTGCAACTTCTGCAGCAGGCCATTCATTTTATAAACAGAACAGACGGGATGAAAAACAACCTGTTCTTTTTTACGCGTAACTGACAATTTAGGTAACAAATGATCCGCTGCAAAATCGATGCTGTCGATAAACACCAGCTTATCAAAATATTCTTTGTTCTGATCCGTCAGGAAAGGCCTTGCTCCCTGCAGGGAATGTGTACAGGAAGTCACATCCATTAAAACCGGCGCCTGCCCCTGTCCTGTCCATTCCCATAATTTTTCTATCGTATTATTTACCGTATGCGTGTACGCGGGGATAAATCCCTTTGATGAAAATAACTGTCCGCAGCAAACGCCTGCGGTATCTTTCGCTATCAATAAACGCATTCCTGCTTTTGTACAAAGTGATTGTATTATATCAGTAACAGAACTCTTGTCATCTGCATCAGCGCCCATCATCCGTGTGATACAGGATGGAAAATACACGATGTCTACAGCCCTATTTTCGACAGGCTTTATCTTTACAGGGCCGGTGAGAGACTGCGTCCATAAAGGAAAAGATGGTACTATTTTTTTTATTAATGTCGTTATTCCTGTCATGCTTTTACGGCCGGCAACTTTATTTACCAGGTTACCTGCGCCCAAGGCCATTTTTACAAGCTGTTCCATTAATCTAAAATGCCGTGCAACACGCATCGCGGTTTGATTGGCGAATGCGGAATGGTTCTCACGCCGTAACCGTTTGATCAGGTCGCCGGTGTTGATCTCTACCGGGCAGGCGGTGGCGCACATACCGTCAACCGCGCAGGTATCCATTCCTGAAAAAGTAAATTCTTTCCTGAGGATATTGTGATCAACCATATTCCCCTCAGCTTTCAATCGTTGTAAAGAACGACGCACCTGGATGCGCTGGCGCGGAGTAAGGGTGTAATCCCTGCTCGGACAGTGCTGTTCACAATAACCGCACTCAACACATTTATCCACCTCTTCTTCCACTACCGGCATGGTCTTCATGTTCTTTACATGACACCGGTTATCCTCATTAAGGATCACACCCGGGTTAACGATATGATGCGGATCAATTAATTTTTTTAATTGCTGCATAACCGTGTAGGCCGCCTCTCCCCATTCATCTTTTACAAACGGAGCGATCTGCCTGCCGGTTCCATGTTCCGCCTTTAGCGAGCCATTGTATGTATGAATGATCAATGTTGCCAGGTCTTTATTAAACGCTTCAAAAACAGCCAGTTCTTCTTTTGTATTCACGGGTTGTGTAACCAGGAAATGCAGGTTACCTTCCTTGGCATGGCCAAAAATAATGGCATTGGTATACCCGTATTGAAGAAAAAGCGCCTGCAGATCGGTAACCGCATTACCCAGTTTTTCCAGCGGAACGGCTACATCTTCCAGCATGGCGGTGGTACCCCTTGCCCTTACAGCTGCTACAGAAGGATACATCCCCTTACGCAGTTTCCAGAGCTTTGCCTGCGCATGACTATCTGTTGTAAAATCAAGTTTGGCCAGCAAAGGCAGGCTTTGAATGTCAGGTAGTGCTTTGGACAGTATTCCTTCCAGTTCTTTTTTATCACTTGCCTGGTATTCACATAAAATACCGGTGGCGCGGTCCGGTAAACGGCTGATCATTTCAGGACAGTAATCGAGATGTTGGATCGATTGCAGTGCGGGCCTGTCCATTAGTTCCAATGCCTCAGCACCGGTAGCCTTTAGAGCGGGGATGGCTTCCGATGCAATGACAGGGTTCTCAAAAAACAGGATGCCGGTTGTTTTATATTTTTTATCGGGGATGGTCTGTAATACGGCTTCTGCGATAAAGGCAAGGGTTCCTTCCGCACCAATCAACAGATGCGCCAGTATATCCAATGGATGCGCATAATCAATAAAAGCATTCATGCTATACCCGACTGTATTCTTGATCCGGTATTTAGTTCTGATCTTCTGAACCAGTTCTTTATTACCAAGTACCTCTTTCTGCAGTGAAGCAATCCCATCATATATCACCACATCCTCTAACTGAAACCTGGCATAATCTTCCGTTACAGCTGTGTTATACTCGTTGCCGTTGGGTAATATGAAACGGATAGACTGAAGGGTGTGATAGGAATTATGTACTACTCCGCAACACATACCGCTGCTATTATTGGAAAGTATCCCTCCCATCATTGCCGCAGCAATGGATGCAGGGTCGGGGCCGATCTTCTTTGAATAGGGTTGTAATTGCCAGTTTACCTGTGCACCGATAGCTGCAGGCTGCACTTTTATCAAATTGCCATTGTCAAGCGGTAACACCTGTTTCCAGTGTTTGCTGATATCCACCAGTATGCCATCGGTAATGGATTGACCGCTAAGGCTGGTTCCGGCGGCACGGAAAGTAAGCGGAACCTTATGTTTCTGTGCAAACAGGAATAGTTGTTGTATATCCGCTATCGAATCCGGTTGTACAATGGCTTTTGGTAACAGCCAATAAAATCCCGCATCGCCCGCATACGCATACCGGTCTATTACAGCCAGCTTCAGTTTATGCTCCGCAAAATGTTTCCTGAGTTCAGTTGCGATTTCCATTGGGTACAAAGCTAAGAGATAGAAATCCTATTCACTCAGTTTTCCCGTCGCTTCTGCCTGGATCTTTGCGAGTTGTTTTTTACCATAGGCGAGTTTGCTGATGGTTACAAACAATACCGGAACAATAAAGATGGCCAGCAGGGTTGCACCCAGCATACCACCTAATACGGTCCAGCCGATGGTTGAACGCGCCACACCACCGGCACCGGTAGCAAAGGCCAGGGGCAATACACCGAGTATAAAAGCAAGCGATGTCATGATGATCGGCCGCAAACGGAGCCGCACTGCGGCAATGGTTGCCGCGATGATCGGCATACCACTGTCTACCCGTTCCTTTGCAAACTCCACGATCAGGATCGCATTTTTTGCCGCCAGCCCGATCAGTGTAACCAACCCGATCTGTGCATACACGTTATTGGTAAGTGTGGGGATTAGCGTTAAAGTTAATATCGCTCCAAAAGCGCCCGTGGGTACGGCAAAAAGTACCGAGAACGGAACCGACCAGCTTTCGTACAGCGCCGCGAGGAATAAGAATACAAAGAGTATCGACAATGAAAAGATGTACACCGTACTGGATCCTGCATTGATCTCTTCGCGACTCAACCCGGAGAATTCATAGCCGTATCCCGCAGGTAATACTTTATCAGCTGTTTCGCGCAATGCCTGTAATGCCTGACCACTACTAAAGCCGTCTTTCGGGTTACCATTGATCTCTGCTGTCCGGAAAAGATTGTAATGTGTGATCAGCGGCGCGCTTTCGGTAGTGCTGTAGGTAATGACCGTACTGAGCGGCAGCATTTCACCGGCCTGGTTTTTTACATAGTATTGGTCAAGGTCCTTGATGTCTGAACGGAACATGGTATCCGCCTGTGCCACCACCCTGAAATTTCTTCCGTAAATAGTGAAATCGTTTACATACCTGCTGCCGAGAAAAGTTTGCATGGTATTGTACACATCGGATATGGAAACGCCTAACTTCTTACATTTCTCCCTGTCAACATCCACCTTATAACCTGGTGTACGTGCCGTAAAGAAGGAATAGGCGCGTGCTATTTCCGGGCGCTTATTTACTTCAGCGATAAACCCGTTCACCACTTTTTCAAATTGTTTAATATCGTCTGTACTCTCTTTTTGTTGCAGTTCAAAGGTAAAACCACCTGTTTGTCCTAATCCGGGAATGGCTGGCGGAGAGATCACCACGACATTGGCACCCTTAATGGCCGCCATTCTTTTTTGAAGATCGGCGATAATACCACCGATCTGTAATGATTTATCTTTTCGTTCATCCCAGGGTTTCAACTGCATGAATACCGAACCACTGTTTGATTTGGTAGCGCCGGTAATGACGTTAAAACTTCCCAAAGCGGCATAATGATCAACACCTTTTACTTTTCCAAATATGGCCATGATCGAATCCAGCACTTCCAGGCTGCGCGCAGTAGATGAGGCTTCCGGTAATTCATAGGTCACAAACAAACGGCCTTCATCTTCTGTAGGAATAAACCCGGACGGCTTATTCTTGAACAGGATAGCCGTACCTGCCATAATACATACCAGCAGTACCAGCACATAAGGCGCTCCTTTAATAGCTCTTTTCACTCCACCTGAATAACGCTCTGTCACACTTGCAAACCATCTATTGAAGCGGAAAAAGAATTGATTGAGTCCCCTTGATTCTTTACGGATGTTCATCGGTTTCAGAAACAGTGAGCAAAGGGCCGGTGTTAAGGAAAGGGCCACAAATGCGGAGATCAGTACCGAAATGGCGATAGTGATCGCAAACTGCTGGTATAATCTGCCTACGATACCGGGGATAAAACCCACTGGTACGAATACCGCAGCCAGGATCAATGCAATAGCAACTACCGGGCCCGATATATCCTTCATCGCCTTGGTAGTCGCATCTTTGGGCGATAGTTTTTCATGATCAATATAATGTTGTACTGCTTCCACCACAACGATCGCATCATCCACCACGATCCCGATGGCCAGTACAAAACCGAACATGGTAAGTGTGTTGATGGTAAACCCAAGCGGTATAAAAAAAGCAAAGGTTCCGATAATAGAAACCGGTATGGCCAGTATCGGGATCAGCGTTGCGCGCCAGCTTTGCAGGAAAAGGAATACCACGAGTACCACCAATCCCAATGCTTCCAGGAGCGTGGTGATCACTTCGCTGATAGATACTTTTACAACGGATATGGTTTCAAAGGGAACCACGTACGCAATATCTTTCGGGAAAGATTTTTTCAATTCATCCATTGCTTTAAATACCCCTTTAGCGGTTTCTATCGCATTGCTTCCCGGCGCCTGGTATACCAATAGATAAGAAGCTCTTTTACTATCCACGAACGAGTTACTGGCATAACTGAATTTACCCAGTTGTATACGGGCAACATCTCTCAGGTGTACTACAGAGCCATCCTGCGGTTTGGTACGCACGATCACGTCGCCAAACTGTGCTTCCGTACTTAAACGGCTGTTGGTAAATACAGTATATTCAAAAGCCTGCACAGAGTGTTGCGGCGGCGCGCCTACTGATCCGGCGGCTATCTGTACATTCTGTTCCTGTAATGCATTGATCACATCTGATGCCGTAATACCCAGTTGCGATAATTTATCGGTTTGTAACCAGATCCGCATACTGAAATCATCGGCACGCGTAAATATATCCCCTACGCCAGGCACACGCAACAATGCATCCCTAACAAAAATATTAGTATAGTTATCCAGGAAAGTAACGCCATGGGTAGCATTCGGCGAATACATGGCCACCAGCATGAGGATGCTTGGGTTACGTTTGCGCGTTGTAAGTCCCAGTCTTTTTACATCATCCGGTAATTGCGGTGTGGCGATCCCTACCCTGTTCTGGATGTCAAGCGCAGCGATATCCGCATTGGTACCTACTTTTAAAGTGGCAGTGATCGTAGTACGGCCATCGCTGGTGCTGTTACTTTGCAGGTAGGCCATTCCCGGTGTACCATTTACCTGTGTTTCAACAGGCGTAGTAACCGTTTGTTCAACGGTTTGCGCATCAGCGCCCGTAAAGTTGCCGGTGATCTGCACGGTAGGTGGTGTGATCTCAGGGTATTGGCTGATGGGCAGGTTCATGATAGATAACACTCCCAACAAAACAATCACCAGTGAAATAACGATAGCGGTAACCGGACGTTTGATAAATAGATTTGCGATCATACTTCTTGCTTATTTTTTATTGGCCTTTGGCGGGGCCGTTGTAACCGTGGTACCTTCTTTTAATTTCTGTACGCCTTCCGTTACTATTTTATCCCCTTCTGTTAACCCGTCTTTGATAATGATCTTATCATTGATCCGGGTACCCAGAAATACTTTGCGTTGCGATACTTTGCTGCTGTCGCCCACCACAAAAACAAAGAACTCACCCATCTGCTCAATAAT
>JANXRX010000140.1 GCA_025352905.1 Bacteroidota bacterium | reverse complement strand
ATATGATCCATATCATACCCAGGGTTGAATCCGGTTTTCATGAGCGCGACCACCTCCTTACCTCCCGTACTTTTGAGCTTGACCTCGACTTGATTGATGCCATGATAGATATTGACCCCGGCGAATTTACTTACAGTTTAGTAACGCGTTTCGGCCCTTATAAACACCTTACGCTAACCTATCATTCCATGTTTTGCGAAAAGATAAAAAGCTACGAGATCTTCCCTGAAACAGCTAATATGTTTGTGGAGTTTGTATACCCGATAATGGAGTCTATAAAGGAAAGGGTGGAATACATTTATTAGGTCCTTCGGTACCTACGTGTTACTCCGTGCCTCTGTGTGAATATCCAGCGCCTCTGTTAACTCCCTACCTCAAAATGAGAGGCACAGTTGATCCACACAGAGGCACGGAGGATCACAGAGTTATAAACAATCTTTAAAGTTAGTTATTGATTGCGACGAGTTTATTCAGGCTAACGATCGCAGTATACTTTTTACGCAACTTAACTTTTCGGTCAAAATAGCTAAACGCCAGTGTTACTGCGTCATCATTGCTAGTTGTATTGCTTAGTTCCAGGTTTATCACACCAAAAATATCCTTTAAAATAAATAATGATTTTTCGGCCTCCTCCCCAAATTCCGATACGGAAATATATAAGTTATCAGAAACCTCGTCGGATTCTGCAGGAATATTAGAGCTTGTTTTATAACTGTTCCCAACCAAATACAAGACAATGGCAATATTTTTCCCTTCAAACTGTTTATACTCTCTTACATTGCCGAGCAAACGAGTCAGGTTGCTATCACTATTTCTTATAAAAGAAATTTTTTCCTGACCTTTTATCCTAAAAACAAACAACAAAATCGCGAAAAGCAATAAACTGGTTTTCATGAAAATATTTATTTGTTATTTAGAAACCATCAACTGAAAAATGAACATGATCAAAGTGGTCAGATATAGAATAGTCAACTCCTGATTTATGCTTCATTGCAGGGCCAAAATTTTCTCTAATATAAGGAAGATTTGGGCTACCGGGTTTCCAGTCTGTTTCAGTATTGGTACCAAAAAAGTATTGTTTAATGATCTCGGGCTTTGTTAGTGCCTCCCACACTTTTGAAGAGGGGGCCTTGATCGTAGTGGTTACGTTAGCGGCAATATTTGTTTTCATAACAAAAGGTTTACAGAACCCCCGAAAATACTATGCCAAAAAAAAACACGCACACCCACAATGCCCCCTCTCTATTCCATAGAGAGGGGTGGCCAGCGAAGCGAAGCCGGGGTGAGTTACCTTTTATTTCGGCGCCACAGGCCCCTTCCGTATCGCTTTCACCGGATCCGGCCACTTAACTGGGTCTCCTCTCCGGTCAATCAGGTCTTTTGCTTTCTCATGTGATAGTTTTTCAGGGTCCTCACAGGCCATGTATACCATGATGGCGGCCAGCATGGCGTTATTGCTCAGATCATCGAATACGATCTTATCATAGGTATCGCGGTTGGTATGCCAGGTATAATTAAAATACGACCAGTTAAGCGAGCCCAGTGAAAAACCGGGTGCACCTGCCGCAACAAAAGAAGCATTATCAGATCCGCCACCGCTGGGTGAACCGGGGAAACTGGTTACAATGCGTTTGCGTATGCTATCAGGCACAGCGGCGAGCCACCGCATGATAAAAGGTTGGGCATCTTTAAAACCCTGGCCCGAAATATTTACCACGCGGCCGGTTCCGTTATCCTGGTTAAACAATGCCTGCAGTTTGGTAACGATCTCGGGATGGTCCTCTACAAATGCCCGTGACCCGTTCAGGCCCTCTTCCTCACTGCCCCAATGACCCACAATGATCGTGCGTTTGGGATTGGGATAAAATTTCTTAAGCAGGCGCATCGCTTCCATCATGGTTAATGTGCCGGTGCCATTATCGGTAGCGCCGGTACCGCCGTCCCAAGAATCGAAGTGGGCGGAAAGCATTACATATTCATCAGGCTTTTCGGTTCCTTTTATTTGTGCGATCGTATTAAAAGTGGGTACCACACCATGATCCTTCGATTCAACCTGTATGCGGATCACAGGGTCATCGCCGGATTCTACCAGCCGGTACAACAGGCCATAATCTTCCAGTGCAATATCAACCGTTGGGATCGTTTGTGTATACGCATTAAAGATCTTATTAACGCCAAAACCCGCGCTCCAGTTACAACCTACAATACCCAGTGCACCGGCTTTCTCCAGTGCCACCTGCAACGTTCTGGTGCTATAACCTGTTTTCTTTATCCGGCTGGCCCATGCAGTAGTTTGCGCTGTACGGTCCTTTTTCATTTTATCGATGGATTCCTTCAGCCCGAACTCCGCCCAGTTATCATCGGGTCTTCCGGTGGGCTGTTGCATGGATACCATCACAAATTTCCCTTTTACATTCGGTAGCCATTGATCAAAAGCAAGGGAATCGGCCAAGTCGGGGATGATGATAAGGCTGGCCGTTACGCCTTTGGCTTTGGTAGCCGGGCTCCAGGCCAGCTGTGTGCCTTCAAGCGTATGTATACGTGGCGAAAGCATGTCTATATGTGATACACCGCGCTCCCATCCTTTCCATTCGCCCCATTGTTCATTCCTGGCAGAAATACCCCAGCCGGTGTATTTGGCTACGGCCCAGTCATTAGCTTTCTTCATCAACGGCGTACCCACCAAACGCGGACCTATCTGGTCGAACAGCTCGTGTGCCAGTTGCAGCAACTGCGAATTATCGGTTTCTTCTTTTACTATTTTTTCTATCACCGGGTTGGTTTGTGCGCTAATTTTTTGTGCAGTAAGTAACCCGGTAATGAATAGGAAAGCCGTTGCAATAACGGCCATACGGTGCCGGCAGTTTGGTGTCTTTTTCATGGACTGAATATATCAAAAAATCAGCTAATCCTCATACATATTCAACCGGTTGCCGAGAAGCTGTATTTTTTCCTCCATCATGTGTATGCGTTCTAATAAATAGGTGATGGCTTCGATCCCTTCCAGGTTAATATCCATACCGTAGTGCAAACGCACCATTTTTTCCAGCTGCACCAGTTGGCTCACCGGCACAAAAACTTTTTCTTCTGTAACAGCGATCTCTATCAGTCCCGAATCGCGCAAAGAATAAATAAAGGATAACTCGATATTATGGTGAATACAGAATTCACTCGCGGGTATCATGGCTTCTGTTTGCATACAAAAGTTTTAAGTAAGTTTTGACAACTCTGTAAATAATTTCTTTTGTTCTTCCGTAAGGTTGGTGGGTATGGTTACTTCATAAGTAACATAGAGATCGCCGGTTTCGTTTTCTTTTTTATATACCGGTATTCCCTTTCCCTTCACCCTTATTTTGGTACCGTTCTGTGTCCCGGCATTTACTTTTAGTTTCAGTTTCGCTTTCAGTGTATCAATAGTCGTTTCTCCGCCCAGTACCGCCGTATACAGGTCTATAGTGGAAGTTGTGTAAAGGTCATTACCCGATCTTTTAAAACGCGGGTGCGGCGCTATTACAAAAGTGATATACAGGTCGCCCGCGGGGCCGCCATTAACACCCGGTGCACCATGCCCACCCAGCCGGATCACCTGGCCATTTTCTACACCGGCAGGTATGGTAATACGTATGTTTTTACCATTAACCGTCAGCGTTTGTTTTTGTACGTCTACGATATCCGTCAGGTTCAGTTTGAGTTCGGCATTATAATCCTGTCCTTTGTATTTTGCCTGGCTGGTTCGTTGCGAGCCACCGAATATAGATTCAAAAAAACTGGAGAAATCTGAATCGGTATCGCCTGTATATGACTGCCCACCCTGGTATTGTGAATGTTGCTGGGTTCGCTGTTCAAATTGATCCGCGTGCTGCCAGTCTTTGCCGTACTGGTCGTATTTTTTCCGTTTCTCGGGGTCGCTCAGTACTTCATTGGCCTCATTTACCTGCTGAAAATTTTTGTGGGCGTTTTTATCGTTGGGGTTCAGATCGGGATGCAGTTTACGCGCCAGTTTTCGGTAGGCTTTTTTGATATCTTCTTCCGAAGCCGCTTTATCAATACCCAGCACTTTATAGTAATCAATAAACTCCATTTGTCTGATTTTTTTGTGCCGCAATAAAAAGGCGGGCACACACTCCGTTGCTACCTGCAATATCGGAATTAACCAGTTACCATTGCTTAATTGTTATCCGAAGTTTTGGGTACCAGTTCCTTGGCAAAATAGTCACGCACAAAAGCATGCTGCTGGGGCTCAGTAAGTTTACCGGCCGATGCAGTCACGATCCTGATCTTATCAAAATGATGATCTGCTTTCAGGATATTGTATAATTCAAGTTTTGCATCCGTAGGGCCAAACAACAGCACATCATGGTATTTCAGAATCTCTTCGCCCAGTATTTTGTAATAGGCTGATAACTGGTGCTGTTCTTTGTTATGCATGATGTGCTCGCTCTTGGCAAAGGTTTCTGATTTTTCATCATGGGTAAATTTGGAAGAAATAAGCTTGGATTGAAGCGGTTTTTCACTAAACTCTGTTAAATGGGCCATCGAATGATCCATCCAGATCCCTAATTTTAATTCATTATTCATATGTTTCGTTTTACGGATACCTGAAAACACCGTGCCCCCGAATAAAGGGGTAATATGTACGCAGAAAGACACGGTATAAGGCGTAAGGGAAAACGTTAGGAACCAAATACATATTACATACACTTACTCCTTATCCCTTATCCCTTATGCCTTACGCCTTATGCCTTTACTCATATCTCCAGCAATGGCATCTCAGGATAAACGATGTCTTTTTCCCTTAACACCAGCAACGGTACCGGGGAATGAAAAGCAAGTTGTTTGGTAATATTCGTATGAAAAAGTCCTGCTATAAATCCATGTTTACGGGCAACGAGGAGAATAATGCTGTTTTGCTGATGACCGGCAAACTCCAGTATACCTTCGGCTGTATCGTTATTGTTCAGTTCGTGATATTCGGGGTGATAGGCTTCTAAAAGTATTTGCAGTTCTTTTGTTTCCACGGCTTCCTCATTGGTAAGTCTACCCTTCTCGCCTACATGCACAACAGAAAGCGGCACCTGGAAAGCATTCAATACCTGTAATATTTCTTCACCGGGCAGTGTTTCTTTGATTTCTTCCAGGTCGCAGGCAAACACAATACCACCCGCGGGCTGCATGGGTATCTGTGCCGGAACAAGTATAACAGGCACATCGCTAACTTCGCATACGCGCATGACATGGCTGCCGGCTACGATTTCTTCCAGCCTGTCTTTACCCCTGGTTCCCATGACGATCATATCTGCGCCTGTTTCAATGATTACTTCATTTATTTTTTCAAGCAGATTGTCATTTGTGCAGCAACGGATCAGGACACCTTCCGGTACCTGTTTCTGCAGGGACGCAGCAAGAACCGATAATTTTTCACGGGCCATCTCCTGCCTGTTTTCTTCATTACGGATAAATACAGCACCCTCCCCACCGGGACTGATTACCGTCTCGCAGCTATGGTAAAGGATGATCCTGCGCACACTAAGCTGCCTGGCCAATACACACGCGTAAGAGGCCGCATAAGAAGCCACCTCAGAAAAATCGGTTAACACCAGTAAGTTTTCCATCAGTATATATTTATCATAAAATTTAGATTGTTCATGGATCATAGTTCATGGATCATGGCAAAAAAAAAATCTGACCATGAACCCTGATCAGGCTCCTCACTGATCCAGAATAATATCCCCGATATCCACTACGTTCCCATCCACCACTACATCCGGTTTAGTGGTTACCTTATAAGGCCTCAGTCCTTCTGCTATTACGCGATACCTTCCTGATTTTACCCCTTTTATCTCGAAAGTTCCGGCAGACTGCACCAAAGCATCTGCCGTATCCGTATCTGATACAGCCCAAACATGCAGCGCCGCATTATAAGGCACTATCCTTCCCTTGATGCTACCCGGTTGCGCGTCTCTGAAGGAATAGGAAAACACCATTGACAATACCCCGGTTAAGAATAAGAGTTTCATGGTAAAGATTTACATGAATAAGTGAAAAAACTATGCCGCCAAATCATTGAACCTTATACCTGTTTAATTGTTACTTATTTTACAGGCTGTCATAGCCAATTTTCACATTTCAAATTTTCAAATTGCCCCTCAAACTCAGTATCCTCGATCAATCCATCGTTCGCAGGAACGGCACGGCTGCACAGGCTGTTCGGGAAACCATCGAAACGGCGAAACTGGCAGAACGGCTGGGGTATCATCGGTTTTGGGTGTCGGAGCATCATAATTCAGTGATGATCGCGGGGTCAACGCCGGAAGTGCTGATGGTAAAACTGGCGGACGAGACAAGTTCTATCCGCATAGGTTCCGGTGGTATCATGCTTCCCAATCACAGCGCCTTAAAAGTGGCGGAGAACTTCCGGATGCTGGAAACACTTTTCCCGGGGCGTATTGACCTCGGAATGGGGCGCGCACCGGGTGGCGATAGGGTTACTGCCTCTATGCTTAACCCATCCAACAGCTTCAGCGAAAAAGCTTATCTCGAACAGCTGGAACATTTACAGGCTTATTTCAGGGATGAAGCGGTTACGCAATATGGGCCGTTACTGGCGGTACCACAGTCACCCGGCATCCCCGAACAATGGATCCTGAGCAGCAGCATGGGTGGCAGCAGTTTACTAGCCGCGAAGTTTGGCCTGGGGTTGGTGATAGCCCGTTTTATCAACGGCCAGGCCGGCCCTGAAATGGTGCAGCAATATAAACGGGATTTCAAACCTTCTTCGCAGTTTACCAAACCGAGGACCCTGCTGGCTATCGCCGTTCTTTGTGCCGATACGGAAGAGAAAGCCGCTCAGATGCGTAAATTGAGTGACTATCAGCTTTTACTCTTTGAACAGGGCCGTTTTGAACCGATGGGCAGTTATGCGGATCTTGCGGATTATGTTTTTTCGCCTGAAGAACTCATGCGCATCCGCAAAAATAGCGGCCGCATAGTATCCGGCACCCCTGAACAGGTAAAAAAACAATTAACCGCGCTTGCCCATGATTTCGATACAGATGAAATTATCGTTACTACGATGACCTATTCGCATGAAGACCGGCTTCGATCCTTTACTTTGCTGGCAGAAATTTTTGCAATTTGAAAAATTATAAAATATGAAATACAACTTCCTCGGAAAAACCGGTTTAAAAGTATCTGAACTCTGCCTCGGCACCATGACGTTTGGTGGTAAGGGGTTATTCAAGGCAGTAGGCAGTCTTGGACAGGAGTCAGTAGATGCGCTTGTGAAACGCTCTATAGATGCGGGTATCAATTTTATTGATACGGCCAAT
This sequence comes from Bacteroidota bacterium, assembly GCA_025352905.1. Lineage (GTDB taxonomy): Bacteria > Bacteroidota > Bacteroidia > Chitinophagales > Chitinophagaceae > Sediminibacterium. Next base: position 8,669 of record JANXRX010000140.1, on the reverse strand, counting down.
GTATATTCTGAAGGATGGAGCGAGGAACTTACGGGCCAGTCTATCCGTAACCTTGGATTACACCGTGATGATCTCGTACTGGCTACTAAGGTGAGGGGTAAAATGAGTGATAAGATCAATGATATCGGCCTGAGCCGAAAACACATTATGCAACAGGTAGAGCAAAGTCTTAAACGCTTGCAAACGGATTATATTGATCTCTACCAGATCCACAGTTATGACCCGCTTACGCCGCTGGAAGAAACCCTGGGCGCGCTTGATGACCTGGTGCGCAGTGGTAAGGTGCGCTATATCGGCGCCAGCAATATGGCCGCCTGGCAACTGATGAAGGCGCTTGATTACAGTACTTATAACCAGGTGGCTAAGTTTGTATCACTGCAGGCCTATTATACCATTGCAGGAAGGGATCTGGAACGTGAACTCATTCCTTTACTCAACGATCAGAAAGTTGGCTTGATGGTATGGTCGCCACTGGCGGGTGGTTTGTTAAGTGGCAAATACAGCCGGGATGAGCAGAACAAAGAAAGCGGAAGACGCGTCAATTTTGATTTTCCACCCGTGAACCGGGATCGTGCTTTTGATATAATTGACCTGCTGAAACCGATGGCAGTGGCAAAGGGAGCCACAGTTGCACAACTGGCGCTCGCTTGGCTGCTGCACCAACCCGCGGTAACCACCGTTATCATCGGCGCCAACAAACAGGAACAACTGGAAGATAACCTTAAAGCGATTGATATTACATTTACAACCGGGGAATTACAACAATTAGCTACCGTCAGCAAACTCCCTTCTGAATATCCCGGATGGATGTTGGAGAGGACGGGCGTTGACAGGAAATAATTTTTACGAAGCCTTCTTTTTTCGCTTAACCGCTGAAACCGATTTAGTGATCGTCAGACCCTGTTGTAACTGAGCAGGGTCTTTCACTTTGGCCAATGAATTGGCATAGGCTTCTTTCATTAATTTTTTAATATAGGTTTTGGGAAATTCTTTTTGACTTTTTACCAGTATATACCGGTATTGATTGCCATTGCCAAGTAATTTTTTTTCAGGATCGGCTATCTGGCTGCCCCAGTAAAATCCGAAATGAATGTTCTTACTCGTTCTTCCAACCGCGATGGAACAGAAAGTATGACCAACCCTGTCGGTTGGCGACCATCCAAAAGCAAGTGCATTGTAATTGTCGTAAATAAGTTCATTGGTTTGAGGGTAAAGATCCCACACAAACTCCCGTAACCATAATACCAGCTCAGTTATGGCAGGGCCGGATGGTTTAAGGAACTTTAGCAGGTCTTTGGTCTGGTCTTTACTCATACATTAAGGTTAAATGAGACGCCTTAATAAAATTACCTATTTTGATCAGTATTTTCCCCAATTCCGAAAAAACATATGTACCTGGGTGAGTTATTGTTTATCAGGCCCATGCGGCTGGTTAGTAGAATCCTGGTAGGTTGTGTCTTTCCCATGACTGGTAGTATCCGCCCCCTTAGGAACCGGTGGCTTACCATTGCTGCAGGATGAGATCAGTACAAGCGCCAATACATACAGGATAAATATCTTTTTCATAAAACGATTTTAATTCTTCCAGAAATTACTGTGCCCCTTTACTCTTTTTTACCACGCTGATTCCCCCGCACCGTTCCATATATATCTGTGCAATATTTTCTACGGAGTCTTCATTCAGCTGCATCCGCACCCCTTCTTTTACATCCTCATCACTAAGCAGGGCTTTACGCATTTTTTCCCTTTTAAAATGTCCATCCCTGAATAATAATACAGGATTTCCTTTCACCCATTTTCCAATGGTTTTATTCCAGAGCGCCAGCCAGCTGAGGCAACGGTGAAACAACACGATCACGAGACTGGCCCCCATTACCGGTATAAAGGGGGAACTGCCGGTTACCGCCCTGCTTAAAATGGCGCCCAGTATGATCATGACCACATTATCGAGCGCCGACCGGTTGCCGAAAGTGCGTTGCCCGGTAACACGAAGCATTACAAGCGCCGCAATAAAGACGATAAATGCGCGCAGCGACATTTGCAGCAAATTCAGATCTTTTCCTTCACCCAAAAGAGTAGCTAACCAATGCATATTATTTTTTTAAGAATTGATCCCCGCCTGTTTTAGTATAAAAAATATGCCTGCTGGCATGATTTATTGAGGCTATCAGGTACTGCCGGTTGTATTACCCCGGTAAATAATTGTATGATAGCAAGAGACGGCACCTGCACGAGCCTGTGGCAGGCAATTACGGAACCTTATATACCGGCAAATAAAGCGGATGGCGATATAACATATGATGTGGTTTTGATCGGCGGTGGCATTACGGGCATCAGCACCGCCTGGCTGCTGCAACAGGCCGGCAAAAACTGCCTGGTGATAGAAGCGCGCAATATAGGCTTCGGAACCACTGGCGGTACCACAGCGCATTTAAATACTTTACTCGATACTCCCTATGCTGATATCAGCAAAAATTTTGGAGAAGATAGTGCAAAGCTCGTGGCAAGGGCGGCAAGAGAAGCCATAGAACTGGTGAAAAAGAATAGTAAGGACCTTTCCATCGACTGCGGTTTTAAAGATATGCCCGCCTTCGTGTTTGCACAAACACAGGAACAGGCAAATGACCTTGATGATATTTACCTCGCTTCAGCCAAAGCTGGTCTTCAGCTAACCTATACCAACCGGATACCAGTACCCATCCCTTTTAAAAGAGCGTTGATCGTTCGTAACCAGGCGAGCTTCAACCCCATGCCTTATGTGTATGCACTGGCAACCGCCTTTGAAAAAGCAGGCGGTACCATCCTGCAGGATACCAGGGTAACGGGTGTGGAAGAGGATGAGATTCTTACGGTTACTACCAGCAGTTCTTCTTTTCGTGCCCGGGCCGTTGTGTTTGCCACACATATTCCTATCGGTATTAACCTGCTTCATCTGCGTTGTGCCCCTTACCGCAGTTATGCAATGGCCGTAAGACTGATGAATAAAAAAGATTATCCCAAAGGATTGATCTACGATAGCGAAGATCCCTATCACTATTACCGTTCACAGGAAATTAATGGCGTGACTTACTTAATTGCCGGTGGTTATGACCATAGAACGGCGGATGAAGAAAATACCGAAAACCGTTTTCTCCAGTTAGAAGCATACTTACGGCGTTACTATAATATCAAAGAAATAAAATACACATGGTCATCACAATACTTTGAGCCAGCGGATGGATTGCCTTATATAGGTTCACTGCCCGGACATACGGGCAATATATTTACGGCCACCGGCTTTGGCGGAAATGGAATGGTATACAGCAGCGTGGCGGCCATCATTTTGAAAAGTATGATCACCGGTGAACCCGATCCATATAAAGGGTTATTCAATCCCAACCGTATCAAACCGGTTGCGGGTTTTGTGAATTTCATCAAACATAACAGCCATGTTGCGTTCGAAATATTAAGCAAAATAGTGCCGGCCGCAAAAATGACCGCGTTTGTGGAAATGGCCCCCGGCGAAGGAAAAGTGGCTAAATACGATGGACAAACCATAGCTATTCATAAAGATGAACACGGCAACCTGCACGCATTGCATCCGGAATGTACACATATGAAATGCACCATTGCCTGGAACACAGCAGAAAATTCCTGGGATTGCCCTTGTCATGGAGCAAGATTCGATATCAATGGCGAAGTGCTTACCGGTCCGGCTGCCAATAATCTACAAACCATTCATCTGGATTAGCTTTAAGTAGAGATCCTTTTACTTCTGTGCTTCTGTACTTCATTGGCAATTGTTATTTATCCATAAAATGAGTTATTTTTAATTTTAATCTATCCACAGATAAAATTAAAACGCCGAATGAAATACGCTCCCGTACAGAATTATATCAATGGCCGCTTTGTTCCGGCTGCCGGCAATAAAAAAATGGATGTGATCTCACCGCTTGATGGCAACCTGCTGTCAACCGTTCCTATGTCGCCCGCTTCCGACCTCGATACGGCGGTTACCGCCGCCAAAGCGGCATTTCCGGCATGGAGCAAAACACCCATCAAAGAAAGGGTACAAGTATTCTTCCGCTATAAATACCTGCTGGAAAAACATTTACGTGAATTGGGAGAACTGGTGAGCGAAGAAAACGGCAAGACCATCGGTGAAGCTATTGCCGAAGTGGAAAAGTGTATTGAACTGACAGAGTTTGCCACTTCCCTGCCACAATTGGTAACCGGTGAAGTACTGGAAGTGAGTAAGGGCGTAGAATGTAGAACAGAGCATGTGCCCCTGGGTGTGGTAGCCTCCATCGTACCGTTTAATTTTCCCAGTATGGTTCCCAACTGGACCATACCCAATGCCATTGCACTGGGTAATTGTATGGTGATAAAACCATCTGAAAAAGTACCCTTAAGTGTGGGAAGGCTCGCCGAATTATTAAAAGAAGCGGGACTACCCGATGGTGTATTCAATATTGTACACGGCGACAGCGAAATAGTGAATGCCATCTGCGATCATCCCGGTATTGAAGCGGTATCCTTTGTGGGTTCCACTAAAGTTGCTAAAATAGTATACCAGAGAGCGACGCATAATTATAAAAGATGCCTTGCCTTAGGCGGCGCAAAGAATCATTTACTCGTGTTGCCCGATGCAAAAGCAGATATGACCGCTCAAAACGTAGCGGCCTCGATGAGCGGTTGTGCGGGACAAAGATGTATGGCTGCATCAGCCATGGTAGGTGTGGGCAGTATCGATCATATCATTGACAAGATCTGCGCTGAGGTTTTGAAGATCGTACCCGGTGAGAACCTCGGCGCAGTAATCAATAAAGAATCGCAGCAAAGGATCGAACGTTATATTACAGAAGCGGAACGCGGTGGAGCCAAAATACTGGTGGACGGAAGGAATACCGTAGTTGCCGGCAAAGAAAAAGGGACTTATGTTGGCCCAACAGTGATCGATCATGTTACACCGGATATGGCCATCGCCAAAGAAGAAGTTTTCGGCCCCGTGATCAGCATCATCCGCACCAATACCGTTGATGAAGCTATTGCCATCGAGAATGCCAGTCCTTATGGCAATGCCGCATCCGTATTCACACAAAACGGAGGTATGGCCCGCTATATCATAGACAGGGCCAGCGCCGGAATGATCGGCGTGAATGTAGGCGTACCTGTACCACGCGAACCTTTTTCATTTGGGGGATGGAACGAAAGCAAATTCGGCGTAGGCGATATCACCGGTAAAAGCTCCATCGAATTCTGGACCAAACTAAAAAAGAGCACTACCAAATGGAACCCGGAGGCTGGTGTAAACTGGATGAGCTGATCGCGGATTGCACAGATTTATTTATGATTTGCTATGATTAGTTATCGTCAGTGGTGACGCGTGAATCCTGAGTGGAATTTTCAAATTTTCAAATTTTCAAATTTTCAAATTGAACCCATGTCATTAAAACTTTTATCCGAAACCCAGGAGATCGTACAGGATAACCTCGACCACACATTGTTTTCCTGGAGTAAACAGAAAGGATTGAACCCGATCGCTTTTAAAAGAGGGGAAGGTGTTTACCTGTACGACTATGAAGGAAAACGATACATTGATTTTTCTTCCGGATTGATGAATGTGAATATCGGTCATGGCGATCAGCGCGTTACTGATGCGGTGGTGCGGCAGATGCAGGAAGTGAGTTATGTAACACCCGGATGTGTGACCAAAGTGCGGGGTGAGCTGGGTAAAAAATTAGCGGAGATCACCAATGGTCACTTAACAAAAACATTATTTACAGTTTGCGGCGCCACAGCCATTGAAAATGCAATCAAGCTGGCGCGCTTATATACAGGCAGGCATAAGATCATTGCGAGGTACCGCGCCTTTCACGGTTCCTCTTATGGTGCGATGACAGCCGGGGGCGACCCGAGGAAACTGGCTTCCGATTCGCAGCAGGCGCCGAATATGGTGCATATAGAGGATCCGTATTGTTACCGTTGTCCGTGGGGACAGGAAGTAAATAGTTGCAAACGTTTATGCGTGGAACATATAGAGCGCGTAGTGGAATTTGAGGGGCCTGAAAATATTGCGGCGATATTAATGGAAGGAGAAAGCGGTTCATCAGGTTGTATCAAGTACCCGCCTGGTTATTTACAAAGCGTTCGCGATATCTGCGATAAGTACGGTATCCTTCTGATAGCGGATGAAGTAATGAGCGGGTTTGGCAGAACCGGTAAATGGTTTGCCTGCGATGTACATGGCGTAGTGCCTGATATGATTGCTACGGCAAAAGGACTTACAGCGGGCTATATTCCTTTTGGCGCATTGATGGTAAGCGAAAAGATCGCCAAACATTTTGATGACCATGTATTATGGCTGGGTCTTACCTACTCAGCACACCCGGTAGGCTGCGCCGCCGCACTCGAGGTATTAAAGATCTATGAGGACGATAATATGATCGAGAACGCCGCAACGATGGGCAAATACATAGATCATTGTGTAGAGGGTCTTAAACAGAAACACCCCAGCATCGGCGATTTCAGGAACACAGGTTTATTAGGCTGTATTGAACTGGTAAAGAACCGCCAGACCAAAGAACCCATGGCGCCCTTCAATGCAAAACCCGATGAAATGATGATTATGAATAAGGTAGCGGCCAAACTGAAGGACCTTGGCATGTACACTTTTGTAAGATGGAACTATGTATTTATCGCACCTCCATTATGCATTACCCGTGAACAGGTAGATGAGGGACTCGCCATCATCAGCGAAGCATTGCGTATTGCAGATGAATACGTAAATTGAGGAATAGGTAATTACACAACCAAAACGAATGCACGAAACCCTTGAAGTTTCACAAGTATCCTCTTCCCCCTCCTTATACAGTGAGGATCTTGCGCCTGTGCCGCAATCGAAAAGAAGCTGGAACACCTGGAACTATGCGGCGCTCTGGATCAGTATGAGTCTTTGTATACCTACGTATATGCTGGCCAGTTCGCTTATTGATGGCGGTATGAACTGGTGGCAGGCCATCCTGACTATTTTTCTTGGTAATTCTATTGTTCTGGTACCAATGGTACTGAATGGCCATGCAGGCGCTAAATATGGTATCCCGTTTCCTGTGTTTGCAAGGGCCAGTTTTGGTATATCAGGCGCTAATATACCGGCCATGCTTCGCGCCATCGTTGCCTGCGGCTGGTTTGGTATTCAAACATGGATAGGCGGCTTTGCCTTGTACCAGATGTTACGTTTATGGTTTCCCGCACTGGAAACACTTCCGCAAATATTTCCTGTATCATTCGGTTTACAAACCGGGCCTGCTATATGCTTTATTGTATTCTGGTTAGTGAATATGTACATGGTATACCTTGGCGTGGAAAGCATAAAAAAGTTATTGGTATTCAAAGCGTTCTTTCTCCCCGTTGCCGCACTTGCATTATTATTTTGGGCCATTGCCGCCGTACATGGGCTCGGGCCTATCTTACAACAACCATCGAAGTTCACCAGCTCAACCGCATTCTTTGCTTTTTTTTTCCCGGCTTTAACCGGCATGGTAGGGTTCTGGGCAACTCTCTCCCTCAATATCCCTGATTTTACAAGATATGCGGTTAGTCAGCGGGCACAGATACGCGGTCAGATCATCGGCCTGCCACCCGCCATGACCGCATTTGCATTTATTGGGGTTGCGGTTACTTCCGCAACAGCTATTCTATACGGTAACACTATCTGGGATCCGCTTGTATTGGCCGAAAAATTCGACAGTAAAATATTGGTCAGCTTTGCCATGATCGCAGTTGCGTTGTCTACACTGGCAACTAATATCGCAGCCAATATCGTGAGCCCGGCTAATGATTTTGCTAACCTCTCTCCTGCCAATATTAATTTCAGGAAAGGCGGTTATATCACCGGCATTATTGGCATACTCATCTTCCCCTGGAAATTAATGGCCGACCCAAGCGGTTATATTTTTACCTGGCTGGTAGGCTATTCCAGTTTATTGGGGCCGGTGGGCGGCATCATGATCGTAGATTATTATATCATCCGCAAACAAGAATTATACCTGCCCGACCTGTACCGGAGGGGGCAATACAGTTATAGCAATGGATTTAACCAACGCGCGATTGCTGCATTGTTATTGGGTATCTTACCAAATGTACCCGGGTTTTTAGTGACCATCAAGGCAGTAAGTGCAGATACCTTCCCGATATGGATCACCCATTTATATAATTACGCATGGTTCGTAGGCTTTTTTGTAAGCGGCGGGTTGTATTTGTTGATGATGCAAAAGCAGAAGAGATAACGTATGCAGGATAGAATTTAGAGATTAGAAAATTAGAATTTTAAGATGTATTAAAGTGATAACACCCTAACATCATCATTTATGCGAACGCTGATCAGGAACGGAAGAATTATTACAGCAACGGATGATTATGTTGCGGATATTCTTATTGAGGGAGAGATCGTTACTGCTATAGGTAAAGATCTTGGGATAAAAGCAGATAAGGAGATAGATGCTTCGGGCATGCTCGTAATGCCTGGCGGAATTGATCCGCATGTGCATTTGGATATGCCATTCATGGGAACATTTTCGAGTGATGATTATACGAGTGGAACCTCTGCTGCATTGTTTGGCGGCACAACATTGCTCATCGATTTTGTTTTACAGACGCAGGGAAAATCTCTTGATCATGCATTGAAAGAA
>JANXRX010000122.1 GCA_025352905.1 Bacteroidota bacterium | reverse complement strand
TACATTCCTGTTCGGGAATCCTCTGCACCCTTGATGCTACAGAACCCGTGATCCTCGAAGCCATCAGCAGGGGCTGTAACCTCGTAGTGGCCCACCACCCGATCATTTTCGGCGGCCTGAAAAAATTCAATGAAAAAAACTATGTGGAGAAATCGGTTATCGCAGCCATTAAAAATGATGTGGCCATTTATGCCATACATACGAATCTCGACAATGTACCCGACGGAGTTAATGGCCGGATAGCCGATAAGCTCGGCCTGATCAACCGCCGGACCCTTGCCCCAAAAGAACCTACCGCCATCCACACGAGCTTACCTAATGATTATCAATCTATTGGGAGTGGATTACTGGGCGAATTGCCGGAAGCGATGAATGAGACCGGCTTTTTACACATGCTCAAGACCAGTTTTGGGCTTTCAGTGATCCGTCACACCCCTTTATTGGGCAAAAACATTCAAAAACTGGCCATTTGTGGTGGTTCGGGCAGCTTTTTGATCGAAAAAGCCCTTTCTGAGGGTGCCGATATCTTTATTTCCGCAGATATCAAATACCACGAATTCTTTGACGCCAACGACAGGATGGTGATAGCCGATATAGGGCACTGGGAAAGCGAACAATTCACAAGCGAGCTTCTGATTGAGATTTTACAGGCGAAATTCCCTACCTTTGCCGTCCTCAAATCAGGAATAAAAACCAACCCGGTTAACTATTTCCTAGGTTAAAGAGGGGGTCTATTCATTACTACAGGTACACTGATTAAAGTAACCATAGACCATAAACAATAAACAATAAACCGTATCTATGGCCTCCGTTAAAGATTTCTCTGTTGAAGAAAAATTAGCAAACCTATTAAGGTTACAAAAAATTGACAGCAAACTGGATGAGATCCAGGTTCTGAAAGGCGAACTTCCGATGGAAGTAAGCGACCTTGAAGATGAGATCCAGGGATTAACCAGCCGGCAAACACGTGTTGAAGAAGAGATCAATGGTATCACCGAATTCATTGAAAGCAAGAAGAATGCTATCAAAGAGAGTGAAGGGCTGAATACCAAATATGAAAAACAAAGCGAGAACGTTAAGAATAACCGTGAGTTTGAAGCGATCAACAAAGAGATCGAGATGCAGCAGCTGGAAATAAAGCTGTCGGAAAAACATATCCGCGACGCGAATGAAGAGCTCGCCGAGAAGATCAAGGCGCTTGAAGTTGCCAAGAAACAGGTAGCCGTAAAAGAAGGCGTACTGAATCACAAAAAAAGTGAATTACAGAAGATCATCGCCGATACCGAAAAAGAAGAAACCCATTTTAATAAACAAAGCGCCGATGCACGCAGTCATATTGATGACAGGTTGCTGTACAGTTACGACCGGATCCGTAAAAGCTACCGAAATGGTTTATCCGTTGTTCCGGTAGAAAGGGATGCCTGCGGAGGTTGTTTCAATTCGATCCCGCCCCAGCGCCAGAGCGAGATCCGCTTGCACAAAAAGATCATCGTTTGTGAGAACTGCGGACGTATACTGGTGGATGCTGATCTGAATGACAGCGTGGAAGTAAAGTAAGATCGCTGATTTCGCAGATTATGATATGATTAAGGATAAGAAAGGGTTACCGGATGGTAACCCTTTCTTATTTTTGGGGTATGATGAGGCGATTGATTACGATACTTATATTGACCTGGATTTCATTACCCGGGCACACCCAGAAAGTATATGACTTTAACAGTACCTGCCAGCAGGCCTACCAGGAGATCACCAAACTGAAGATGAGCACAGGTGTTGCTTTGATAGAAAAAGCGAAACAACAGAACCCCGATAACCTGATCCCGATCCTGCTTGAAAGCTATATTGATTTTTATACGCTTTTTCTGAATGAGGACCCCAAGGATCTGCAGACACGCTACCCGAAATTTTCTGACCGGATAGATCAGTTGGAGAACGGGCCGAAGACTTCGCCTTTTTATAATTATTGTTTAAGCACCGTACGCATTCACCAGGCAGCATCGGCCATTAAATTCGGGAAATTATGGGATGCCGGGTGGAACTTCCGGAAAGCCTATCAACTGATCAAAGACAATAAAAAACAGTTCCCGGCCTTCACGCCCAACGATCTCCCTTACGGCGCCCTGCAGGCTGTTGTAGGAACCATACCAAAAGGATATAAATGGATCGCCAGTTTATTTGGGTTGCGGGGTTCTGTAACAGAGGGGATGAAAACCGTAAGGGGATTTATCAACAGCAATGATCCCTGGGCAAAGATCCTTTTTAATGAAGCGGCTTTTATGTACCCCTACCTGGTGTTTTACATTGAAAACAAAAAAGAAGAGGCGCTTGCCTTTACCCGCCAACGGAAGCTGGACCTGGTAAACAATCACCTCCACGCGTATATGGCCGCCAACCTCGCTATCAATAACCAGCAGGCAGAATATGCAAAAAATATTATTCTCAACAGGAATATGTCGGATGAGTACCTGAAAACAGGTGTATGGGATTTTGAACTGGGTTTTACCAAACTCTTCCACCTGGAAACGCAGGATGCCGCGAGGCATCTCGAAAATTTTGTAGCCAATTTCAAAGGAAGGTTCTATCTCAAAGATGCTTACCAGAAATTGAGCTGGTGCTATTACCTACAGGGTAATATGGCCATGGCCGAGGAGACCAGGAAAAATATTCTCAAAAAAGGAGCAACCGATTCTGATGCAGATAAGAAAGCCCTGAAAGACGCGAAATCGGGTCTCTGGCCCAATGTATTATTGCTGAAAGCACGTTTACTCAATGATGGTGGCTATCATAGCGATGCCGCCGGCCTCTTGCAGGGAAAAACCGAAGATGATTTTGCAAAAGAAGAAGACAAACTGGAATTCACCTACCGGGTGGCGCGTATTTATGATGATCTTGGCAGGGGCGATGATGCGATACATGCTTACCTGATTGCCATGCGCCTGGGGCAGAACCGGAAAGAATACTATGCAGCAAGGGCGGCCCTGCAGATCGGCCAGATTTATGAGGCGCGCGGACAAAAAGCCCTCGCCATCACTTATTACCAGAAATGTTTAGACATGGAGGACCATGATTACAAGGATTCTCTGGATCAACGGGCCAAATCAGGGATCGCGCGATGCAAGGGAGAGTAAGTAACAAGTATTTATACACCTGTCTTGCAGAAGAGGCACAGCTTATCTAACTTGCACAAGAGGCATATTGATTTTCAAATTTTCAAATTTTCAAATTGCTCAAGAAACTCTTTATACAAAATTACGCCATCATTGACGAGATCACGATCGACTTCTCCTCACAGCTGAATATCATTACCGGCGAAACAGGTGCGGGTAAAAGTATCCTGATGGGGGCCCTGGGGTTGATATTGGGAGAGCGGGCAGACAGTTCAGTTTTATTGAATACACAGAAAAAATGTTTTATAGAAGGCAGTTTTAGTGTTGACGGAAAAAAAACGGTACTGGATCTGTTACAACAGAACGATTGGGACATAGAAGAAGAACTGGTATTAAGAAGGGAGATCTCTGCAAACGGAAAATCAAGGGCTTTTGTAAATGATACCCCGGCCACGCTTCAGCAGTTAAAGGCGCTGGCCTCTTTGCTGGTAGATCTTCACCAGCAGTTTGATACGCTTGAACTGGGAGATAGCGATTTTCAGCGTGAGGTGCTGGATGCTTTGGCAGGTAATGAAACAACCCTCGCGGCTTACCAGAAAATTTATCGCCAATGGCAGGTTTCCGTAAAAGAACTGGTGCAGTTACAGCAACAGAAGCTGGCCTTTCATAAAGAACTGGATTACCACCGGTTCCTGTTTACTGAATTAAGCGAGGCGGAGTGGAAAGAAAATGAACTGGAAGAACTGGATGGCGAACTAAAACTGCAGAGTAATGCAGAAGGGATAAAAACAACGCTCACCAAAGTATATTTCGATCTCAAAGAAAGCGAACAGCCGGTGGTACAGCTGCTGAAACAACTGGTGAACCAGTTACAGGGTTATGCGGCCCTTCACCCAGGTCTTTCCGCCGTGATCACCCGTTTACAAAGTACGCAGATAGAGCTGCAGGATATTGCGGATGAACTCGAGGGCATTAATGATACCGTGAGTTTTGATGAGAAAAGAATAGAATGGATCAACCAGCGTTTAATGGATGGATATAAACTATTAAAAAAGCATGGCGTAAAAACCACGGAGGATCTGCGCAACATACAGGCGGAACTGGAATACAAACTCAAAGCCGTACTGGATATGGATGAAACCATTCTTGCACGTGAAGAACAGGTGGCCAGGTTGTTTAATGAAGCCGGCAGTATGGCTGATACGCTTTCAAAAACAAGGAACAAAGAAATAAAACCGCTCGAAGAAAAAGTGAACCGGTTACTGATCCAGGTAGGCATGCCCAATGCCCGTTTACAGGTGGAATTAAAAAAAGAAAACAACCTGAACAGTTTTGGAAAGGATCATATCGATTTTTTATTCGATGCCAATAGAAGCAACCGCTTTGAGCCCATCCGCAAAGTAGCGAGCGGCGGGGAACTGAGCAGGCTCATGTTGTGCATCAAATCGCTTGTGGCGCAGTCGGTTGACCTACCCACCATGATATTTGATGAAATAGATACCGGCATCTCAGGGGAGGCCGCCAGGCAGGTAGGTTTTATCATGAAGGAATTATCGGCCAGCAGGCAGATCATCTGTATTACCCATCAACCCCAGATAGCCGGCAAAGCCAATGCACATTTCTTTGTGTACAAAGAGATCAAACAGGATATGGTAAAGACCAATATTCGCTTGCTGAATGCAGATGAGCGCATTACCGCTATTGCCAGGATGCTCAGCGGCGAAAAACCCACCGCCGCCGCCCTTGAAAACGCCAAAGAAATGATCATGAACTGATATTGATCCAGACTGTCATTAGCAGTTAGTGTCAAACATAATCTTTATGTTTGCGATAAGCTTGGGGGAACAACCCCAAACTCCAAACCCCAAACTCCA
>JANXRX010000109.1 GCA_025352905.1 Bacteroidota bacterium | reverse complement strand
ATCAATCACCAGAACAAGATCATGAATAAATAGACCCTCTTGAAAAAAAGAAGTTTTACATTTTCAAACGCAACGGTCAGTTATTACTTCGATGCTGAATTTTCTTACCTGGAAAAATTAGTATCGAAAGAGAATGGCGTGATCGTAACCGATGAAAATGTGTTTGCTTTTCATAAAAAAAAATTCAAGGGCTGGAACACGATCGTTTTAAAATCAGGTGAACAGTATAAGGTACAACAAACCGTAGACGTAGTAATTGATCAGCTGATCGCTTTTGGGGCCGACCGCAAAACAGTACTGATAGGTGTTGGAGGCGGTGTGGTTACGGATATTACGGGATATGCAGCCTGTGTATATATGCGCGGGATCCAGTTCGGGTTTGTACCTACTTCTGTTCTGGCCATGGTGGATGCCTCTATCGGTGGAAAAAATGGAATAGATGTTGGCGTATATAAAAATATGGTGGGACTGATCAGGCAACCTAAGTTCCTGCTGTTCGACCAGGTTTTTCTTAAGTCGCTTCCTAAAGCAGAATGGCAGAACGGTTTTGCAGAAATTATCAAACATGCCTGTATCAAAGATGCGGCTATGTTCAAACTATTGCAGCAGCATAAACTCAGTGATTTTCAGAAAATGCCGGAGCTGCTCGCATCATTGATACAGCAGAATGTACTGATCAAAACAAAAGTGGTTTTAAAGGACGAGTTTGAACAGGGAGAAAGAAAACTGCTCAATTTCGGACACTCATTGGGGCATGCGATCGAGAATATGTACGAGTTGAGTCATGGCCACGCGATCAGTATCGGTATGACCTATGCGTCTGTGATCTCACAACAGCTTAAGGGCTTTACACAGGCCGCGGAAGTAGTAGCTTTATTAGATAAATACGGGCTGCCTACTTTTGCTGATTTTGATAAAAAGAAAGCCTTCCGGGTATTGTTGATGGATAAGAAAAAAGACAATATCAGCATCAATTATATTTTGCTTGAGCGGATAGGAAAAGGAGTTATTCAACCCTTGCTATTTGTTCAGCTGCAGGAAATCTTTAAACAATTCTAACGCCTTGCCAGGCAGATCGCATGATTGCAGTCATACAACCATCCCGCCTTTCAGGGAGCCTCACAGCATCTGTAAGTAAAAGCAGCATGCAACGCGGCTGTGCAGCGGCATTATTGCATATAGGAAGAACGGTTCTGCATAACCCCGGTACAAGCAATGATGATCTGGCGGCGATTGATGTGATACAGAAATTAGGTGCAACGATCATACATACCGATACAGGAGCCATACAGGTCACTTCAAACGGTATTCATCCCGCACATTCGGAGATCAATTGCGGAGAGAGCGGGTTAGGCATACGCATGTTCACACCCATCGCCGCATTAAGCGTCGAAGCCCTTACACTAAATGGTACAGGGAGTTTACTGACACGTCCCATGGATTTTTTTGATGAAATATTACCGCAACTGGGGGTAAAGATCCAATCAAAGAATGGCAAACTGCCCTTGCAGATAAAGGGGCCGCTTCAACCTGCGGATATCGAAGTGGATGGTTCTCTTAGTTCGCAATTCTTAACAGGACTGCTGATGGCCTACGGAGCAGCAGGCGCCGATAATGTAACTATCACCGTCAGGAACCTAACCAGCAAGCCCTATATTGACCTCACCCTCCAGGTAATGAAACATTTTGGCTGGGAGGTAGAAAACCATAACTATAAACAATTTCATTTTAATAACAGAACCCCAAACCTCAAACCCCAAACCCTAAACTATACTGTAGAAGGCGATTGGAGCGGCGCAGCATTCCTGTTGGTTGCCGGTGCAATTTCAGGCCGGGTAACGGTAAAAGGCCTGGACGCTTTTTCCACGCAGGCCGATAAGGCGATACTGCAGGCATTAATGGATAGCGGCTGCCGGTTATCGGTAGAAGCAACACAAATAGAAACGGGTCCATTGCCGTTAAAGGCATTTCATTTCAATGCCACGGATTGTCCCGACCTGTTTCCACCGCTGGTAGCGCTGGCAGCCTATTGTGAAGGAACCACGGTAATTGAAGGCGTGAGCCGTTTAACACATAAAGAAAGCAACCGTTCGCTTACCTTGCAGGAAGAGTTTGGTAAATTGGGTATTGATATTGTGTTGCAGGATGACCTGATGCTAATAAAAGGCGGAACCCGTGTGAAAGGGGCAACGGTTCATTCGCACCACGATCACCGCATTGCCATGGCCTGTGCGGTAGCAGGGTTAGGCGCGGATGGGGAAGTAATCATAGAAGAAGCGGAAGCGATCAATAAATCCTATCCTGAATTTTATACCCATCTTAAAAACCTGGGTGCTGAAATAACCACAAATCACAAATCACAAACCACAAATTAACCCATTGAATAGTTTCGGCCGCATATTCCGCATCCACATTTTTGGCGAGTCGCATGGCGACTGCGCGGGGCTTACGATTGATGGCTGCCCGGCAGGATTACCGTTATCGGCCGATGATTTTTTGGCTGATCTCGAACGCAGGAAAGGCGGTGTACAGAAGGGCACTACTCCCCGGAAGGAAGATGACCTGCCCATATTTAAAAGCGGTCTGTTTAACGGGCACACAACCGGCGCACCCCTTACCATCCTGTTCGAGAATAAGAATACACGCAGTGATGACTATACCAAACAAAGATCGGTACCCCGTCCGGGTCATGCTGATTTTACCGCCCATGCTAAATACGGCGGCTTTGAAGATTATCGTGGCGGAGGACATTTCAGCGGCCGGTTAACCGTATGCATGGTAGCTGCGGGTGTGATTGCAAAAAAACTGTTGAAAGAAATAGAGATCCGGTCAACGATCCTGGAGATCGGTGGGGAAACCGACCTGGAAAAAGGTTTGCAGAAAGCCATTGATGCAAAAGACAGTGTAGGCGGCATTGTCGAATGCAGAACCAACGGATTACCGGTTGGTTTAGGGGAGCATTTTTTTGATTCGGTTGAATCATTGATCAGTCATGCCGTATTTGCTATTCCTGCTGTACGGGCCATCGAGTTCGGAACGGGTTTTGAGGCTGCAAAAATGTTTGGAGCAGAGCATAATGATGCTATAGAAGATGCATCCGGAAAAACGAAAACCAATCATGCCGGTGGTGTGGTAGGCGGTATCACCAATGGCAATGAATTTGTATTCAGG
>JANXRX010000077.1 GCA_025352905.1 Bacteroidota bacterium | reverse complement strand
CACACGGAGGCACAGAGGCACGTTTTTTTTGCTGTATGCTTAAAACTCTGCGTGTAAGCGGAGGCCAATGATGTGCACGGGGCCGCGGTCTTTGTTATAGGCGGGGTTGATCACATACTGGTAATCGGGACTGATATTAATTTTTTTCCAAACATTGAACGAGTAATAGGCTTCAATGATCTGCTCATGGCCGTAGTTGATGAGTTTACCATCGCCAATCAGAAAACCGTAGCCGCCATACATGAGGTAAGTCCTGTGATCATCAGAGATACTGTTGTTTACATACGCCACTGCAAAACGGTCGTTACTGCGTTTCCACAGATCGCCATCAAACTGCAGACCAGTGGTGGTGCTCGCGTCTATTTCTGTGAAGGCCCATGTTTCATTCTTACCATCGTTCCAGCTATGTTTGATAAAGTGATGGATCTTTCCAAAATGATTGTCAAGGCTTACGTAATAACCTGCTTTACTTCTGCCATATAAACGGCTGTCTGTAATATCCGGCGACCCAAAAAAACTGTTACCAATAGATTGCCGGTAATTACCCATATGCGCCTTGTTGATAAAAAAGCCTGCGTGCACTGTGCTGTAATTTGCTTCATCGCGCCGGAAAATATGGCCCTTCTCTATTTCGGCTACAAACCCCATCGCCTTTCCCCACTTGAATTGCATTTCAGGCCCATTGGCTTCGATGGGTACTGCAGTAAGCGCAGAACGGATGGCCCAATCGCCTGTATAAGCCTGTATCACTGTGCCCATGGTATAGCCACGTGTATTGGCAGGATAATCCCAGCCGCCATTGCCCATGAGCGACCAGTTCAGGAACTGTGTTCGCGGATCATGGCTGATCTCTGAATTATCAAAAAAATCGGTGAGCGAAAATTTACCTACGATCACGGAGATATATTCCTTGTTAGTGTATTCTGCTAACTGGTTCAGATCGTCTTCCACTTTTTCTTTTTGATTACTTAAAGGAAAACGCTGCTCCACGTACAAGCGCGCAATAAAGGGTGCAGGTTTGGGATCGCCCACGCGATACACTTCGCCATTCGGGAAACCCGCTATGCCGAGTGTTTTACTTAACCCTTTACCGCCAGCGGCTTCCGGGTTGAAGACAAAGTAGGTATTCTTAAACGGTTTATAATTGAAGAATATGGTTCCTGAAAAGGAAGTGCGGGCGGGCTCGTGTGTTTCCAGGCTGTTATCACCACTATAAAGCGCCGGGAAATCAAAATGATATTGGGGGATAATAGTGGTTTGGAAATGGAGCGAATATTTTTTCCCGCTTTTCGCAGTGCTATCCATAGGCTGTTGTGCCATCACAGAAATGGATAGGGTAAGCAGTATGCACATCAACTTTAGTTTTCCGCTATCATGCACCATGGTATTCTGCTTCTTATCTTTTAAACAGGCTATCGAAAATTATGGCGCAAAAATAAGCCCGCCATCTGAGTGCCGGGCCTATTATTTTCACAGCATTGTTTCAAATCGCGGATTTTTTATGATAGTATGCTGGTGGGTAGCCTGTACAGTGTAAATAGGTAAGAAATTATTTTTACATCATTGTTACAAAAGACACATTTGCTGGTTTCTTGTTTTGTCATTGAAACACTGAGCACTAAAAAAGAGGCTGATAATGTCAGCCTCTTAATCATATAAAATCATAAAAAAATCATCAAATCCGCGATCACACGGCGCCCATCTTTTTTAGCAGTTTCATATTCTCACGCTTGTGCATGAACCTGTGTACCAGGCTGTAAATTACGGGAAGGATCAAAAGTGTAAGAATAGTGGAAGTGATTAATCCGCCTATTACCACAATGGCCAATGGTTTTTGTGTTTCGCTGCCAATGCCTGTGCTGATGGCGGCGGGTAACAGGCCGATGGCAGCCATAAGGGCCGTCATTACAACCGGCCGCACACGGGAGATCACGCCCTGGTATACGGCGTCATCAAGGTTCATTTTTGCTTCGAGGTTCTTCCGGAACACGCTGATCAATATCACACCGTTCTGAATACAGACTCCGAACAATGCAATAAAACCGATACCCGCACTGATACTGAAATTGATACCGGTGATATGCAGTGCGAGGATCCCGCCGATCAATGCAAATGGTACGTTCAGGATCGTGAGCAGTGCGTCTTTTACATTACCGAATGTGATGAACAGGATAATAAAGATCACCAGCAGGCAAACGGGCACTACGTTGGATAATGTTTTAGAGGCCCTGATCTGGTTCTCAAATTCGCCATTCCAGGTAGTGGTATAGTTCTTGGGAAACTTCACGTTACCATTTACTTTCTGCTGCGCTTCGGCAATCGCGCTGCCAAGATCTCTTTCACGTATCGAAAACTTCACAGCAATATACCGCTGGTTATTATCCCGGTAAATAAAGGCCGGGCCGGTATTTGTTTTGTAGGTACAGATCTCTTTCAGGGGTATTTTGGCGCCGTCGTTACCCGGCACCATCAGGTTCTCGATCTTTTTCTGGTTATCACGGAACTCTTTCTGGTAACGGATCCGCACATCAAACCTCCTTTCACCTTCATATAAGGTAGTCGCGGCTTTTCCGCCGATGGCCATTTCTATTACGGCCTGCGCATCGGCCATGTTCACGCCGTAAAGCGCCATTTTATGCTGATCCAGTTCTATCCTGAACTCGGGCTGCCCCAGGTTTCGGAGGATACCGAGATCTTCAATACCTCTTACTGTTGCCAGCTGTTTCAAGGTTTTCTTGGCAAGTGAATCAAGCGTGAGGAAATCGGGGCCAAAGATCTTCACCGCCAGTGAAGCATTCACACCGGCTACGGCTTCTTCCACATTATCCAGGATGGGTTGCGAATAGTTTAATACAATACCTGGCAGTTTTACCAACTGCTCATTCATAGCTTCGATCAGTTTTTCAGAGGTCATCCCCTTGGGCCAGTCTTTTTTAGGTTTCAGGTTTACCTGGATCTGGACATTGAAAAATCCTTTGGGATCGGTGCCGTCATTTGTCCGGCCTACCTGCGACAACGACTGGTTTACCTCAGGGAAACGGTTAATGATATCAATCATCGTATTACCAATAAAATTGGCCTCGTTCAGCGATACGCTCATGGGTAATTCACTCTCTACCCATAACGCCCCCTCATCCAGCTGTGGGAGGAACTCGGTACCGAGGAACCTGGCAGAAAAGAAACTCAGCCCCATGGCTATCAATGCCACGAGCAGGCTGGTCCTGGGTCTTTTCATCACCGCTTTAAAGGAGCTGCTAACCAGTTTTTCAATAAAAATAACGATGGGGTTATGCTTCTCGCGTACGTTTTTACGCAGCAGGATGCTCGATAAAGCAGGCACCAGCGTAAGTGTAAACAGCAAAGCGCCCAGCAGGGCAAACCCCAGTGTGTAGGCGAGGGGGGAGAACATTTTTCCTTCCACTTTCTGGAAAGCAAAAATGGGTATCAGGCAGGTGATGATGATTAGCTTTGAAAAGAAGATCGCTTTGCCCATCTCACTACCTACGTTCTTGAACAGGCCAAGCTTGGCGAGTTTATTGAATTTCTCCATACCCACTTCACGCGCCCGCTTATCAAGCGCCACAAATAATCCCTCCACCATTACAACGGCGCCATCAATGATGATACCGAAGTCAACTGCCCCCATGCTCAGTAAATTCGCGCTCATGCCTTTGACACGCATACAGATGAAAGCAAACAATAAGGATAGCGGGATGATGATACTCACGATCACTGTTGTGCGCCAGTCG
>JANXRX010000028.1 GCA_025352905.1 Bacteroidota bacterium | reverse complement strand
CTTCGCTTAGTAGATTTAAGCAAACAAAGCTTGTGGGAAATAGCTTTTTATCACGATATGATTAAAAGGGTAGCTGAGAACTACTCTTTTTTTATGCCCTAAAGGTACTGAATTATTCCACTTGCTTTATACTGCTTAATTTTTCTTTTTAAAAATTGGTAACCCATTCTTTGGAGTATCTAATTTAAACCCCGCCGGTACTCGTATTGTGTCCATCATATCTGCTCGTACGCTATCGGCAACTCTTTTGCTATCAGCTTCTTGATAGGATGGTTGTTTTGAAATATCAATGAAGTTTTTGAGTATTCCTAAATATTTATCTGCCTCGTTTTGATAAATCGAAAAAACTAAGAAGTTATTTTGCCTTCTCAGCCATTCTGATTTACCATGTGACTCTTGAAAATCCTTCGGTGTAGGATTAGTTAATATAAAAAGCAGGATAACAAGCCCCACAATTAACCACCGTTTGTTCGCTTTACTCACAGCTTTAGTTTTGATTGTCCTAAAGATATAAATTAGCTTTTAAGGGTTGAATTATTTATCCACATAGCATTTTGTGTCTTGGGTACACATATGCCATGTGTAACACCGAATGTCGAAATGAGCAACTGCGTTATACCTCGACATTCGATATTCAATTGCTTTCCGCCGTTCCGTATTTTGATTGCCAGCCTATCAGTATCACGCCTGCGATGACCAGCGTGGTTCCAAATACCTGGGCGGCAATGATCTGCTCACCCAGGAAAAAATGCGCCTGTATAATAGTGGAAACAGGGCCGATACTGGTGATGATGGACACGTTATTGCTGCCGATTCGTTTCATTCCATTGCTCATCATAAAAGAAGGTAAAACAGTGGCGATAATGGCCAGGGCGATGGCATAGCCGGTAAGCGCGGGCGTAAAAGGAATGTTTTGGACCCGGTGCGTAAACAGGAAATTGAGGAAGATACCCACCGTAGCGGCCAGCATGGCATAGGCTGTATAGCGGGTTACCCCAACTTTTTCTACCATCCTGCCGGTTCCCACCAGGTAAAATGAATAGGTAACCGCACAAAGAAAGATCATGAAGGAACCAAAAAAAAATTTGGGATTGGATGTATCCACCTGCAACTCGCCAAAATAAGCGATCCCGATACCGAGATAGGTAAGTGCCAGCGCTATCAACTGTACCCGGCTGAGTTTTGCTTTAAAGAAAAAAGTATTGATCAGAACGGCAAATGTTGGATACAGGAATAATATCAACCGTTCCAGCCCTGCAGATACATATTGCAACCCGATAAAATCAAACAAACTGCTCAGGTAATACCCGAGGATCCCCAGCATGATAATCAGGATCCAATCGCGGAGGCTCATCACCTTTTTATTTTCCTTTTTCGACACCATCCAGGCCGCCACCAGGTAAAATGGTAATGAGAACAGCATCCGCAGGCTCAGCAAAGTAACCGCATCTACCTGTGTTGACCGGAAAGCAAGTTTTACAAAAATTGCCTTGGTAGAAAACAAGATCGCACCGGTGAGGGAGATGAGGAAACCGGCAAAAGTAATTGTATGATTCTTATTCATAGAAGAAGTTCATGGATCATAGTTCATAGATCATAGTCGGACGGGCTTGCTATGACCTATGAACTATGATCCATGATCTTTGCTAAGCGCTAACATTGAAATCCCGCAGTGCATCATTCAAGCTCGTCTTCAGGTCGGTACTGGCCTTACGCTGGCCGATGATCAGGGCGCAACTGACCTGGTAATCGCCGGCAGGGAACTTCTTGGTATAACTGCCGGGTATTACCACGCTGCGGGCGGGAACGCGTCCCTTATATTCAATGGGTTCGGCGCCGCTTACATCAATGATCTTGGTAGACTGGGTAAGTACTACATTGGCCCCGAGTACGGCTTCTTTTTCAATGATCACCCCTTCCACTACAATACAGCGGCTACCGATAAAACAACCGTCTTCAATGATCACCGGGCTGGCCTGCAGTGGTTCCAGCACCCCGCCGATACCTACTCCGCCACTCAAATGAACGTGTTTGCCAATCTGTGCGCAACTGCCTACGGTGGCCCAGGTATCCACCATCGAACCCTCATCTACATACGCCCCGATATTTACGTAACTGGGCATCAGTACCACATTACGGGCTATATACGCGCCATAACGGGCGGTTGCGGGAGGTACCGCGCGTACGCCCAGTTCTTTATAATCAGATTTCAGCAGCATCTTATCATAGAACTCAAATGGGGGCGTATCCCAGGTCTGCATCTGCTGAATACCAAAATAAAGCAGGATGGCCTGTTTTACCCATTCATTCACAACCCAGCCCTTCTCTCCGGGTGAGGCCACACGCAAATGCCCCTTATCAACCTGTTCTATCACGGATCTTACCGCATCGGTATACCCAGGTTCTTTTAATAGTTCCCTGTTCTGCCAGGCTTCCTGTATCTGTTTCTGTAAGGACATGTGTTTTTTTTGCAAACATACAGTATCAAAAGATTATCAGAAATAGTTCTGGTACATTCTGTAATTTGCTTCTGTAACTCATTCACATGCAGGCTTATGTTGCCCTTCAATAACGATATTGAATCCTGTTTGGAAAAGCTTCAGCAAGGGGGCCTGATCTTATATCCTACGGATACGGTCTGGGGTATTGGCTGCGATGCCACCAACAAAGAAGCCGTAGCCAAAATATACCAGTTAAAAAAGCGGTCGGATAACCACGCCATGATCGTGCTGGTGGCTGATGAACGCGAAATCCTCCATTATGTTACCCAGGCCGAATTACAGATCTTCGATTATATCAAAGGCATTAACCGGCCCACCACCGTTATTTATGAAGGCGCCATAGGTCTCGCCGATAACCTGATGGCCGAAGACGGTTCGGTAGCCATCCGCATTTGCGAAGATGAATTTTGTAAACACCTGCTCAAACGTTTCCGCAAACCCCTGATCAGTACCTCCGCCAATATCAGCGGGTACCCGGCGCCACAATGTTTTAAAGACATAGAACCCGTTATTGTAAACGGGGTTGATTATGTGGTTAATTACCGCCAGGACGATACCGAATACCGGAAACCCTCCTCCATAATTAAATGGGAAAAAGACGGGACATTAAGTATCATCCGTCCATAATATTCCCCATCCAAATTGTGCATAAACCTGTGTAAAAATGCCAGTTTTTGTTAATTCATTGTAAAAGAATGATTTATAAATAGGGTTCTGTGAAACCCGTTTCTACTGATTCTTATTAATTCGCTTTTCGGTATTCTTTTTGTAACTTAAGTTAGCTAAAACACCTATGGCAAGAGTTATTTTAGATATTCCCAAGAGCAAGCTCCAGACACTGCTCGATGTATTGGTACCAATGGGTATCAATACCCGCATCGTTACCGGGGAACACAGCCGGAAAACTTTTTCAGGAGAAAAATCACTTTCTGCCTCTTTGAAAAAGATCTCGTCCAGTTTTATTCTTTTCGACTGGGAATTTTTCAGTAATCAACTGGAGTATGAATAATTAATAATTGTCGATTTTTCTGCTGCTACCTGTTCCTGCTGGAAAATATTCAGGTACTCTCTTACTCCCACCATTCTTTATTACCTGCGATTGCTAATTATTAATTACTAATTATTAATTAATAATTATTTTGCGCCATGCAACGGATACTCGTCATTCAAACCGCCTTTATAGGCGATGTAGTGCTGGCAACAGGACTGCTTGAAAAATTGCACGGGCAGTTTCCGGGTGCTTCTATTGATATCCTGGTGCGCAAAGGCAATGAAACCCTCTTCACGCAACATCCTTTTCTGCATACCGTACTGGTTTGGAACAAAAAACAGGATAAGTACCGCAACCTGTTTACCCTGCTTAAACAGATCAGGCAAACCCGTTATGACCTGGTAGTGAATGTGCAGCGTTTTGCAGCAACCGGGTTGCTTACTGCGTTTTCACGTGGCAAACAAACCGTTGGATTTGATAAGAACCCCTTTAGTTTTTTATTTTCGGATGTAATTCCCCACGCGGTTGCAGAAAAGGATCAGGCGCTTCATGAATTTGAACGGAATCACCAGTTGATCATCCCGTTTACGGATACTAAGGCGGAGAAACCCAAATTGTATCCATCGGCCGCAGATCTTACCAGTGTTGCGCGGTTGAAACAGCAGCCTTATCTCTGTATCGCACCTGCTTCCGTATGGTTCACCAAACAGTTCCCCGCAGATAAGTGGGTGAACCTGGTACAATCCTTACCGCATCATTTTACCATACACCTGTTGGGTGCGCCCGGCGACCAGGCATTGTGCAGCGATATACAAATGCGGTCGGGACGTGCCAATGTAAACAACCTGGCCGGACAATTAACTTTTTTACAATCCGCCGCTTTACTGAAAGATGCCGTGATGAATTATGTTAATGATTCCGCGCCCATGCATTTTGCTTCGAGTGTAAATGCGCCGGTTACCGCTGTTTACTGCTCCACCATCCCGGCATTTGGATTTGGTCCTTTATCCGATAATAGCCATATCGTTGAAATCGGCCAACCACTATTGTGCAGGCCCTGCGGGCTGCATGGACGGCCCAAATGTCCGCTCACACATTTCCATTGCGCCCGGCTCATAAAAAATGAACAGCTGCTGGAAGTGCTGCCCCGTTGACACTCAAAATCAAACAACCTACATTTGCTAAGTATGCAGATCCCCTTTACAGATAAGGAGTCCTTTATTTTTGATAAGATAGCAACGGCTGCCGGTAATCTTGGCCTGCCCTGTTACCTGATAGGCGGCTTTGTACGTGATAAGATCATAGGCCGGCCCACCAAAGACGCGGATATTGTTTGTATGGGAGACGGGATAGCCCTTGCACAGGAAGCGGCCTCATTCTTCCGGCCAAAACCGGTTGTTGCGTATTTTAAAAATTTCGGTACGGCACAGATCAAATTACCGGAAATGGAAGTGGAATTTGTGGGTGCCCGTAAAGAAAGTTACCAGCTTAGCAGCCGCAAACCCGATGTAGAACCCGGCACGATCGAAAACGACCAGGACCGCAGGGATTTTACTATCAATGCGCTGGCGATCAGCCTGAATAAGGAAGACAGGGGCGCCCTGATAGATCCTTTTGATGGGGTAAAGGATATCGAAGCAAAGATCATCCGCACACCGCTGGCACCTTTGCAAACCTTTAGTGATGACCCTTTGCGGATGATGCGTGCCATTCGCTTTGCGACCCAACTGGGTTTTACCATTTCGCCGGAAACCTTCCAGGCCATTATTGATAATGTACACCGGATCCGGATCGTATCGCAGGAAAGGATCACAGATGAATTGAACAAGATCATGCTGTGTGATAAACCTTCAGTTGGCTGGGATCTTTTATTCAGGAGTAAGTTGTTGCATGAAATATTTCCGCAGCTGGCCGACCTCTATGGCGCAGAATATATTGATGGGAAGGGGCATAAAGATAATTTTTACCATACCCTACAGGTGCTGGATAATATTTCTGTGCATACAAGCGATATCTGGCTGCGCTGGGCCGCTTTACTGCATGATATCGGCAAACCCGCCACGAAAAGATTTGAGGAAGGGCATGGCTGGACCTTTCATGGCCATGAGATGGTGGGGGCGAAGATGGTGCCCAAATTATTTGCCAGGTTAAAACTGCCGCTGAACGAAAAAATGAGATGGGTGCAGAAATTGGTCATGCTTCACCTGCGGCCCATCGGTCTTACCAAAGAAAATATTACCGACAGCGCTATCCGGCGCTTGTTATTTGATGCCGGCGAAGATATTGAGAGCCTCATGATGCTTTGCGAGGCAGATATTACCAGCAAGAACCCTTTGAAAGTAAAGCGTTACCTGCAGAACTTTGAACTTGTACGCAGGCGTTTACTGGAAGTGGAAGAAAGCGATAAGATCCGCAACTGGCAACCGCCTATATCAGGGGAACTGATCATGGAAAAATTCGGGCTCACACCCGGCCGGCCGGTAGGTCTGATCAAGGATGCCATCCGCGAAGCCATTTTAGACGGCCTGATACCCAATGAGTATCAAGCCGCCTATGATTTTATGTTGCAAAAAGCCGCAGAACTGAACTTGCAGGCGATTGAATAATTTGTATTTTTGCAGCTAACACAACAGTAAACCAAAAAGAATGGCGATATTAAAATTCAGGATATATCTCGAAGAAGACGACGCTGTTTACCGGGACATAGTGATCAGGCATACGCAGAATTTCGACGAGCTGCATTTCGCGATCTTAAAATCATATGAGTTCGATTCTAAACACAAGGCAACTTTTTACAGGAGCAATGACCACTGGCAACGCGGAAGGGAGATCAGTTTTGAGCGATATGATAAACCTTATGTGGTAGAACCACTGATTATGTCTGAAGTGGGCATTGGAACGGAAATAAAAGATACCAACCAGAAATTCATTTACGAATACGATTTTGAAAAGCACTGGTTGTTCCTTGTTGAACTGATCAACGT
The DNA here is from genome assembly GCA_025352905.1 of Bacteroidota bacterium. Lineage (GTDB taxonomy): Bacteria > Bacteroidota > Bacteroidia > Chitinophagales > Chitinophagaceae > Sediminibacterium. The sequence goes on along the minus strand of JANXRX010000028.1, from coordinate 30,643 downwards.
AAGTAAGGAAGAAAGCAGCAAAACAGTATATCCATCTACTTCCCGCACAGAAGGCATTGGGCCGCAGCAATATGGCACTAAGAGTTTATTAGGCGATAAATTCGCAGACATCGAAGAAAAATACGATCTCGCTGAAGCAGCAGAAGGTTTTGGAACAGAAGGCGAAGAAACCGAAACCGATCCCGATGAAGTATCGGGAGCGGGAGAGGAGGCACAGGAAGAATTTTAGGAAGGAGATTTCCATGGAAGAAAAAAATACTATCATCCTCATTTCAGGTCCCACTGCTGTTGGTAAAACTGCTTTTGCGATAGCGTTGGCGAAGCAATTTGATACGCAGATCATTTCAGCGGACTCGCGTCAGTGTTACCGGGAAATGTGTATCGGTGTGGCCAGGCCAACGGAAGAAGAGCTGGCTTCTGTTAAACATTATTTTATTGCCACACATGCTGTAACGGAGGATCTGAATGCCGGCAGTTTTGAAAAATATGCATTGGCTGCGGCTGATGAGATCTTTCAAAAAAACAAAGTCGCCGTTATGGTGGGCGGCACCGGTTTGTATAGTAAAGCCTTCTGCGAAGGGATAGACCCCATGCCGGTGGTGCCTGCTGAAGTGCGTAGCCGTGTAATCGCAGGCTATGAACAGAAAGGACTGATCTGGCTACAGAAAGAATTGCAGGAAAAAGACCCTGCATTCTGGAAAGTTGCCGAACAGCAGAACCCGCAGCGCCTTATGCGGGCATTGGAGGTGTTATACGCAACGGGTCAGTCTATCATGGATTTCCGGACAGAAAAAAAAGTACAAAGACCTTTCCGGATCATCAAAATAGGGCTACAGCTACCCAAAGAAGTCTTGCACGACCGCATTCACCAGCGGGTGGATCAGATGATGGATTCCGGGCTGCTCAACGAGGTAAGAAGCCTTTTACCGTACCGGTCACACAATGCATTGCAAACCGTGGGGTATAAAGAGTTGTTTGATCATCTCGATGGTAAAAACGACCTGGCACAGGCTATCGCCAATATAAAAGCAAATACGCGGCACTACGCAAAACGGCAAATGACCTGGTTCACCAAAGACACAGAAACAGTATGGATTAAGCCGTTTGAGAAATTGCCACCTTCATTTTTCTTTCCGATATTGCATTCCTGAACTTAAAAAATGATAGTATGAGAAAATGGTTATTGGCAGCGCCTGCCGCTTTATTGATCAGTGGCGGTTTAAGCGCACAGGCGCCGAAGATCGTGTTTGAAAAATATACCCTGCCCAATGGGCTTACGGTGATCCTGCACCAGGACAGGTCGGCGCCGGTTGTAGCCGTATCAGCGCTGTACCATGTGGGCTCGAAGAATGAAGATACTGCCCACACAGGCTTTGCGCACTTTTTTGAGCACCTGATGTTCGAAGGAAGTGATAATGTAAAGCGCGGTGATTTTGATAAATATACGTCTAACGCAGGTGGGTATAATAATGCCAATACCACGCAGGACAGGACCTATTATTTTGAACTTTTCCCGAGCAACCAGTTCGCACTGGGATTGTGGCTGGAGAGCGAGCGTATGCTCCACGCCAAGATCGAGGATGTGGGGGTGAATACACAAAAAGAAGTAGTGAAAGAAGAAAAGCGCCAGCGCATAGACAACCAGCCATATGGCAGTTTGATAGGGGAGATCTTTAAAAGGGCATTTAAAGTACATCCTTACCGCTGGCAGCCCATCGGCAGCCTCGAGCATCTGAGCCGCGCCAAACTGCAGGATTTCAAAGATTTTTACAAAACCTTTTATGTACCCAACAATTGTGTACTGAGCCTGGCGGGTGATATTGATATCCCCGAAGTAAAAAAACAGATCGATGCCTATTTTTCAGGGATACCCCGGGGAGTGAAACCCATACCGCGCCCCACAGTTACCGAGCCCGCACTGGGCGGCGAAGTGAGGGATGTGATAGAAGACAATATACAATTACCCGCTGTTGTAATGGCTTACCGTTCGCCTAAACAGGGTAGTGATGAGTATTATGCGTTCAATGTATTGTCGACCCTTTTATCGGGCGGCAATTCGTCGCGCCTGAACAAAGCCATCGTAGACGAAAAACAACTCGCTGTTGCGGCAGGGGCATTCAATTATGCACTGGAAGATGCGGGCCTGTTTATCACCTACGGTATTGCCAATATGAATATAAAACCGGAAGACCTTGAAAAAGAGATACAGGTTGTGATAGATGGGGTTAAGAATAAACTGGTGGATGAAAGAGAATTTGTGAAAGTAAAGAACCAGATCACCACAGAATTTGTTACCCGAAATTCAACAATGGCGGGTATTGCAGAAACATTAGCCAATTACCAGGTATATTTTGGAGATGCCAACCTGATCAATACAGAGATCAACCGGTATAATAAAGTTACCCGGGAGGATCTGTTACATGCTGCGGCAAAATACCTGAATAGAGATAACCGTGTGGTATTGTATTATGTACCCAAGGGCACAAAGAAACCATAACAGTAGCTGGTAAATGATCATCTAATTTATTTCAAACACAATGAACATGAAAAAAATAATTCTTTCATTATTGATATCACTGTCTTTTGCTACGATGGCACAGGGCCAGGTAGACAGGATCCATGCTCCTAAACCGGGCCCCGCTCCGGTAATCAAGGTAGGAGAGCCCGCCACTTTCACTTTGCCTAATGGCTTAAAAGTATTCGTGGTACAAAATACAAAACTGCCGCGTGTATCGGCTACCTTAACGATTGACAGGGAGGCCTTATTAGAAGGCGATAAGGTTGGTATGCTAAGTATGGCTGGTGAACTGTTCAGGAGAGGCACGGTTAAAATGTCTAAGGCCGTACTGGATGAAGAGATCGATTATCTCGGCGCAACCATCACCGCATCTGCAAGAAGTGTGAGCGGATCATCGTTAAAGAATAATTTTACCAAAGTGTTTGGCTTAATGGCCGATATCGCTCTGCGCCCCTCTTTTCCTGCTGATGAGCTGGAGAAGATCCGTAAACAGGAATTGTCGGGACTGGCCCAGAACAAAGAAGATGCAAATGCGATCGCACAGAATGTAGTTAGCAAATTGGTATACGGCAAAGACCATCCCTATGGAGAAGTGGAAACGGAAGAAACGGTAAAAAGAGTTACCGTAGATGATATCAGGGATTATTATAACACTTATTGGAAACCAAATATTGCCTACCTGATCTTTGTAGGAGATATTACCATAGAAGAGGCGCGGAAACTGGCCGAAGCAAATTTTGCCGGCTGGGCCAGGGCCACGGTACCATCACCGGTTTATGCCATTAAACCGCTGCCTGCCAAAACCTATATCGCGATAGTTGACAGGCCAAGCTCTGTACAAAGCGTGATCAATATCATAACCCCTTTCCAGTTAAAACCCGGAACAGCTGATGTGATACCCGCATCCGTTATGAATAATCTTTTAGGTAACGGTTCTTCGGGAAGACTGTACAAAAATCTTCGCGAAAATCATGGGTTTACCTATGGCGCTTATTCCCGGATCAATACTGATAAACTGGTGGGTAATTTTACCGCCAGCGCTTCTGTCAGGAATGAAAAAACCGACAGTGCTATCGGCCAGTTCCTGGTTGAATTTAACCGGATCCGCTCACAGGTAGTGGAGCTGCCGGAATTAAGCCAGACAAAGAACGAACTCAATGGCAGTTTTGCCCGCTCGCTGGAAAACCCGCAGACCATCGCCAATTTTGCACTGAATGTAGCGAGGTATAACCTGCCCAGGGATTACTACCAGAATTACCTGCAAAACCTTGCCGCGGTAGACAATGCTACCGTAAAAGCGATGGCTGATAAATATGTGCTCCCCGGCAATATGCATATTGTGATCGTTGGAAATGCCAAACAGATTTCCAAGGGCCTCGAAAAATATGGAGAAGTAAAATACTTTGATATATACGGAAATGAAATTGCGGCCCCGTCAGACAAAAAACTGGATCCTTCTGTATCTGCTGAAAGTATCCTCAAAAAAAGTATCCAGGCGCAGGGTGGCGAAACTGCTATTAAGGCGCTGCAGGATGTGACTATGACCGGTACAGCAAGTGTAATGGGACAGAATCTGGGGTATACCCTTAAATATATATTTCCGGGCGGTTATATGCAGGAGATGAGTATGAATAGCATGTCTATTTCTAAGTTTCTTTTAAAGAATGGCAGTTACTCGGTAGTTCAGCAGGGTATGGCTCAGCCTTTAAAAGATGATGACAAAGAAGAGATCGATGAATTTGCTTCGCTTTTCCCCGAATGGTACATACTGGCTAAAGGCGGTTATAACTATACCGTAAAAGGTATCGAAGCGGTGGAAGGAAAAGACGCTTACAATGTTGAGATCCATTCGCCCAAAGGAAGAACCTTTAACTACTATTACGATCTTGTTTCAGGTCAGCGTGTAAAAGAGGCACGCAGCGAGGAAACTCCCGCCGGAAAAACGACTGTAACGATCACCAATCTTGTCATGAAAGAATATAATGGCGTGCAAATACCCGTTAAACAAATATTTGATGCCGGACAGTACAAGTTAAATATTGAGATAACAGATGTGAAAGTGAACCAGGGATTGAAGGTGGATGATCTGAAATGATTGTCGAGAGTCGTCAGTTATATTCTCACGGCTCACGTTTCACGCCATCACCGCAACCAGTGAAAGCGCCACACTTGCTAAGGATTCATCTCCATGGATAACAACCTCTTTACGCGCTTCTGCGGGAGAAATACCCTTGGTAAATAATTTCCATGCGGTACCTGGTTGCATCAGCAGCGAAGCGTGGATACCGGCTTCCGGTTGTTTGGATAATTGCCAGGCAGTTTGCTTACGAACCAAATACCAGTTGCCGCCATTCTCTGTATCTATAGTGATCTGCAACACGGTCCCATCTTCTGCAAGCGTGTTCCGGTAAGTATGCGGCAGGCCGCACATAAAAGTATCCATAACAGGGTAGAACAATTCTTTGGTAATAATACCTGGTTTATCAACCGCTTCCCTTATCTGTTGCTGGTGGTGCCATTTTTCCGTGTATTCACGCGCTATATGAAACCAGTTTTGAGAAACGGTTTCACCGGCCCAGCCAACTGCGAATACAGCCTGTGCAGTAAGATCCTGCGTTTGCATATGGGACGTATATTCTTTACCGCTGGTTTCCAACAAGTCTGTGAGTACCTGCGGGCTAAGTCTTTTGGCAGCCAGTACCCATTCTGCATTTAAGCGGTTGAGGAAGCCTACCAGGCTATCATACGAATGGATATCACCACCGACTGGTGGCATGGTATGCTGATCTCTCGAAAAGGACAGGGCACGTAAATTTCCATCCAGTAAATGAGCAGCCACATCCTTCACGCTCCATTGTTTGGCCAGTGTCCGTTTGTTCCAGTCATCCGGCTCTAAAGAACGAAGCAGTTCTACCAGTTTTTGGTCAAGAATGGCAAAAAGATGGGTTACGGGTATCATAATAGCTGATGGATCATCGCATACTGCAACAGCATAATGGTTTTGGCATCTTTGATCTCTCCGTTATGCATCATCTCAATGGCTTTGTCAAAACCGGGTTCCAGCACTTCTATATTTTCTTCTTCGTCTTCCAGCCCGCCACCGGCGTTAACTTTCATTTCTTTTGAATACTCAGCAACGAAAAAATACAGGATCTCTGTTACAGAGCCGGGCGACATATACGCTTCAAATATCTTGCGCACATCTTTTACCTGGTAACCCGTTTCTTCTTCTGTTTCCCGGCGGATACAATCCTCGGGATTGTCTTTATCGAGCAAACCGGCGCATGCCTCTATCAGCATACCGGAAGTATTGCCATTGATATAGGTGGGCAGCCGAAACTGTTTGGTAAGGATAACGGTTCGCTGTGCTTTATTATACAGCAGGATGGTTGCACCGTTTCCGCGGTCATAGGCTTCCCTGGTCTGTGTTTCACGAACACCATTATTCTTTACATATTCGTAGGTTACCTTTTTCAGTATGTACCAGTTATCGGATAGGATCTTTGTTTCCAGGATATTGATATCATTCATTAGCATAGATATTATTTGTAGGTCTTTGTGATAAGGTTGCTTTGTTGTTTGATCATAGCTAGTATCTGTGTCTCCGTTAAAAACGTATTGGTTAGATTGTCGGGTTCACGCGCAAGGTTCGACAGGATGATCACACTTGTTTTGGAAGCGGGAAAATAAAAATCAAGCGAAACATAGCCTGGTGTATAACCGCTCTGTCCCAATTGAAGAATATTATCCTGGTTCGAAGTAGTGATGCCATAGCCATAGTCTACCGGCCCAAAAACAGGATGGTTGCTTGTGGCATAACCGGTGGTCATCAGTTTATAGTTGTTACTGTCTGCAAAAAATTTTCCGCCGTGCAGGCAGGTGTTCCAGGTAAGCAGGTCGTTAGGTGTTGAAATAAAACCGCCCGCAGCAACATAATTCACGCCGCTTCCTGTGGCCAGTTCGGGTTTGCCATCAGGTTGTTCTGTATATCCCTTTACCAATCCCTTGCTTTTGTGCAGGTCGGGATGGAACGTACTCCGCATATTGCATTTCTCAAACAGTTCGGCAGAAAGAGCGGCAAAGCTTTTCTTGCTTGTCTTTTCAACGATTTTCGCTAACAGGTCGTATCCTATCTGTGAATATTGAAAATCCATTCCCGGTCTGAAAGCAAGCGGTTGGTCAAGTGCAGTTATGCCATGTGTATGCGTGAGCAACTGGTGCACCGTTACCGTATCGGCCCATTTAGCGGGCAAATCGGGCAGGTAAGTGTGTATCGGCAATTGAAGTACGATATGTCCCTTTTCAACTTCCTGCAGCACCAGCACCGCCGTTACCTGCTTGCTGATCGAACCGATCACATATTGATCATTGGGTAATAAAGCAATTTTTTTATCAATATCCGAGAACCCGAACACCTTTGAATATATCTTTTTGCCATTTTGCGAGATAAGAATGGTTCCGTTAAACGGTTTTTTTGCTTTGATACCCGCATTTATGAGCGAGTCAACGCCGGCAGATACATCAAATTTTTGTCTCGCTAAAGCCAGCGATTTTTCGGCATAATATTCCCAGGCCAGTTGGGTAATGCCCGCGATCGTTCTTGAATTCAGGCTGTCATTATCTTTTGAATCGGAAACAAATACCGCGATGGAAAAATGTTTGCCATCCGGCAGATTCACAATACCAATGTCATTGGTGGCGGCCATTATGTTTTGTGCATTTGTTCCGGATGTGCCGGTCTTGTGCGCAACGATAGTACCTGCAGGTAATGATCCTTTGATGCGGTTGTTGTTAAGAGAATTCACCATCAGATCCCACAACAGATCATGGTTTTTTGGGGAGAGTATTCCTTTTTCATTAAATTTTTTGAGCAACAGCACGGCTGCAAAAGGTGTGCTCCAGTCGGTATACTGAACATCCCAGCTTTTGGCCGTTTCCTCTTCTGTAGCTACTATGTTCACGTCCCTGACAGCTATTGAATGAATATATTTATTTACTTCTTTGGGCCCGCCTATCAGCCTGAACAGTATATCACAGGCATTGTTATCACTTTGCGAAACAGCATAGCTTAAGAGGTCCTTTATCGTCATTGTTATCTCAGCTTCAGGGTAAGCATCTCTTAAGGGGCTCCAGTTACCGGGTAGCAGGTCTGTTTTTTTGACCAGTATTTTCTGATCCAGCTTGAATTTGCCTTTATCCACCTGGTCAAGTATGGCTACTGCCAGGTGAAACTTATAAACGCTATGCATAGGATAGTGGCCGGCTCCGTTCACCGTAAGTGTATCCCGGTCATCCGGGCCGCCGATAGCCACACCGATCGTTGCATTTTTCGAGCGTATAAAATCTTCGATCCTTCCCCGTAACGGGTTAGTGATTTGGGCGTAAACGCTTGTCGTGCCAAGCAGCAGTAGCATAAGAATGCCTGCGGGGAGATTATTTTTGTACATGGTTAGTTTTGGTAACTAAAGTTAGGAAAAAAGACTTCAGAATTTAAAACCCACACTCAACACCAGGTTCCCCCGGTTGCCGCTTTGTTCGGCAAAGGTGTTGGGTTTATCATTGAGGCGGTAGGCGAACTGTACATCTTTATTGAATGCGTGTACGTAAGCCAGGTCGATGAACATACCATGATCGCGGTAGCCGATGCCGCCTGTTGCGAGTACCCGGCTGGCTTTGAGCGCATCGTCTTCATAAGGGCTTCCATAAAAGGCGCCGCCCAAACGGAACATGAACGTATGGAATTTCAGTTCACCACCTACCCGCAGGTTGATATTGCCTTTATACGTATTCTTTATAGTTGTGTTAAGCACGCTATAGTAATCCTGCAAAGCCTGGGTGCTGTTGTCGGATGCAAAATACCTGGCACCGCGATAATCTACGAATTCAAGATCGGCGCTGATAAAGCCTTTTTGCTGGCGTATATCATTTACTTCCCTGAGCACATAACTGGCGCTGGCGATCGCTTTCCAGGGAGTGATCATCCCATATTTCCGCTCGCCTGCACTTCCGCCATTGAGGGCATTGCTGCTGGCATTCTTAATACCTGCATAGGTTTCGGTGTTTGCAGTAAGCGATGAACTGATACGGTCTGTGTAACTGAGCCATTGCGGTGTATGGATAGCCAGGCCCAGTCGCAAAGACCCCACCGGTTTAAAGATCATGCCTAATTTAAGTCCTACACCCACTGCATTGGAAGTAAAGCTTTCTTTATACTCAAACGATTTGAATTGATTGGTAGTACTGGCGGTTGCATCGGTTTCACTATAGGTAAGATCCCGTTCATAGTGTATGATGGGAATGGTAAGACTGCCGCCGAGATATAACCTGTCTTCCATATTTCCGGCAAACCCGATGGCTATCTCATGAAACCCCCCGCGTGTATTGGCATCATATAACTGGTTAACACCGGTTGATATGGGTACCAGGCTCTGGTAACCGGTAACTGTATTTCCCGGGCCGCTGGTGGTATCTATCAAAAAAGTTCTGAAGGCAAGCGAGGATCCAAAAATATAGTTACTCAGCGCTGCATTGGTATCCGCCCTGTCTTTGGTCAATTCTTCCAGGTACTGTTCTGTAAAAGAACTGAAGTTATTAAAGCCTTTGAATTGTATATGGTTATTGTAATTAGCTACCTGGTTTACCGAAATGGCAAATGCGCTGCTGTTCCAGTTCCGGTTCCCGCCTTTGTTTACAGAACCCATAATAAGACCGGTGGTACCGTAATTGAAATTGCTTTTGTTACTGAGCGTATCCGTTCCCCGGTAATTGAATTTGTTATGGTTAAAACCAAATCCGGGCGTAAGTACAAATTCATTGGTCTTATATAAACCAATACCGGCCGGGTTGATATGGTTAGCCGTAATATCACCGCCTAATGAACCCATGACACCACCGGTTCCCATAAACCGCGCTGTACCGTTCTGTGTAAACCAGGCTGTGCGCAAAGCATCTTCCGGACTTTGTGCAGCGAGGGATGCTGAAATGAAAATAAGAATATAGGGAAGGAATGATTTCATACAAAACAGTTAGTTGGGGTACACGATTATAGGTAAGCAGTGATACACTGCCTTACAGTAACCTTCGAATTCAAATAATGATCAGTTTAATTTTTACCGCCACGACCGGTGCTGGTGGTAGTACCTGTACTTCTGAAACCGCCGCTGCTTCCACCCGCTGAACTGCTGGGCGTGGAGGAACTGTTGGAACCGCTTGATGGAGAATATGACCTCACAGGCCTGTCGTAACTGGACGAAGTATTGTTGGATGAGGACCCGTTAAACACTCTTTTTACCAAGTCGCCAAAACTGTTCTGGCCTGCATACCCGGCCGGTTTGTAGGGGGTATAGGCGCCATTCGCATTACTATAGCTTCTGTTATAATAAGCGCTGACATTACTGGTAGAAGCACTACCGCTGATCGCTTTTGGCGTGCTGTAAGCAACAACAGTATATAAAGGGCTGCTCCAGCCAAGCCCGCCGCCGTAATAACCGCCCATACCATAGTATCCGGGGATCATGCTCGTATAACCCAAGCCAAGGCCAAACTGCCATCCGGGCCCTAAATAATACGGGTTAAGGGCGGAGTAATAATTATAGTATGGATTCATGAAGCCTGAATAGCCCGAGTAAGCCGAATAACTGTAACTGTTGTAAGCCGCAAAATCGTAGCGGCTGTCATACCAGTAATCATTATTATCCAAAGTGTTCCAGCGTTCACGGTTAGCTACTTTCATGTGGAGGTAACGATCGTCCTGGCTGCTGATATATTCGTCATACTTATCCTGGTCCTCTTTATCGGCTTTTTGTTTTTTTACTTCTTCTTTGGCAGCGATCTGTTCACCGCCTGGCGAATAATAAAGATCGTCCGGTGTCTGGCCCGATCTGAAGGCCGTAGAACAGGAAGATAAAAGACCGGTTGCCAGTACTGATAAGAGAAGTAAACGGTTCATAGCGGCAGTATTAGAGGTTAGGTATGGCTAAGTTACATACATTTGCGATGCTGTAAAAGCGATCATGATTCTAAGAGCAAAAATTTTGCCAACAGTTGTTAGTATTCATGTTAATATGTTAACAGAATCATAAAAAAATATGGGTAAGGAGATCACTTCCAGGGAACAGGATTACAACCAGTGGTATAACGACTTGGTTATCAAAGGTAATTTAGCAGATTATAGTGCGGTACGGGGTTGTATGGTGATCAAACCATACGGATTCGCTTTATGGGAGAATATGCGTGATGTGCTGGACAAGATGTTCAAAGACACTGGTCATCAGAATGCTTACTTTCCCCTCTTCGTTCCCAAGAGCCTGTTTGAGGCCGAAGAAAAGAATGCCGAGGGCTTTGCCAAAGAATGTGCAGTGGTTACCCATTACCGTTTGAAAGCAGATCCCGACAATAAAGGAAAACTGATCGTTGACCCGGAAGCAAAACTGGAAGAGGAACTCGTTGTGAGGCCCACCAGCGAAGCCATTATCTGGAGTACCTATAAAGGATGGATCCAGTCTTACCGCGACCTGCCCATACTCGTTAACCAATGGGCCAACGTGGTAAGATGGGAGATGAGAACCCGCTTGTTTCTGCGTACCGCTGAATTTTTATGGCAGGAGGGACACACGGCACATGCAACAGCGGTGGAGGCAATAGCAGAAACCAGGCAGATGCTGGATGTGTATGCAGATTTCGCAGAGAACTGGATGGCGCTGCCAGTGATCAAAGGAGTAAAGAGCCCGAACGAACGGTTTGCCGGCGCAGAAGACACCTATTGTATCGAGGCCATGATGCAAGATGGAAAAGCATTACAGGCGGGGACCTCGCATTTTCTCGGCCAGAATTTTGCCAAAGCATTTGATGTAAAGTTCAGTGATAAAGAAAATAAGTTAGACTATGTATGGGCCACCAGCTGGGGTGTAAGTACCCGGCTGATTGGGGCGCTGGTAATGGCGCATAGTGATGATGATGGATTGATCTTGCCGCCAAGGATCGCCCCGGTACAGGTGGTGATCGTTCCGATTTATAAAGGAGAGGAACAAAAAGCATTGCTTGATGCAACGGTTTCGGGTATCGTTACCCAACTAAAAGCCCTGGGCATCTCTGTTAAGTACGACGACTCAGACAATGCAAGACCCGGATGGAAATTTGCAGAATACGAATTAAAAGGCGTACCGGTAAGGATGGCCGTGGGTGCAAGGGACCTTGAAAATAAAGTGGTGGAGATCGCGCGGAGAGATACAAAAGAAAAAACCAGTGTGCCTATCGAAGGCATTGCGGAGTATATCAAAACATTGCTGGAAGATATTCAGCTGGCCATGTACAACAAGGCAAAACAATTCCGCGAAACACATATATCACAAACAGATAGCTGGGATGAGTTCTTACAGTTGCTCGACACAAAAGGCGGTTTTGTTTCTGCCCATTGGGATGGTACCGCCGAAACAGAAGATAAGATCAAGGAACTGAGTAAAGCAACCATACGCTGTATTCCTTTGGATAACCCCCTGGAAGATGGCAAATGCATCCTTAGCGGCAAACCCTCCACGCAACGCGTTTTATTTGCAAGAGCGTATTAAATTCATGAAGCAAAAAGAACTTCATCCTGCAATGCTCCCTTACTTAGACGGTAAGGTTTTGCTGTTAGATAAACCCATGCGTTGGACCTCATTCGATGTGGTAAGAAAAGTGCGTAACCTCACAAGGGTAAACAAAGTGGGTCACGCAGGTACGCTTGATCCGCTGGCAACAGGATTACTAATCGTTTGTACCGGTAAATTCACCAAGAAGATCAATGAGTATATGGGGATGGAAAAAGAATATACCGGCACATTCACCCTCGGCGCCACCACAGCTACCTATGATCTTGAGAGCGAACCGGGAGAACAGACCGATCTTTCGCAACTCACCAGTGATGCGGTATATGCAGCCACCAAAGAATTTACAGGCCCGATCATGCAGACACCTCCCCAACATTCGGCTATCAAAAAAGACGGTAAGCCTGTTTATTTGTCGGCCAGGAAAGGGATTGAAGTAAAGCTGGAACCAAGACCCGTAACCATTTACGCATTCGAGATCGAAAAGATTGAGTTACCCCTTGTTCATTTCCGGGTGATCTGTTCTACCGGCACTTATATCAGGAGCCTTGCCAACGATTTTGGCGCCGCATTAGGTGTAGGCGGGTATATGAGCAGCTTATGCAGAACAAGGATCGGCGAATTCAAACTATCTGATGCACAGGAAATGGATGAACTCGAAAAAGAGATAACCTTTTTAAAACGGTAAGCCGATCCCCAATTGCAAGGCGAGGTTATTTACTTCAAGCCCGTTCTGTCTTGTTTCCGTAAACGAAAATCCTTTCATCCATCCGTCATTATACCTGCGTGCGGGGTCTTTTACTTTATAGGCAAGATCGAGCCGGATGAGGAAGTAATTAAAATCGATCCTTACGCCCGTACCTACGCCTATAGCGAGGTCATGGATCAGATTTTTAAACGCAAATTGTGCCTCGGGGTCGGAAGCGATCTTTTTTACGTTCCACACATTCCCCATATCTGCAAAGAGTGCACTCGCTATTTTGATACCGGCAATAGTAGTAAGCGGGAAACGGTATTCTACATTGGCCTCTAACTGCATATCTCCAAAACGGTCGCGGTAATTGGAAGTGGAGATCGTATCACTCTGGATAGAACTGCCCATACCCAGTTGCCGTAACCCCCATGCCCGCATACTGTAGGGCCCCCCGGCTGAGAATTGTTTGAAAAAAGGAAGGGTTGTACCGATAACAGGATCGGTACCGTAATTATAACCTACACCTGCAAAAGCACGGTAAGCGAGTTCTGATTTACGCATCTTGATACTCTGCCTGTATTCCGCTTCCAGTTTTACATAGCGGTAAATCTGGTTCTTGAAAGCATCAAAAAATCCCCAGATTCCCCCGGCTTCTTCAATCCCAAGACGGATATAATGACTTTTGTTCGGATTGTGTAAAGCATTGAAAGTTTTTATGAAGGATAAACTCTGGCTCACGATCTTTCCTTCATTAAACGATGCTTTTAAAAAAGGATTTTTCAGGATCAGGCTATCCAGCTTGTATAATTTATCGATCGAGTACAATTCAATATTCAGGGGTTTATATAACCATACATTATTTCCTTTTTTCCATTCATACCCCCAACTCGTTACCAATGAACGCAAACGGTAATAGTCCCTCCTGTCAACATATGAACCCGTTACATTGAACAGTGTCCGTTTATTATCGGCCCTATTTAAAATCTTCCAGTTACGGAAAGGTTGCACAAGCCCGGGAAATACATAGGTATGTCCAAGGCTGATCAGGAAGGTTTGCAGTAACCGGTCCTGGTTATCGCTAAGGATATTCAGTTCCACACCCGTACGGAAAGTGGCAATGGACTGAATGGCGCTTTTCCATACATTCCGGTTGGTATACGAAAGGCTGGTTGAGATCCCCCAAAGATTTCCGGTGCCGATATCCGATGTATTCAGGCTCCCTTCCAGGTTCACATCATAGCTCTGTTTGACAGCAGGCACCAGGAAGAAATAAATATCCAGGCTGTCCTTACCCCTGATCACCGGCTTACCGTCTACCTGTTGCCAGGCGCCGATCCGGCCAAGGGTATTGAGCGATTTATAATAGTTGTCTTCATTATACAATTGCCCCCTCCGCAGGTAAGTATGTTCACGAAGCGGCCGGTAGTTGAAAAGGCCCTTCCGGTACCGCATCACCAGTTCGCGTCTCTGGTATTCAAGAAATCCTTTCTGCTCAATAAGACTGTCGGTCAGATCATAAATCTTTGTTTCCGGGTAATAATAGAGTTTGCCGATATGATACTGGTAAAGAATAGATGAATCAAAGCTGGGTTTTCTTTCTACAGCAATATCCCAGGCAGGATTTTCTTTCCTGCTTTTTGAAGCTTCTGCAATCAGCTGCGCCTGTTTAAAAGGATCCAGCGTAAGCTCCAGTAAACGTTTGTCGGTACTGTCTACATACGCAAGAATATTCTCGCGCGTAAAATTGTAATAACCATTCTGCCTGTATAGGGTCACGAGCCGGTCCAACTCTGAGCTGATCACCTGTTTGGTATAGGGAATCCCTTTTTTTAACAGGGTATTCTTTTCTCCCTCTACCGTTAATTTTTGCAGGCTGCTGTCTGAAAGATCAAAAGAAACAGAATCAATGGTAATATTCTTACCAACATTGATCACAACGGCCACCCGGGTTCTCATCTGGTTATTTACCGTATCAATTTTTACCGAATCTGTAAACACCCCATAATAATATCCCTGTGAGTTGAGATACGCATTCATAAAAGTAATGGTGCGGCTGATATTGTTGGAATCAAATACCGGCGGGTTGGTGATCACATATTTGATCCCGAAGAACTTCTCTACTTTACGTACTTTTAAACTGGCGTCCCAGTAATTATCAAGATCAGACTGTAACCGGTTTTTTTCATCTTTGGTGATATTGCCGTTTAGTGTTATTTTATTGTCGTAAACAAAAGGTTTGGTGGTGGAAAAGTCTTTCACAACGGTACCACAGGAGCTACATATCACCAGCAGGAACAGGAAGAAATAAACAGCAGTTGCTTTTTTAACCGGTAAACGCATAGAGAATGTTAAGCAAGAATGAGCTCAAATATATTCAAAGTTTATGCCACAAAAAACAAAGAGAGGCAGAGGGCCTGTTTATCGCCGAAGGCGCCAAATTAGCGGAAGAGTTGTTACAAAGCAATTACCGGGTTAAAAAGATATATGCCCTGGCAGAATGGGTGGCAGCACATCCGGGGTTAACAGAAGACCTGCACACTGTTACGGAAGCGGAATTGAAAAAGATAAGCCTGCTGCAAACACCTAACCGTGTATTGATCATTGCGGAGCAGCAACCGCCCGAGGCGTTAGCTCTTACCCACCATAATTTTACGCTGGCGCTGGATGGTGTGCAGGATCCCGGTAACCTGGGCACGATTATCCGTATTGCTGATTGGTTCGGTATCCGGCAGATTGTAGCCAGTGAGGATACGGTAGAACGTTATAATCCGAAAGTGATACAGGCCACGATGGGCAGTTTTCTCCGCGTGAATATGTATTATGGCCCGCTTACAGGGTACCTGCAAAACTGCGGATTACCCATTTTCGGCGCTGTATTGGATGGCAAAAGCCTGTATCAGCAGGAAGCTGTGCAGGAAGCCGTACTGGTGATAGGCAATGAAGCCAAAGGTATACGTGAACCTCTTTTATCCATGATCACACATCCTGTTACCATCCCCCGTATCGGCGGTGCTGAATCATTAAATGCTGCAGTGGCGGCAGGGATCATCGTTTCACATTTGAAAACGATATAGTGCCGTGCGCCGTTATTAGTCTTATGACCAACACGCCGTTGTTAGTCTTATGACCAACAACATCACCTGAACTGTATAGCTTTTACCGGGTTGATCTTTTTAATGAGCCAGGTGGGTATCAAAAGTGAAAGATAGCATACACAGGCCGTTGCAACACACACCAGGATCACCTGCCACCAGATAATATCTACCGGCGCTGTGGATACATAATAAGCAGATTCATCCATGCGGATGAACCCGCTAAATTGTTGCAGTAAGCAAATACCGATACCGCCGATAAAGCCGATGCCAATGCCTGCCAGTGTAATCAGCGAAGCATGGTACAGGAACACACGCCGTATGAGTCCGTCGGTTGCACCCAGGGCTTTGAGGATGCCTATCATTCGTGTTCTTTCCAGTATCAGTACCAGCAGGCAGGTAACCAGGTTGATGATGGCCACTATCGCCATTACTGTAAAGACCACGTTGCGGTTCACATCCTGGATATTGAGCCAGTCAAAAATATTGGGATATACTTCACGGATACTCCTGCTTGCCCATTCTGGTGGAAGTTTATCTGCCAGCCGGGCTGTAACCGTATCAATATCATGGTAGTTTTTGAGGAAGAGTTCATACCCGCCAACCTTGTCAGTATTCCAGTTGTTCACTCTTCTCACAAGCCGCAAGTCGCCAAGGATAAAAAGTTTATCGTATTCCTCGATCCCTGTTTTATAAATGCCTGCCACTTTCAGTTTGCGGTAAGTACGGGTTCCATCCAGTACGGAAATAAAATAGACAGTGACGGTATCATTGAGCCTGATCCTCAATTGTGCTGCCAGTTGTGCCGATACAAGGATCTCCCGGCTATACAATGAATCATCAAACTGCAGCCAGCGGCCCTCAAGGAGATAAGGTTTCAGCATGCTGCTGTCGTATGCTTTTTCGATCCCTTTCAGCAATACACCTTCTATTTCCTTGTTCTTTTCGATCACTGCCGATTTAGTGGCAAAGCTTTGTACCTGCTTTATACCCGGATCCTGCCTGATCAGCAATTCGATGGTATCGTTTTTTGAAACGGGGCTTTCTTCGGCCACCAGTGAACGGTTGGCTTCATATTTCTGTACCCGTACATGTCCCCAGAAACTAAAAACCTTTTGCGATACTTTTTGCTGGAACCCGTTTACAAAGGCCAGTGTAATGATCATGGCCATCACGCTTAATGCCGTGGCGGCAATGGATAAACGGATGATAAAACCCGAAAAGGATCTCTGCCGGTTAAAGGCAACACGTTTGGCGATGGTAAACGCAAGATTCAAAAACAAAGGTTTAGTGGGTCAAAACTACATAGCCCATGCCAATGCAACAAATAGGATTGGAAGAGTTACTACAGTGCGTGGCTTTATTACTATTTTAAGATACGGGTATTGTGCATAGGGTAAAACCATTTTCGATATGGAAGAATGTTGTATGTTTAAAGCATAAAGAAACTTATGTCAAGATCATTGCTATTGCTATTGTTTTTTATTGTATCGGGTACTTGTTTTGCGCAGCGGCTGCCGGATCATATTTATATTCCGGATATACACTCGGTAAAACTGTTCCGTGAAAACAACCAGCAAAGTCCGGCATTGCTGATTCTTGGTTCTTCTGACCAGCTGGAACTTCATTTTGATGACCTGGGCGGTTCACCGAAGAATTATTATTATACCATTCAGTTATGTAATGCCGACTGGACGCCGGCTGATGTAAACGTGTTTGACTATATCAAAGGCTTTATACAGAACCGGTTGAATCAATACCGGGTATCAACTATTGCGGCCACCAAGTATGTGCATTACCAGGCCCTGCTGCCTGAAAGGAACTGTATGCCCGCCAAAAGCGGTAATTATCTGTTAAAGGTTTTCCTGGATGCGGATACCTCTAAACTGGCGTTCACCAAACGGATGATGGTGATTGAAAACAAAGTGAGTATCGCTGCGCGTGTGCAGCAACCCTTCGATCCTGAACTTTTATACTCGCATCAGAAGATCCAGTTCTCAGTAAATACGCAACAGCTGAATATACTCAGCCCGCAGCAGGTAACAGTTGTGATACTACAGAATAACCGCTGGGATAATGCAACTACAGGTATCCAGCCTTCCTTTATAAGAGGAAGTGTCATGGAATATAACGGGGAGCAGGATTGTTTGTTTCCTGCAGGAAAAGAATACCGCTGGGCCGACCTGCAGAGTTTCCGCTTCGAATCGGACCGTATTGAAAGGATAGAAAGAACCACGCAACCGATCAACATATATATTAAACCAGATCCTGAAAGAGGCCGGCTGCGTTATGCCTATTACAAAGACCGTAATGGCTGGGAGGAGATAGGTACCACAGAGTACATCAATCCCTGGTGGCAAAGTGATTATGCCAATGTGCAGTTTACGTTTACGCCAGCCAATAACCAGCCTTACGCGGGTAAAAGCATATATCTTTTAGGTGAATTGACGGGTAACCAGGTTGGTGAAACCTCAAAAATGGTATACGATGCACAAAAAGGGGTTTATACCAGGAGCCTGCTTTTAAAACAAGGTTACTATAGTTATATCTATGTAACTAAGGATGACAAAAATGAAACTGCAAAAGCAGATCCTGTCACAACTGAAGGCAGCTACTGGGAAACAGAGAATGAATATACGATCCTGTTTTATTATCACTCTTTCAGCGGCCGGCATGATGAGCTCATTGGGATAACTACTATTAACTCGCGGAACCTCGGGAGCAATTATTAATGACTAATTAGCAATTATTAATTACTTTTGCCCCGGCAGGTCTTACACGGCCAGCTCCTGCTGAACCTCCCCAGGGTAGGAATACAGCAAGGATAGGCGGTTGTAGCGGTGCGATGTGAGTAGCCTGCCACTTTTTACCCCCCTGCCCCCTTAGAAGGGGGGTGTTATGGTCGGGGGACTAAACTCTTAGTATGAAATTTTTTATTGACACGGGCAATCTCGCTCAAATTAGGGAAGCAAACGAACTGGGTATTTTGGATGGTGTTACGACCAATCCATCCCTGATGGCCAAAGAGGGAGTCAAGGGAGAAGCCGCCATTGCGCAGCATTATAAAGCGATTTGTGAACTGGTAGATGGCGATATTAGTGCGGAAGTATTGTCTACCGATTTTGCCACGATGGTGGAGGAGGGAAAGAAATTAGCCGCCATTCACCCGAATATTGTTGTGAAGGTGCCAATGATCAAAGATGGTGTAAAAGCGATCAAATGGTTTACAGATAATGGCATACGTACCAATTGTACGCTTGTATTCTCAGCCGGCCAGGCCATCCTTGCAGCTAAGGCAGGCGCCAGTTATGTTTCGCCTTTTATCGGCCGCATCGACGATAGTGGATGGGATGGAATGGAACTGATAGGACAGATGCGTCATATCTATGATATACAGGGATACAAAACAGAGATCCTTGCCGCTTCTATCCGTAACGCATTGCATATTATTAAAGCGGCCGAGCTCGGCGCCGATGTGTGTACCTGCCCGCTGGATTCGATCCTGGGATTGTTAAAACATCCGTTAACCGATATCGGCCTGGCTAAATTCCTGGAAGACGCAAAAAAAATGTAAGCAAAAATATTTGATGATATAGATGATGCCACACTGAGAAGTGTGGCATTGTTGTTTGGGCGAATGATACAATCTTTTATTGAGGCTGAATCTGCATATTGTAAAACATGAACGACCACTTATCGGTTTCCGCACCGATCACCTGCTGGGTGGAGCGACCGGAACCATGACCTGCTTTTGTTTCAATGCGTATCAATACAGGGTTATGGCCTTTGTCTTTTTCCTGCATGGTTGCGGCGAATTTAAAAGAGTGGGCAGGTACTACGCGGTCATCATGATCTGCGGTCATGATCAGTGTAGCAGGATAAGCCGTGTCTTTGATATTATGTACCGGCGAATAGCTTTTCAGGTAGTCAAACATTTCTTTGGATTCTTCTGAAGTGCCGTAATCATAGGCCCAGCCAGCGCCGGCGGTAAATTTATGGTAGCGCAACATATCCATCACACCCACAAAAGGGAACGCTACCTTACAGATACCCGGGTGCTGCGTAATGGTTGCGCCGATCAGTAACCCACCATTCGATTCTCCCTGTATGGCCAGTTTAGCGGTTGAGGTATATTGATTGTCGACCAGGTATTTTGCCGCTGAACTAAAATCATCAAATACATTCTGTTTTTTTGTTTTTACACCGGCCAGGTGCCAGTCTTCTCCATATTCACCGCCACCGCGCAAATTAGCCACGGCAAAGACACCGCCATTTTCAAGCAACAGGATATTGCTGGTACTGAAATAAGGGGTAATACTGATGCTGAAACCGCCATAAGCATATAAAAGGGTAGGGTTGCTGCCGTCTAATTTGATGCCTTTCTTATAGGTAATGATCATCGGAATTTTGGTACCGTCTTTTGACGGATAAAAAACCTGTTTGGATTCGTAGTTGTCACTTATAAATTTTACTTCCGGTTTTTTGTATACTTCTGCTTTTCCGGAAGCAATATCCATTTTATAGATGGTGTACGGTGTGGTATAAGAGGCGAATTGGTAATAGGTTTCCTTTTCTTCTTTTTTAGCCGAGAAACCATTGGCGCTGCCCAGACCGGGCAGCGCTACATCCCTGATCTTTTTGCCTTTCATATCATATTGCACCACCTGAGTGATGGCATCTTTTAAATAACTGCAAAAGAGATATTCACCCGCCATACTTGCAGAAAGTACTTCGGGCTGCTCAGGAATCAGTGTCTTCCAGTTGGCCGGGTTTGGGTTACTAACCGGGGCGATCACTACTTTGCCTTTGGGTGCATCCTTATCCGTTTGAATATAAAAGTACTGGTCATCAACATCCATTACATTGGACTGGTTATTCATATTATCCACGATGGTTATAATGGGCGCATCGGGTTTGGTAAGATCCTGTGCGTAGATCTCGCCGCCATACGTGCTGTTGGCCGCATAGATCAATAACCATTTTCCATTCTCTGTTACCTCGCCGCCAAGATACCTGCGCGGGGTAGTACTGCCGCCAAATACCAGTTTATCCTGGCTCTGCGGCTGGCCAAGTTTGTGGTAGAATAATTTATGCTGATCTGTTTTGCCTGCTAACTGACTGCCTTCTTTCGGTTTATCATAACTACTGTAATAAAAACCCTCGTTCAGTTTCCAGGCGATGCCGCTGAATTTTACATCCTGCAGGGTATCACCCATTTGTTTTTTAGTAACCGCATCAAGAATGATCAGTTTGTGCCAGTCGCTGCCGCCTTCCGACACCTGGTAAGCCGCTAATGAACCGTCTTTTGTAAAGTGAAGGCCAGCTAATGAAGTAGTGCCTTTTTCGGAGAAGGTATTCGGATCGAGAAAAACCTCTGGCTCTTTATCGCCGTCTTTCTGGCGATACACGATTGCCTGGTTCTGTAACCCCGCCTTCTTATAAAAATAAACATAAGCGCCTTCTTTAAAAGGAGCCGAGTACGAATCGTAGTTCCACAGTTCTTCCAGTCTTTTCCGGATCTTATCACGAAACGGTATTTGTGCCAGGTAATCCTGTGTTACCGCATTTTCCGCTTTTACCCAGGCTTTTGTATTCGCAGCCGTATCATTTTCCATCCAGCGGTAAGGATCGGCAACCGTGGTTCCGAAATAAACATCTTTAACAGTCGTGTCTTTTTGCGCTACCGGGTATTTCACTGAGATGGGTTTAAAGTCAATTTTTTCCGCACCCGGTTTGCAGGAAGCAAATGCAGATACTGTAACAATTAGCAAGAATGTATATTTCATAGCAGTTAATTTGGCAGTTCAAATTAGGGAATATAAATCGATCACTTTTTTTTCTTCGCTGCTTTGTAAAGCGGCATTGATGATCTGCATGACCCTGATGCCATCTGCGGCGGTTACGGGCATAGCTGTATGGTTAGTAATGGCTTTATATATCCCATCGTAATAATCATAATAATTACCCGGCAGGGTAGGGATCCTTTTACGGATTATTTCTCCGTCTTTTTCTGTATGCAGCAGACCCTGTTCTGATTCCGGCTCCATGGCCCAGTCGGTAGTATTGGGTTGGGTATCCTTCAGTAACAGTGCTTCCTGTACATCTCCCCGGCTTTTCAGGAAAGATCCCTTCCGGCCATGTATCACATAAGCGGGAAAGGGTTCCCTTACCTGGTACCCCGCCTTAAGCCGTACACGCAAACCGGGATAGTATAATAAGATCTCGAAATAATCGTCCACTTTAGAACCCGGCCGGGTAATACGCAGATCGGCAAACACCATCTGTGGCGCCCCAAATAATACCAGCGCCTGGTCTATCAGGTGCGGACTCAGATCATTTAAAATACCGGCCCCCGGCCCAGGTACTTCTTTATGCGGTTTTGGGCTTAGCTCTTCTTTAAAGCGATCAAAATGGATCTCGGCTTCCACTACTTCTCCCAGCCAGCCCTCTTCCACTATTTTCCGTACGGTTTTAAAATCGCTGTCCCAGCGCCTGTTCTGGAAAACCGACAATTGTTTATGTTTTTTCTCCGCCAGTTCTTTCAGTTCAATGGCTTCTGCCACCGTTGTGGTAAATGCTTTTTCCACAACCGCGTGCTTGCCCGCCTCCAGTACTTTTTTCGTGTATTCAAAATGGGTAGCCGTTGGCGTATTTACGATCACCAGTTCAACCGACTCATCTGCCAGGATCTCTTCGAGCGAGCGGTAGATCTTTATACCCGGATAAAACGCCGTCGATTCCGACTTTGTTCTTTCCCAGATACCCACCAGTTCAAAACCCGGGTGCAGGTGAATAAAAGGCGCATGAAAAACTCTTCCCGACATACCGAAGGAGAGGATGGCTGTTTTAATAGGCATAGCGTAGGGGTAGGTGGTAAGGGATAAGGAACAAAGATTGCATAGTTTCTTTTAATAAAAAAACTTACCTCTTATCCCTTATCCCTTGTTTTTACTTTAGTTCCGCCTGTTTGTCTTTTTCTTTCATTTTATCGAGGTAGCTGATACCCTCTGTGATCCATTTTTCAGCTGGCTTGCCCAGGAGGTAATGGTCGAACCACTCTTTCTGGCGTTTCTGGTAATCTATCTGGTTCTCTTTTTTAGCCAGGCTATGGTTCTCATCTGCGTAGACCAGCATCACATGCGGTTTTTCCATCCTGCGCATCGTGCCATACATTTCTATACCCTGGTGCCAGTCAACCGCACCATCCTTATCGCCAAAAGCCACCAGTAAAGGCGCTTTGATTTTGGAAGCATTGAACATTGGCGAGTTACGGATATGCGCCTCGGTTCTTTCATACCAGGGACCGTCAAATCTTCCCTGGCTGGTTTCAAATATTTTCTGATCCGGGGTACCGCTGTTCCAGTAAATGGAGAGCGACATACTCACGAGGTCGGTCAGGGGTGCACCGGCGCTTGCGGCTTTAAATATATCTGTTTGTGTTATCAGGAAAGATGTCTGGTAAGCGCCCCAGCTATGACCCATGATGCCTACCTTGTCTTTATCGATCATCCCGGTCTTCAACACTTCTTTTACGGCAGGTACCACGCAGTTAACGGCGCTCATACCCGGGTCGTTGGTCTCATACACAATATCCGGTTGAAAGATAAAATATCCATTGGTGGTAAAGTTGGTGGTGTTATAAGGGCTGCGGACACCGGGCCTGATATAGTTATGTACGCCATTGGTGAGGATCTCATAAATATAAACGATCATCGGGTACTGTTTGCCCGGTTCGTAATTGGCAGGGTAATAGAGCGCACCCTGCATTTTTTTACCATTCTTATTGGTAAAGCTGATCAACTGGCTCTTACCCCAGTAATAATTCGCCTGCTGCAGGTTGGTACCGGCTACTTTGGTATTGTTGGTAAAATTATCGGTTACATACAATTCGGGAGAGAGGTGGTAATCCTGTTTTACAAATGTGTAAGTGTTTGCATCTTTTGCTTTGGCAAGACGGCTAACAGAAAGGTCCTCGAAGATCAGGTTATCCAATTTACCGTTCTCTAATTTTGAATACCCATATTTTTTGGTCTTATCGCCATAGTTAGCGAAGTAAATAGGTTTGCTGTCGTCTAAAAAAGGATCTTCAAAATCAAGTCTGGTTACACGCGATACGATCTCTTCCTTTTCACCATTGGTGATCTTTGTGGCG
Source organism: Bacteroidota bacterium (assembly GCA_025352905.1). Taxonomy (GTDB): domain Bacteria; phylum Bacteroidota; class Bacteroidia; order Chitinophagales; family Chitinophagaceae; genus Sediminibacterium. The sequence goes on along the minus strand of JANXRX010000028.1, from coordinate 6,603 downwards.
CCGCTGCCATCGGGTTTTACCGACCATACATTGTATTCATCATATACCAGTACCGCTTTATCATCCTTCAGCCATCCGCCTAACCCAACAGGTGGTTTGGTAGCCGGATGATCATCGCGCGTGTTCCAGAAATCTGTTTTGATGGATTGCGTGATGTTGGTGCTTTGCTGTGTGGCGATCGTGTATGTCCACCAGTTTTTGTCCTTAAAATAGTACAGGTACCTGCCATCAGGCGAGGAGCGTGGGCCCGTATAAAAACCATCCAGCATTTTCTCAAACAATACTTTGTCTTCCCCTGTTTTCACATTCAGGAGATGGTAATCTGCAAAATCTTCCTTGAAGGCAGGTTTGTATTTTTTATCGGTTGAGGTGATCACGTATTTCTGGTTACCGGTTACCAACGCATCCGGCGTGGCTTCTTTGGCAAGCTGGAAAAAACTGTTATTATCAAGATTCCACACAGAAAGAAAACTGGCTTCTTTATCACGTGCATAGGTCACTTTCTGGCTGGGTTGTACTTCCACATCTTTCCAGTGCCAGATATCCACTGCGGCGGATTTTTCAGCAGGGTCTTTTTTTGCCAGTTGTGTCTTACTCGAATCTGTTTTTGTTTTCGTACTGTCTGCCATTTTCATTTTGGAAGAATCAGTAGTTTTTTTATCTTCTTTTTTAGGTTTTGGGGTCCATGGTTTCAGGCCAAAGAAAACGGAACTCATATCATCGCTTACCTGCAGGCCGGAGCTATTATACACACGCATATTCTTAGGAAAAGAAGCGTTTTCTACCGGGTCGAATACTTTTAAAGAAGGTGTTTGATACAGGCTGGTGTAGGTATATACAACGGCATTCTCTTCTTCATACGTGTCTTTTTTGAAGGTCTTATAGAATGAAAAGCCTTCTCCTTCTTTCTGCCAGGTAAGTTTTGAGAATTTAAGCGTATCGCTCGCAATAATTTTCAGAGAATAATTGCCCAGGTTCAATAACTCAACAGAATTACCTGCAGTATTGGCAGATTCTACAATATAAGATAGGTAGTCGCTTTTTTTATTAAAAGAAAACTCCGTCACATTTCCGATGGTATGTGTTGTATTGTCGGTAAGGTTCTTTAATAACAATACACTGCCCTTGTCCTTGTTCTCTTTTGGCGGGGCGAGGTAGGCAGCGAGAAATTTACCATTACGGGAGAAACTGAAACGGGAAATATTCTGGATCACTTCTTTTTTACCGGTTTCTAAATTAAGCAGTCCCATTTTATATTCAATGGGTTTGCTTTGGTCGCGCAGTTTTTCCGCTTCTTTAAAAGGGACACCGATGCGGTAGGCGATCCATTTATTGTCTTTTGAAAATTCGGGGGTGGCCGCAAATTCAACTTTATAGGTCTTGTGTGTGGCCCGGTTCACCACGTACAGGGTATCATTGTCTTCCAGTACCGTTACCAGGTAAGCCACCCATGCGCCATCCGGTGAGAGTTCTGTTGCGGCCAGGGTTTGCCATTTACCATAATCCTCGGTGCCCAGGTTTTTCTTTTGCTGTGCATGGGTCAGACAGGTGCATGCCATCACCAGTAACAGGGAAAAAAGTATCCGTTGTTTCATAAACAGTAGTTTGCGACAAGATAGGAAAAATGTATAAATGAGGGTCATTGGTCATTGGTCGTTTAAATTGTGGATATATTATTTTTTTGTATTTATTTGGGGATTTTATGGGACAGGTACGGCAAAACCGGTTGTTTATGGATGTTCGGGGGATAATGAGTATTTTTGCCGTCATTAAAAGCAGTCTTCCTGTATATCCCGGGAAGCCTTAAACGATCATTTATGGAAGTAAAGAGTGTAAAGAAAGATTTTGTGTACAGTAACGTAGCGGAGCCGCATCGTGGGAGAACAAAAGAAATACTAAAGCAGTTCCCGGATATGCGGAAACTGATCGGTAAGAACCCATATACTTTCTGGGCCATTCTGGGGTTGGTTGCTTTTCAATTTGTTGTATCTATGCTGGTGACCGATCAATCCTGGTGGATCGTGTTTGGCGCGGCTTATTTACTGGGGGCATTTGCCGACCATTCCCTGTTTGTGATGATCCATGAATGTGCGCACCGCTTGCTTTTTAAAAACCCGGCCGCAAACCGGCTGTCCGGTATCCTTGCCAATATACCTTTGATCTTTCCGAGTTCCGTTTCTTTTGAGAAATACCATATCAAGCACCATTCTTTCCAGGGGATCCATGAACTGGATGGCGACCTGCCCAATTACTGGGAAGCGAAACTGATCGATAATTATTTTATCGGTAAGATGATCTGGCTCTTATTCTACCCATTCTTCCAGTTGTTCAGGATTTCCCGTTTAAAAGAGATCAAACCTTTTGACAAATGGATCGCGTTGAACTGGGCGGTACAGATTATTGCTATTTCTGCCATTGCCTTTTTCTTTGGTCCTAAAGCAACCGTATTCCTGGTAGCCAGTTTTTTCTTTTCAGTAGGTTTGCACCCGCTTGGTGCCAGATGGATACAGGAACATTATTTAACACATGGCGAACAGGAAACCTATAGTTATTATGGTCCGCTGAATAAAATATCTTTTAATGTGGGTTACCACAATGAGCACCACGATTTTCCATCTATACCCTGGAATAAATTGCCACAGATCCGGAAAGATGCACCCGAATTTTACGATACACTTTCTTACCATACTTCCTGGACAAAACTTTTTTTCCGGTTTCTTTTTGATAAGGAAATCTCTTTGTTCTCCCGCGTCATCAGAAGCAACAGGGGAAAGGTTCCGCTTACAGATGAATCAAAGCCCGACGTGGAAGTAATCTCGAACAACAGCGTTCATAGCCTATAGATCATGGTAAGAAATAAATACTATGAACCATGATCTATTTGTAAGGAACTAAATCCCACATTAACATTGTATTTACACTTTTATTTGTTTAGTAATTTACTAAGTAGTACTTTTGCACCCAGAAACTGAGCGATACCTATATATCAAGTTTCCCTGGGGTGATATTTTGAAGGAATTCTTCTAACGATTGAATTGGTTTTTTCTCCCGTTCCGCTCAGTAAAAACGAAATAATAAAATTAGAATATTATGAAAAGTAATGTCATGCCTTCTATTGTCCAAATAGAAGCGAATCAACTGAAACAACTGGTAAATGAAGTAAAAGAAACTGTTGCAACTGGTGTCATCAAAGTAAACAACTCAAAAAGCAAAAAAGCACCCAGTTTTGGTGTAATAGATCTGTGGAACATCCACCGGAAAAGCAAGAGTGCCCACCTGGGATGGCAGAGTGTACTGTAACTTATTTTATTTATCCATGAAAAACCCATCCCCCGTTATCCACGGGGGATTTTTTTTATGCTGTAAGTAGTTTCCTTAACGCCGGGTCCATTCGAAATCATCTGCGCGCGGAAATTCTTCAAATAGTTTGTGGAACTCCGGCGGTGGTAAAATCAGTTTTCGCAGGCCCGTATGCATCCATGCGCCATCAATGGTGATAATAGCGCTGAGGGTGTCACTGTTTTTCCATACCTCGTGCCGCATCGTCCAGCGACCCATATCTTCTGTACATTTCACCAGTTTTACATTGATCTCAACCGGATCGCCGAAATGGATCTCTCTTTTAAACACACATTCTTCCCTGAACAATATCGGCCCAATCTGTTTTTCCATCATCACCGCAGGCGTGATCCCATGTTCTGTAAGAAAAAAAGTGCGCAGTGTGGCCCCGAGGTCATAATATACGGAATGCCGTAAATGAAAATTCGGGTCCATATCACTCCATCGGATCTGCATTTGTTTACTGTAACTGTCCATATTAATACGATTAAAGAGATCGGGTTTTGCGAATAAAAATTGAAAATACGAATAATAGAGTCCGTGAGGTGTGAGACATGAGTTGTGAGGCTAAAAAATACTCACGCCTCACGACTGACGCCTCACGATCCCTTATTGCTTATGTTTGCAGCTATGCAAGTCTTCACCAATCCCGGCCGGATCATCATCACCTGTCATAAATGGCTGGCGCCCGCATTACAATCAGAAGTTACGGAGCTGGGTTTTACAGTCGTGCGTTCTTTTCAGACAGGAGTGGAGCTATATGGAACGGTTACGGATTGCATACGGCTGAACCTTAATTTGCGGTGTGCCAGCCAGGTCATGTATTCACTCAAAGCGTTTGCCTGCGATCACCCGGATGAATTGTACCAACAGTTGGTTACACTTCCCTGGGAAACGATCATTGAACCCGATGGTTATTTTTCGGTTACCAGTAATGTTTTTCATCCAACCATACAAACCAACCTGTTTGCCAACCTGCGGGTAAAAGACGCGATCGTTGACCATATGCGTAATGAAACGGGTAAGCGTCCATCTACCGGCTCTGAACAAACAGGCGCAGTGATCTACCTGTACTGGAAACACGAAGAGGCCGAGATATTCATAGATACTTCAGGCGAAACGCTTGCCAAACATGGTTATCGCAAACTGCCAGGAAAGGCGCCGATGCTCGAAGCGCTTGCTGCCGCTACTATTTTATCTACTAAATGGAACAGGCAAGCGCCTTTTATCAACCCCATGTGCGGTTCGGGTACCCTTGCTATTGAAGCAGCACTGATCGCTACCCGCCGGGTGCCGGGACTGTTACGTACCCGTTATGCTTTTATGAGTATAAAAGGGTATGCGGAAGCCATGTACACAACAGAAAAACAACGGATAGATGAGCAGGTACAGGAGGTAGCGGGCATACAGATCATTGCATCTGATATCAGTGAACAGGCTATCAACATCGCTAAAATAAATGCTGCTGCCGCAGGTGTTGACAAACTGATCCGTTTTGAGACGGGCGATTTTGAAAAGACAACTGTACCTGAAGAAGCCGGCGGTATCATTATGTTCAACCCTGAATACGGGGAAAGGCTGGGGGATGAGATCGAACTGAATGTTACCTATGCAAGGATCGGCGATTTTTTAAAGAATAGCTGTAAGGGTTATACAGGGTATATTTTTACAGGAAACCTGGATCTTGCAAAAAAAATACGATTAAAACCTTCCCGGAGAATTGAATTTTTTAATGCAACGATCGATTGCCGGCTGCTGGAATATGAGTTGTATGCGGGAACCAAAAGAAAGTAACTCACCCCGGCTTCACTTCGTTTGCCACCCCTCTCTACAAGTAGAGAAGTGAATTAAACCTCCCCCTCTCTACTTGTAGAGAGGGGGCCGGGGGGTGAGTAAATCTCAGAAAGTAAAAAACTTCAATTATCTTAATGCCCTCAAATACATGCGATGGCTGCTGCTAAGAATAATACCCGGTTTGCTTTTATCATGGTTACCTCTCTTTTCTTTATGTGGGGGTTTGTGCATAATCTCGACCCGATACTGATACCGCATCTCAAAAAATCTTTTAGTCTTTCCACTTTACAATCATCGCTGGTTGATTCATCCGTTTTTATTGCTTATTTTTTGATGGCCCTGCCCGCGGGATATATTATGAAACGATATGGTTACCGGCGTGGGATCATTTCGGGACTTATCTTATTTGCGATCGGTTCTTTTTTATTTATACCCGCTGCCAATACGCAACAATATACCTATTTCCTGATGGCGCTGTTCATCATCGCCTGTGGATTAACCATACTCGAAACCGCCGCCAACCCGTATGCTTCTTTATTGGGTGATCCGGCTACTTCCACGCAACGTCTTAATTTTGCTCAGTCCTTTAACGGGCTCGCGGCAACATTGGCCCCGATCATTGGTGCAAGGATGATCCTTACCAAAGGGTTTTCTGATGAAGCATTGAATGCGATGGATGCGGGTGCACGGCAAATGGCGCTTGCCTCGGAGGCAGCATCTGTAAAAACGCCTTATTTTATCCTGGGATGTGTGATCGTATTGATCGCCCTGATTTTTGCATTTATTCACCTGCCGGATATAAAGGAGGATACTGCGGCCGATAGTGGGCGGGGTATCATGCATGCACTACGGCATAAACACCTGGTTTGGGCCGTAACCGCACAATTTTTTTATGTAGGGGCACAGGTTTGTGTGTTTAGTTTTTTTATCCTGTTCGCGATAAAATCGGCAGGTATTGATAAAATCAAAGCCGCCGATTATTTAGGCTGGGGTTGTGGAATGGCTTTTATGGTGGGCCGTTTTGCAGGCACGTTCTTTATGCGGTTCATCTCTCCTCCAAAATTACTGGCCTTGTATGCATTCATGAATATATTGTTATGCATAGCGGCCATTACCCTCACGGGGATGATAACGGTATATGCAGTGATCGGTATCGCTTTCTTTATGTCGATCATGTTCCCTACTATATTTTCTCTGGGGATACGGAACCTTGGCACAGATACCGAAATGGGCAGCAGCCTGATTGTTATGTCGATCGTGGGTGGCGCTTTATTGCCTCCTTTGTTGGGTTATATTACGGATCTGACCCATAATATCCAATACGGTTATGTGATCCCGCTTATTTGTTTCGTGGTCGTACTTTTTTTCGGGCTGAAAGGCTACAAACCCCATCCAAGCTGGGCAGTGTGAAGACCACCCTTTCGAGCCCCCGCTATAAGGGATTCAAGTGGAGCATGCTGGGTGAAGGGA
>JANXRX010000016.1 GCA_025352905.1 Bacteroidota bacterium | reverse complement strand
GCCGCCTGTCAACTCCCCAGCTCAGGAACAGGCCCAGGAAAAAGAACTGCGGGGCCGCCGGTGTGATCGCTTCTTTATAAAGGCCGGTATGCGAGTAGTTATATCCGAATACCTGGTTGCTGTTAAGCACATTGGTTACCGAAGCCACAATCACACCATATGCTTTTCCGATCGAGCTCAGGTAATTCATACTGAACCCAAGGGTGTTGTAATCGATGGTCTTGCCTTGGTCTGCTATTGTATATAGTAAGGTACTTCCGTTGGGCACCAGGTTATAATAGGGTCTGCCGGTTGCATAAGAGTACGTAAAATTGAACCCGGTGTTGATCTTGGTGATAAATCTTTTTACTACCAGCGATGCGGTATGATCCGCTGCAAAACTGGGTTGCAATTGTTTTGGATAATTCAGGTAATCGCGTTTTGTATCCAGGTATGAATAACTGATCCAGTAATCCAGGCCCTGGATGGATTTTTTATCTCTCCAGAACAGTTCGATCCCTCTTGCATACCCGCTTCCACTGTTGTTATAGGTTGGCGCTGTTTTTACCAGGTCATGGTATTCTTTATCAAATGCTTCTATCCGGAATGTTTGCAGGGCGGTGGTCTTGATGTAATTAATGATATAGTGTGTGGCCCGTGCATATCCGAGATTAGTTGTATAATTAAGAAGCGTGTTTTCGGGCTTCTGGTAAAATTCGCCATACGCGATACTCATTTGCGCATCCTTTCCTGTTTTATACGCTAATGACAAACGGGGAGCAAAATTGACTTTGTCTAACAATGAAGACTGCTCCAGCCTGGCACCGATCTTGGCAGCAAGGTCATTGGTAATATACAGATCGGCCTCACTAAATACTGCCCTGAAATGGTCTGACAAAAAAGGATGATACGTATTATAAATGGTCTTGCTATAGCTATACTGGTATTCGCCGCCAAAACGGAGTACGCTGATCCCGCTTAACCTTTTATCAAATACAGCTTTGAACTGGCTAAGATCGTTTCTCGAAGTAAGCGCAAAATTGGTACTGTCTATCCAGTATAAACCCGTGATAACAGCCGCATTATTCTGGTTTTGTATCTGGTTGGTAATATCATTATGGTCGGTGCTGAAACTCATTCCCAGGTTCATTTTCCAGCCATTACCAATGTTCTCTTTCCAGCTCAGGTTATTGTACCAGTTGGTGTTTTTCAAACCAAAAGCATTCTTCAGCGTTGGGTCATCAATATTTGGCCGGCGCAGGCCGAGGTGATTGGCGGCAAAAGTGGTATAGTATTTTATGATACCGCCTTTTTTCGTTTTGATACGGAAGTTGGCATCCGCGGCATGAAAAGCGGGTACGGTAAAATAATCCGGCTTTTGTTTTACGACCGCAAAATAGCCAGCGAGATTTGTATAATTGTACTGCATGCCCCAGGACGATTTTTTATCCCTGGCAATTTCCTGTAGCCCTGCTCCTATAATTATGGGCGAAAAGCTGGCGCTTGCCTCAGAGCGTTCCGGGATATCTATGCTTTCCAGGATCAGTGCGGAAGATAGCGCCTCACCATACAAGGCTGAATAACCACCTGTACTGAATATGGTACCCTTGAAGAGGAATGGAGAAAAACGGCCTCGTTGCGCCAGGTCGGGTACGCTGGTGAAGTAAGGATTGTTTACAACCGTACCATCAATAAACTGTTTGGTTTCATAACCCGCGCCCCCGCGTACAAATAAGCCTTCCTGCTCACCTATCTGTTGCGCGCCGGGAAGGGTCTTGATCACAGCAGTGATATCTGCATTTGCACCACCGGTGGTTACCACATCCAGCGAGCTCAGTACGGTAGCGGCCCTTTTCCTGTCGCCCGCTTCAAAACTTCCGGCCGTAACGGTAACGGCTTTTAATTCATTCACTTCTTCTTTAATATTAAAATTAATTTCAAGCGGATCGGTGCCAATTGTAACTACCTGTTCCCCGGATTTGTACCCGATATTTCCGGCAGTGATCGTTTGCTGCCCTTTCTCAAAAGTCTTGAAAGAAAAATGACCGGCCGAATCGCTTACCCCGCCATCATAAGAACCTTTTACCTGTATGCTTGCCCCTGCAACAATATGTCCGCGGGTATCTTTAACGGTTCCGGTAATTTTTACCTGGGCATTTACCCAGCCCGCTGTTACAACGGTGAGAAGCAGGATTGTTAGTTTTTTCATGGTTGCCTTGATTTGACAGGACAAACATAGAATAGTTTATTTTATAAACCAAACTATTTAATAAATATTTTCATTTTTTACTTAAATGATTGATTTACATTGTATTAATCTGATTAGAGCAATTAATAAAAACTGCTGATTGAAGATTTTTTGGTGAAAAAAGCATTGCCGGGTAAAAAAATGACCCCTGAAATTCAGGGGTCATTATAGTTATTTATCCGTGATTAACCAGATCAGTGATACTGCGCCATCAATCCTTTGGCCATATCAACCATTTTGGCAATACTTTCATCATTCAACTGTCCTTTTTTAAATTCTGCCAGTACATCCGGTAATTTGTTTTCCATTTCCAGCAGGAAGTGTGATTCAAATTCTTTTACTTTCCGTACAGACACCTCTTTGAGCAGCCCCTGTGTACCGAGATAGATGATTGCCACCTGTTTTTCAACAGACATGGGCGAGTATTGCAACTGTTTCAGGATCTCTACGTTCCTCGCACCTTTATCGATCACATTCTTGGTAGCCGCATCCAGGTCGCCACCGAATTTAGAGAAAGCTTCCAGTTCGCGGTATAGCGCCTGGTCGAGCTTGAGCGTACCTGCCACTTTTTTCATTGATTTGATCTGTGCATTTCCTCCTACCCGACTTACAGAAATACCCACATTAATAGCCGGCCGGATCCCTGCATTGAACAGGTTTCCTTCGAGGAAGATCTGCCCGTCAGTAATAGAGATCACATTTGTAGGGATATAGGCAGATACATCACCCGCCTGTGTTTCAATGATCGGCAGGGCGGTTAGAGAACCTCCTCCTTTCACTAAATGTTTAATAGATTCAGGAAGATCGTTCATGTTTTTGGCCACATCATCATTGGCAATAACTTTTGCGGCTCTTTCCAGTAAACGGCTGTGCAGGTAGAATACATCACCGGGATATGCCTCACGTCCGGGTGGTCTTCTTAATAAAAGAGATACTTCACGATAAGCAACGGCCTGTTTCGACAGGTCATCATAAATGATCAGCGCCGGGCGGCCTGTATCGCGGAAGAACTCTCCTATCGCTGCGCCTGCAAACGGTGCGTAGAATTGTAACGGCGCCGGATCTGAGGCAGAGGCACAAACGATCGTGGTAAATGCCATCGCTCCATTATCAGATAAAGTTTTCATAACGCCGGCAACCGTAGAAGCTTTCTGACCGATAGCCACATATATACAGTAAACAGGCTTGCCTGCATCGTAAAATTCTTTCTGGTTGATGATGGTATCTACACAAATAGCTGTTTTACCAGTCTGGCGGTCACCGATTACCAGCTCACGCTGTCCGCGGCCTACCGGGATCATTGCATCAATCGCTTTGATACCTGTTTGCAGTGGTTCTTTTACCGGTTCACGGTAAATAACACCAGGCGCTTTACGCTCCAGGGGCATTTCATATAGTTCACCGGTCAGGGGTCCTTTGCCATCGATCGGCTCACCCAGTGTATTGATCACACGGCCAACCACACCTTCCCCTACTTTGATCGATGCGATCTGCCCGGTTCTTTTTACTTTGGCGCCCTCTTTGATATCACCGCTTTCACCCATCAGTACCACACCTACGTTGTCTTCTTCCAGGTTAAGGGCGATAGCTTTTACACCACTTTCAAATTCTACCAGTTCACCGCTGCGCACGCCATTCAGGCCGTATACACGGGCAATACCATCACCTACCTGTAATACGGTACCCACTTCTTCCAGGTCAGCCGAGGCATTAAAATTGCTGAGCTGCTGCCTCAGTATCGCTGATATTTCGTCGGGTTTAATGTCTACCATGATCTATCTACTTTTAAAGTTATCGTTATAAATATTTGGTAATGCTTATCGAAGGGTATGCACGAAAAGGTTCCTGTTAAACTGTTTTTTAATATCCTTCAGATCGCGCAGGATACTGGCATCAACCAGGTTATTATTGAACTCGAGCACAAAACCGCCGATCAGGCTTTCGTCTGTTGCTGTTTCCAGTTCAATAGTGCCCATCCCTTTTTCGTTCTGCACTTTTAATTCAATGGCTTTCTTAACTTCTGCACTTACTTCAACAGCAGTGGTCAGTTTTACCCGATGAATGCCCTTGATCTCGTTATACTGGCCAACAAACGCGTATGCTATTTCCGGCAGATCAAATTCCCTGCCTTTTTTAACCAGCAGGTGATTAAAAGAAGCTGTTAACTCGCTGATCTTTCCCTTTGTAACCGCGGTAATGATCGAGTTTTTCTGATCAGCCTTAATAACCGGGCTTCTCAAAAGATTTACAAAATCTTTACTCGCTTTGCAAACCGCCTCAAGGTATTTCATATCGGCATACACTGCTTCCAGCTGGCCTTTTTCAGTGGCAAGGTCAAGTAAGCTTTTTGCGTATCTGGCTGCTAAACGTGGATTGGGCATCTTAATTAATAATTAGTAATTAATAATTAATAATCAATGTTTAGTAATCAGTAAATGG
>JANXRX010000006.1 GCA_025352905.1 Bacteroidota bacterium | reverse complement strand
TAGCACACACTTTTAAGAAAGGCCACCGTATCATGGTACAGGTACAAAGCAGCTGGTTCCCGCTGGTTGACAGGAACCCGCAAAAGTTCACGGATATCTACAAAGCCGGTGAAGCCGATTTTCAGAAAGCAACCATCAGGGTATATGAGAATGAGTCCAAGATCATTCTGCCGGTAATAAAATAGATCGTGAAGCGTCAGTCGTGAGTAAATTCTCTCACGACTGACGATCAGGATTATCATCCTTTTGATATACTCGTATTGATCGGGAAGCTTAGTTTGAAAGCGATATTCCTTCCCATATTATAGATACCATTTCTTCCCGTAAAGTTGCCGGGATATTCTTCAAAGTATTTTAAACGGCTCAGGTGATCCTGGTAAGCGGTGTTAAACAGGTTATTCCCCATAATATAGGCACTCACAACGGTCTTTCCTTTTTTGCTGGTAAAGCTGCCACCAACCCCTGCATTAAATAAGGTATATCCCGCGGTAGCGGTTTCTGTGCCATATGCTGAGAAGATCCGGTTTTGTGGGCCATAATATTCAACCTGGGCCTTGATAAATCCGTGTTTGATATCCAGAGAAGCCAGGTCAAAATCCAGCCTCAATTCAGAAAGCCCATGGATCGGCGGGATCTGGGGAAGGTATTGCGTACTATCAGAAACTGTTTTGCCAGCAACACCTTTATTAACGGCATATACAACAGACAAACTGTTTTCAAAATGCAAAGTCTTTACAGGATGGAGGTCGATATTCAGTTCGCCCCCATACAGGTCGGCGCGGCTTGCCTGGAACTGGAAGGTCTGGTTGCCGGCAACGATCACCGAATCCTGCCCGTTTGCGCCCGTCAGTTTTGCATTATAGATATAATTACTGATAAAATTATTGAACAGGTTTACCTGTATCACCGCACGTTTGGATGAGTACACAAAACCGATGTCTTCCTGCAAATTGAATTCCGGTTGAAAATGGTCATTGCCTATCTGGTAAATATTGGTACCGGGGTGCACGCCATTGGCAGAGATCTCTGAAATATTGGGCGAACGGAAACCCCTTGCTATATTGGCTTTCATAGAAAAGGCGTCCGTAAAATTATAGGTGCCGCCCAAACTGCCCGACATACCGGAAAAAGTTTTGCTGTAATCAGCAAATGGTTTGTTGGCGCCCGGTGTATTCGCACTCACAGGCATATCAAAACCGGTAGCAGGATTTACAGAAGTGAATAACGCGTCATTATTGTATGAACGGATATCGTATCGCAAACCACCCGCAATATCCAGTTTACCGATACTTTTTTTCACCAGCGCGAATCCACCGATATCAAATTGCCGGTAAGAGGGGATGATGAATTCTGTGCCATTCGTAGCCGTATGCTGCTGGTACATACCATTCACGCCAATGCTCATGTTCCAGTTATTATTTTCCGGGAAATGATATTTGACATCATAGGTATAGGAATTAAGTTGGAGGTAGAGGCCGGGGATGGTGTATAATACCGGGTGACTGAACTCGCGCCGCACGCTTCGCTGGAAACCAAGGTTTACATCCAGTCTTCCGTTACCGATGGTAAAATTATTGGCGAGGAACGCGCGGTAGTGTTGTACGCGCTGGTGAAGTTTTTCAATACTATAACTGTTCAGGTCGGCATCTGAAACGATCTGGCGAACTGTATCCGCTTCCGAGATCTGGCGCGTAAAACGCCTGCTGGCGCTGTCCCTGCTACCGTCAGGGATTTCCTGCTGGTCGTCATACAAAACAAGGTTAAGATGCGAGTACCCCCATTTACGGTGCAGGCCGATAGATGCATTCGCATCCGTTTCTTTGAATGCGGTACCAAATACCCGGCCGTCAAATTTATCCTGGTAATTGGTGGCTTGTTTATGCGATATCCTTCCCATCCATTCGAGGCCGTTCTTTGTAGCGCCCAACATGGCGGAACCGCCAAAATATTTGTTATTGGTCTGGTATTCTGTTGTTATATCACCAATCATTTTTCCTTCAGGCGGCGCCTGGGTAGGTATGAGATTCACTACACCCGCAAGGGCATCAGAACCATAACTTAAACTGGCCGGTCCTTTGATGATTTCGGCCTTATCAATGCTATACTGGTCTACCTCAATGCCATGCTCATCACCCCATTGCTGACCCTCCTGTCTTACCCCATCGTATAAGGTAAGGATCCGGTTATAACCAAGACCGCGGATAACCGGTTTTGAAACATTAGGTCCGGTGGTTACCGCGCGTACGCCCGGGATCTTCGCGATCCCGTCGATGGCATTCGTATTGAGGTTGGTAACCAGGTAATCATGGTTAACAGATACGATCGGCACGGGATTTCGTTTAATCTGCGTTGCCTTAGAACTACCGGTAACTACCACTTCACTGATCTCTGTAGCGCTTTCATCCAGCAGGAAGCTTTGGTTCACAATACCGTTGAGCGGAACATTACGGGTGATGCTTTTATATCCTTCAAATTTTATCTCGACCAGGAAAGTGCCGAGCGGGAGATTTTTAAAATTAAATTTTCCCATTGTATCTGTTGCCACTACCAGTTTCAGGTCGGGAATGGAAACCGTTGCGCCGGGTAATGGTTTTTTTGATTTTGCATCCGCTACCGTACCACTAAGAGAGCCCATGCCGGGCAGGGGTGATGCAAAAGAAGATGAACAAAATAAAATGCCCAGGAGCGATAAAAAACATATCGCTCTTTTTAGTATAAATAGTTTCATAAATAAATTCGGTTTAAGGGTAGGCTACATCACAGGTTATCATGAAAGCAATAAAGAATGTAAGCAAAAAGCTTACCGGGAATAGATGAGCGATCAATTAAACCATGGGTGGTCCCCGGAGCCTGAAGCTGATCAGGTTGGGCGAATACCAAACTGCGGCCAGTTTACTGTGGTATGATGGGAAACTAATATCGAAGGATTGATACGCAGGAAATGATTCTGCTACAAAAGGAGATTCACTAACAAGGTTATCGCACTGGCAATTGAATGTTGACCGGCCGATCTCTGTTTGAGGTAAGTTTTGAGAAGCCGCTTTTCCTGAACCGTCTTTGTGATTGGCCACCAGGTTATGGAGTGTTCGCTTCGGAGTAATGCCGAATGCAAAGATCACCAGTAAAAAACCGGCTAAAACACGTCTTATGTTAGCGGAGAGGAGCAGGTGTAATTTGTTACGTTGTTGCAAACTTAGGCTTTTTTAGCCAGATTGCCTTAACGGACCTTGATCATCGGGCGAACCTGCTGTACGGCCATATTCTGCAATCTTGCGTAATAAACGCCTGCGGGCAGGGAACTGCCATCAAAAACAACTGTATAGTTACCAGCCGTATAGTCCTGGTCGGTCAGGTTGGTGATCACTTTCCCCGTGGTATCGATGATCTGGATCAGGGTATGACCCCCGGCGGTTTTGAAAGTGATGATCGTGGAGGTGCTGAATGGATTGGGATAATTACTTACCAGCAAATCGCCTGAAAGGTTTACCGCTTTTTTACAGGCTGCCGCATTTACCAACGGTAGTACCTGGAAATTTTTCAGCATTACCTGCTGAAGGTCAAGATCGTTCACACATAGCCAATTGGAAAGTATGGTGGCATACACACTCCTGAAATCATATTGAAAAGGAACGTTATCATTCACCGTTGCATTGACAGGAATCACAGGGGTATCGCCAAGTACGCCTCCCAATACATTTTTACCAAACACAAATAAAGGAGCGGCTGAACCATGATCGGTACCGGTACTGCCATTACTTTTAATGCGGCGGCCAAACTCAGAAAAAGTCATCCCCACTACCCTTTCATCCACACCCAGAAATTTGAGATCATCCTGGAAAGCTTTAATGGCATCGCTTACATTTTTTAAAAGGTTGGCATGGTTGCCCGTTGTGGCATCATTGCTGTTTACCTGTAGTGAATGTGTATCAAAACCACCGTAGTTTACCATGTACACCCTTGTTTGCAAACCACCCTTGATCAGGCGTGCAACGATCTTTAACTGGTCGCCCAGCGAATTATTGGTTGGATAGGTAGCCTGCTGCGGTACCTTGGTAGCCGCATCTTTAATAACGGAAGCATATGCCTGTGTTTGCTGAGCCACGAGGCGAACATATTTTAATTCTTTACCTGCAGGTGTATCCGGTGCCGGATCCTGTATACCATTAAGAAGATTATAAAAATTGCTCGTGCTGCTGATGCTGATGGCCATGTTCACCGCCGGTCCCTGTGATGTTAAAGAAGTGGATGAGCCGATCTGTATGGCCAGCGGGTCTTTCATACTGGCATTGGGATAGCCATTCGGAAAATTGGGATACTCATAATTAAGATAACGCCCCGCCCATCCGCTATCCACAACCGTAGCGCTGTCGCTCGCGCTCATCCAGATATCCGTTGCCCTGAAATGAGAAAAACTGGGTTGGGGATAGCCTACCGACTGAACCACTTTTAACTGCCCTTCAGAATACATGCTGTACAGGCCCGTCATGGCGGGGTGCAGCCCTGCTTTCCCGTTCAGCGCCAACACTTTGTTTTCAGGTATATAAATATTGGAACGTGCATTTACATAATTCGCAAAATTCTCTATGGGTACTACCATATTCAAGCCATCATTTCCGCCGTTTAGCTGTATGATCACAAACACATGGTCTGTTTCGGTAACCGGGAGCATCAATGACCGCATGATACCCGATTCAGCGCTGAATGCCCGGAAAGAAAAACCGCCTACCAATGAAGGAAGTAGCACACCGGCAGGAAGGGCATTGCGTAAAAAATCTCTTCTTTTCATATTCACATGTTTAAGCCAGTTGATATTCAGCCAGGTCCATCAGGTATTTGATCAGGTCGCGCAAACGGTTACGGATAGTGGTGGTATTGGAAGCGTTACCGGGGGTAGTGATAAAAGTATTCCAGGCATCTGTCCAGTAATAGTCGGAGGTTTGGCCCCCCAGTAAAATATCTGTTTTTAATTGTGTCTTCGATGCAGCTGAAATATCTACCCGGTACATGATCGTAAGCAGGTCATCCAACAGTATATTAGGATCTCCGGGGTTAGACAATGTCTTGGCAAACTCCGCACCATCCACTAATATCTTCAGGCCATTAAACGTGTAGCCGTTCACCACCATCGTATCCGTGAACTGGTTTCTTTTCGGAAGTGTATCACTGTTGATCCAGATTTCATAGAACTGCGGTTCCTGGTAATAGGCTTTCCAGCCGCTTACATCCGGCGGATCCCCGATGCTTTGCTGCATATTGGTAACCCAGCTCACCAGGTAATTATTCATCCCATAATTGGAAATATAATCAGTGACTACGGGGAAGGCAACCGTAAATTCCCTGCACATACCCACTACCAGGTCAACCGGGCTTTTTATCTGGCACCCCCTTGCAAGGATATCAAAAAAATGTTCGCTCTTCAGTAACGTATCCAATACCGGTTTGATCTCGTAATTATTCGTGCGGAGAAGATCCGCCAGCGGCGTAATGATATTGGCTTCAACGGTACTATCGATATCATAATATACAAACCAGCGGTATAAGCGTCTACAGATATATTTGGCCACTTCCTGTGTGGCAAAGATCATAGTCAGAAAATCATCGAGTTCAAGATCCCCGGCCGTAGCGCCTGTTCTGCCTGCAATAAGTGTATTATTATAAAAAGCAGAGAATTGTTTGTTTCCTTTATCATGCCGGTTACTATCGAAGGAAGAACTGAGTGTAGCGGAATTATTTTTCCAGCCGGTGAGCACACGCGCCGCTGCTTTTACATCAGATTCCGTGTATTGCGAATCGGGGCCCTTGCCGCAGCAGAACAGTTCCTGTAATTCCCTTCCATAATTTTCATCGGGTGCAGAAACGGTATTGTATTGCCCGTTCAGGTATACCAGCATACCGGGGTCGATCGTAACCGTACGTACAAGCGATTTAAAATTACCCAGTGCGTTGGTACGAAGTAAGGTATGGTGATTGTATATGAATTGTGCGTTCCCGATCGTACTTGTTTCAGTAGAAAAATGGTTGTGCCAGAAAAGTGTCATTTTTTCGCGGATGCTCCTGTCCTGGTTAATCATCACACCCATCCACCATTTTTTAAAAGAGGCCGTGCGTAAGCTGTTCACGGTACCGTCTGTGCTCGGATCGGTTACCCAGGTGGTACCCTGTAATATCAAAGGATCCGGCGTAGTGGCATTGGTTGGCGTGGCATATTCTTTCAGCGGCGGGTTGGGCAATGGCGCAACCGGGTTAAGGATCTCATTTACGGATTGGAGAAAGGTTCTTGTTTTAAAATAGTTGATATCCGTTCTGGTGGCGCCGAAAAGGGTTCTTTTGAGCAAATGGATCACTTCGTTTTCAGTCCAGGTTCCGGCGTATGGCGCTAATCCGCCGGCGGGTGGTGGCGGTGGTTCCACCATTGGCATATCCTCATTGGCAGGTAGTTGATTGCCTGTTAAAAAAGCCCTTCTGTCCATAAAATATCGGATTTCACTTTTAACAGGATACTCGATCGGTATACTGTGTTGCCTGAATTTAAACCATTATTTAGCCCGAGAAACCGGGATTGACCGGGTTTAACCCTGATTTAATCAGGTTTCTTCCTTTGCAATGCAGCTTTCAAAGGGTATTAATGTCTATATTTAGGTAAACATTCTCCCCCTACATGACGGAACAAGCCATCATTACAGGCTGTTTACACAACGACGCAGCTGCACAGCGCGAACTATACAACCGTTATAGCCCTAAAATGCTAAGCGTTTGTTATCGGTTTGCACAAAGCCGTGAAGACGCCGAGGATATGTTACAGGAAGGTTTTATCAAAGTGTTTACCCAAATGCACACTTTTCAGAATAAGGGTGCATTTGAAGGTTGGATCAGGCGCATTATCGTGCATACCTGCATCAACTTTTTGAAAAAATATAAGAAGTTCAACGAAAATGTTGACCTCGCTTATGCCAATTACCTGCAGGTAAAAGAAGAGACCATTCCTTCGATTATGCAGGCAAGACAGATCATTGAATGTATCAGGTTATTACCGTTGGGCTACCGCACCGTGTTAAACCTGTATGCACTGGAAGGATACAGTCATAAAGAGATCGGCGAAATGCTCGACATTGAAGAAAGCACGAGCCGTAGCCAGTACACGCGGTCAAAAGCGATGCTGGAAGTGATCCTGATCAGGAAAAAAATTATCGAAAAGCCAAAAGAAGAATTCAATTGGCTGATCGCTTTAAAAAAACAGTAGTGACGATGCTTTTTGTATATGAAAAACCAGATATACCAAGACGACGAATTTGAGCAGTTTTTACAGGATGAGGTAAAACAGCACAGGGTGTATCCTTCGGATCATATCTGGAAAAATATCCGTACGCAGATACACGGTTACCGGGCCTGGCCGGCGCTCA
The DNA here is from genome assembly GCA_025352905.1 of Bacteroidota bacterium. Taxonomy (GTDB): domain Bacteria; phylum Bacteroidota; class Bacteroidia; order Chitinophagales; family Chitinophagaceae; genus Sediminibacterium. Next base: position 5,061 of record JANXRX010000006.1, on the reverse strand, counting down.
CCTTTATTTCTTTATTCATTATCACCGCGCTTACCTTATCTACTTTACTTAACAACCACCCGATCGATCATCCGTTACCTGTTAGTGTAACACAGGTAAACCGTTCTGTTGCAGTAAATACATCGAACACCCCGGCACCGGTTACCGCTACTGAAAAGAATACACAGTATTTTCAACAGATCGCTCCTGAGCAGATCACCGCCGAAACTTTTGCAGACTTGAGACAGGATAACCCGGCAGCCGCCTACCAGGATGAGATCGTGGCTACCAACGCTATCCGCGATGCTGCCGTGATACCTGCTCATTCAGGATCTACAGAGAGGAATATGGAAAAAGCAACACAAAAGGATCTCTCGGCTTTACAACTATCACAAGAACCGGGAAATGCCGCATTACTTGCCATAGAAGCAGATATGGCCAGGGAAGAGGCGCGTATGGCCGAACTTGCTAAAATAACCGTTGTTCCCGAACCTGTTACAGAAATACCCGCAAAGATCCTCGCAAGGAAACCAGACGATCATACCTCGCCGGATGCTTTCTTTAAAGATTTCAATTTTATTTCCAATGTTCCTGCCCGTAACCGGAACTCAAAATTCGGGTTCCAGTTTTACGTAACGCCTTCTTCCAGTTACCGCAGGTTAACCGATCAGAAGGTGAAAGAGATCATACAACCTGCCGTAGCTGCTACACAGAATATTCCTTTAAGCCAGAACGCAACGGCGGATATAAACGATGTGGTAAGACATAAACCCGCCCTTGGCCTTGAAATAGGTTTTGGTTTGTTGTATAATATGACCAGTAAGCTGAAATTCAAAACCGGGTTGCAGCTGAACGTCCGTCAATATTATATTGAAACATTCCAGTCGCTCACGAACGATCTTACCTCGCTTACGCTGATCAACTACCGTGGCATTGAAACCATTAATTTTTATTCCCCTTACAATAACAATACCGGCTACCGGAAAACACAGTTAGATAACAGGGTTTACCAGTTATCGGTGCCTATCGGTATCCAGTGGGATGTGATACAGGGTAAACATATCGGCATAAATGCAGAGGGTTCTGTACAGCCAACGCTTGCGCTGAATACCAATACTTACCTGTTGTCGACCGATTACAAACATTATACAAATGGTAATGACCTGATCCGCAAATGGAACATCAATACCAGCGTGGGATTCAATATTACCTATAAGGCGGGCGCCACCTTATTTACAGTAGGTCCGCAGGTACGGTACCAGCATTTGCCATCTTATTCCAACCTCTATCCGATCAAAGAATACCTGCTGGATTATGGTATTCGTTTAGGCATCACCAAACAGATCAAATAATACATTGGTATCCCTGCGAATACCGGCCGTTAAATAGCTGCGGGCGCATTGCGCCTGTTTTTTTATGGTAATGTTTGAATATTTTTGCCGGATGAAAAGGATATGCTGTGTTTGTTTTTTGTATCTGACCGTTGCCTGTAATACAGACCCCCATCAGGCAAAAGCAACACCGGTTACGGGTGATACGGCCCATTACTATGCAATAGCTGATTTTTTTAGGGAACAGCTGGCCTATGTAGATCTCCGCAATTTCCCTATTTACCAGATCAACCAGTTAAACGGTAAAAAAGATTCTGTTATGATCAGCAAAGACCAGTTTCTTGCATGGGGCGCTGCCTTTACGGCCCAGTCTGTGCTGTTTCAAAAAAACAAACAATTATATACTGAATCTGTTTTCAGGGATCTGAGCACACAAAGTTATACCCTTACCTATACATCCCTTGATCCGCAGAAAACCGATATACAGCATATTGATATTTTACTGAACGATGAAAACCATCTTGCCAAACGTTTATTTATCAAGAAGGTATATATGTCGGGGGATACCACGGTTACAGAACAATACAGCTGGAAAGCGTATAAAAGTTTCCAGGTAACCCGTTTTAAAACAGCAGGGGCCATGTTCTCTTCTTCGGCACAGAGTTATGTAAACTGGAACGATACGCAATAGGCGCAGTATTTATTTATGACAGCACAGGAATTTCAGCAAATAGCGCATACACTGCCCCATCAACCCGGCATTTATAAATATTATAGTGCGGATAACCAGTTATTGTATGTTGGCAAGGCCAAAGAATTACGCAAGCGGATCGGTTCCTATTTCTCTAAAACCTTTACTACGTATAAAACGCATGAACTGGTTCAGCGGATCCACCGCATCGAGTTTACCATAGTTGATTCTGAACAGGATGCTTTTTTGCTGGAGAACTCATTGATTAAAGAGTACCAGCCCAGGTATAATATCAACCTGAAAGACGATAAAAGCTATCCGTATATTGTAATCAAAAAAGAACCCTTCCCCCGGATATTCCTGACAAGGAAGAAACTGAATGATGGTTCAGAATACCTGGGGCCCTTTACCTCAGCAGGAAAAGTGCGGGAGCTGATCGATTTTATCAGGCAATATATCCCCTTACGCAACTGCAAATTCAATCTGACAGAACAGAACATACGCAAAGGCAAATTCAAGGTCTGTCTCGAATACCACCTGGGTAACTGCAAAGGCCCCTGTGAGGGATTACAGACACCCGAAGATTATAATGAAGACCTGCAGCAGGTACGCAACATGCTGAAGGGAAACCTTAACCAGGTGATACAACACCTGAAATCTGACATGACATCGCTGGCTACGGATCTTTCTTTTGAAAAAGCAGATGCCATACGCAAAAAAATAGAACACCTGGAAAGCTACCGGTCGCGCTCCGTGGTGGTAAGCAGTCATTTGTCCAATATCGATGTTTTCTCTATCCTGAAAGACGAGAACCGCGCTTATGTAAACTACCTGATGGTACAGAACGGAACGATCGTACAAACGCATACGGTTCCTTTGGAAACAAAACTGGAAGAAACAGAAGCCGAAGTGCTGGGTTTTGCAATTGCCAGTCTCAGAACTTCTTTTAACAGCCTGGCCAGTGAAGTGATCGTTCCTTTTCCTGTTGATTATCCCGATCCTGCGGTTCTGTTTTCGGTACCACGGGGGGGTGATAAGAAGAAGCTATTGGATCTGTCTATTAAGAATGTGAGTTATTTTAAGGAAGAACTGAACAAAAAGAAGATCCTGCACCTGGAGGGGAAAACCGATAAGGAGAAAAAGAAAGTGTTGTATGAATTGCAGGAATACCTGCAATTACCGGCACCACCGCTGCATATAGAGTGTTTTGACAACAGTAATTTCCAGGGGAGTTACCCCGTTTCGGCGATGGTCTGTTTTAAAGACGGCCTGCCCAGTAAGAACGATTACCGGCATTTTAATGTAAAAACGGTAGAGGGTATCAACGATTTTGCCACGATGAAAGAAGTGGTGTACCGGCGGTATAAGCGGCAGTTAAGCGAGGAGCAGCCCTTGCCTCAACTGATCATCATAGACGGGGGCAAGGGGCAGTTAAGCGCTGCCATGGAAAGTATTACCGAACTGGGGCTGGTTGGCCGGGTTACGGTGGTTGGGCTGGCAAAGAATGAGGAAGAACTGTTTTTCCCGGGGGATACAGAATCCATCAAACTGCCCTGGAACAGCGACAGCCTGAAACTGGTTCGCCGTATCAGGGACGAGGTTCACCGCTTTGGCATTAGTTTCCACCGAAATAAACGATCGAAAGGAACGTTTACCAATGAACTGGAAACCATCCCGGGAATCGGCCAGCAAACCGTACAGCAATTATTGCAGGAATTCAGATCGGTTAAAAAGATAAAAGAGAAAACGGAAGAAGAACTGGCTGTTTTGATAGGGAAGGCAAAAGCCCGTTTGGTAAGGGAATACTTCAGCGGCGGGGGTAAAAAATAAAAAAGGGACCAGGATAAAAATCCAGCCCCGTTTTTTAAAATCCAATATCCTATGAAAAACCGTGACGAAGTTAAGGATTGTAACGAATTTTCCAACCCCGGCGTTAAATAATTCTTAACATAGTTTTCGATATAGAAAAAGAGGCCCTGGGGCCTCTTTTTCTGTTAAAAACACCTTAAAACAGGGTTTAATACTGCCAGAGATCCTGTTCGTAGTTGAATATCCTGGTACGGATATTCTCCCCTTCCAGTAAACGGAAGAGTGGATCCTTGATCATGGCCTGTAATGACTTATCGCCAGGGTTATTGGCGCTTGATTTAATGATATAGCTGGAAAAATAGCGGCTTTCGAACAGCTCCTCCCAGGTCATCCGGCTGGAGAAGTTCTTGGGATTGTACACATCCACCTTCGCAAAGCTTTTTCGCAGGTCGGGATAATATAACCAGAACAGTACCCGTGGTACCGATTTACCACCTACTACCTGTTTGGCTATGGGTGCAATACCAATGATCCGGGTAAACATCCTGCTGGCCTCTTTATCAAATATCCACTGTTCCTTGATCCGGAAGGTATATACTGAATCGGAGCTGAATCTTGGTTTTTTGGTAATGACCCTCTCAACCGTACCGTTTACAGGATCGGTTACATCCACCGTATCAAGGGATCCGGAGGTAAGACCCATTACCTGGTCGGTAGTGAGCGGAACAGTGAACCTGTCGTTATCCGAAGAAAAAGCGGTTACACTGTCATTTTTAATGGCATTGAGCAGGATAGAAAAGAAGCGCTGATCGCCGTTATCATCGCGGCCGGGATACATGAACGGCTGGTTCATTTTCTCCCTTGCGTCTATCTCTCTCCAGATAAATTCACTCCATACATTATCATCTTCTCTCAGGTTCTCATATTCAAGGGGTTTACGGTCCTTGATCTGGCTCCTGTCGGTAGCATAGTTATTACGCAAAGCAATCTCGGGTTTTGCATCAAATCCGCCGGGATTAGAAGTATCAAACCTGATAGATGCGGCTGGGGCTGCCACGGTTGGCGGCGTTACCTGTGGCGTGCTTTGATTGCCTACAGGGCTTACACCCGGTTTTGGTTTAGTGGTATCCTTGCCATTTTTCAGGTTCGAGTTGCCCGTTGTTACCGGTGTGGTGGTAGTTGTGGTTGGTTTAGCAGCCGGTTTCTTTCCGCCATAGGCCGACTGTCCGCTTACCTGCATGGCTCCAAAAG
>JANXRX010000303.1 GCA_025352905.1 Bacteroidota bacterium | reverse complement strand
AAAGAGGGCCGTCAGAAAAAAACAGACATGAGCCGTATGAGCGCCAACAAAGAAGATGTGGATGCGCCGCCAACGGAAAACGACTATTATGATCCAACACCTGTGAAACAGCAGCCGGTGGTAGTGGGCCCCAAGATCGGGAGGAATGATCCCTGCCCGTGTGGAAGTGGGAAGAAGTATAAGGCCTGTCATGGACGAGATGCGTCTTAATTAATAATTAACAATTAATAATTAATAATTGGGTATTTGTACGCTACGTTGATAGAGAAGCATTAGCTATTTTGATGGCAAATGTTTTTATGAAAGCCGATAATGTTGTACTTGATAAGAGCTACCTGTGAAGAGTTAATCAAACTATTAACAGCCATACTTAATACCCTCAAAACGTAATAGTATAGATGCCTTCAATTATTAATTACTAATTCCCTAAAAGTGCAGTTAAACCAATACATAGATCACACCATCCTGAAACCCACCACACTTCTGGCTGACATTACTAAACTTTGCACTGAGGCAAAAGAATATCAGTTTGCGGCCGTATGCATTCCGCCGAATTTTGTAAAAAAAGCAAAATCACTGGTAGCAGGAAGTCATGTAAAAGTGGCCACCGTGATCGGTTTCCCGTTTGGCTATTCAGCGGTGGAAGCCAAGATAGCGGAGATCCTGCTCGCGATGGTGGATGGCGCGGATGAGCTGGATGTGGTGATCAATATTTCAGCGATCAAAAATAACGACTGGCTTTACCTGGCAAACGAGATCAACCATATCATGCCCATTATCCGCGCAAAAAATAAAGTGATCAAGATCATTATTGAAAGCGGAATTCTGACGGATGATGAGATCATCAAATGCTGCGAAATATACGGGTTGGCAGGTATTGATTATTTAAAGACCTCAACCGGCTATGCCGAAAAAGGGGCCACGGTGGAAGTTGTGAAACTATTCCGCCTGCATTTACCCGAACAGGTTCAGATCAAAGCCTCCGGGGGTATCCGCGACTATGCTTTTGCCAAAGCGTTGATAGATGCCGGCGCTACCCGGCTCGGATGCAGCGCCGGCGTGGCCATTGTGCAGGGAACGCCTGTGGAGGAGAAAGGATATTAATTAATAAACGAGCTGCTGGTTACAACGCGCTGTCTTACCTTTACACCTATTATATTATCTTACTGAAAATAAGTTCATGAAAGAACGGATCAGAACAGCACTGGTTATTTTCTGTACGTCGTTAGCAACCGGCGTATTGGCGGCTGATTCTATTATCGTGGTAAAAGACCCGCGTTTGGATATCCTTACTGTAAAACAGGTACAGGCTAACCGGAGAGCTGCTATGCTAAACAGCAGTGGACAATATAAAGGCTACAGAATACAGGTGATCAGTACCAGCAAACGCGATGATGCTTTCCGGATCAAATCTGACCTGATGACTAAATTCCCCGACCAGAAAACATATGCAGTTTACCAGTCGCCTAATTTTAAGGTCAGGATCGGCAATTTTCTGAAGAAGGAAGACGCAGAAAAATTTAAGGCCCAATTGAATAAGCTCTTTCCGCAGGGAGTGTATATTGTAGAAGACGGTATAGAGTACACACCAAAAGAAGACGAAGAGTTAATACCATAACAGGCGATCATGTTAGAACAAAAAATAAAAGCGTTAGCCAAAGCCTATTCAGCGGAATTTATTTCTGTGCGCCATCACCTGCACGCCCATCCCGAATTGAGTTATAAAGAATTTGAGACCAGTAAATTTGTTCAGTCAAAACTGGCTTCTTTCGGAATACCGTTTGAAGTAAAAGCGACCACAGGTGTAGTGGGTATTATTGAAGGAAAGAACCCTGGCAGCCGGGTGATTGCCCTGCGTGCAGATATGGATGCATTACCGATCCAGGAAGAAAATGAAACGGATTACCGCTCACAGAATGCCGGTGTAATGCATGCCTGCGGGCATGATGTGCATACAACGATATTGCTGGGCGCCTCTAAAATATTGAATGAGCTGAAACAGGAATGGGAGGGAACCATCAAGTTGATATTTCAGCCAGGCGAAGAAAGAAACCCCGGCGGTGCAAGCTACCTGATTAAAGAAGGGGTATTGGAAAATCCTGTGCCAAAAGCTATTTTCGGATTGCATGTCCACCCGGGACTGGATCTCGGGAAACTCAGTTTCCGCAAGGGTAGGGTGATGGCGAGTGCAGATGAGATCTATATTACGATACGCAGTAAAGGAGGCCATGCAGCTACGCCACATTTAACAGCAGATACGGTATTGATCGCCTCCAACCTGATCGTGAGCCTTCAACAGATCATATCGCGCAACAATAACCCTACTTCGCCTTCCGTTCTGTCTATCTGTTCTATCCAGGGTGGGCATACCACGAATGTGATACCCAGCGAAGTGAAATTAATGGGCACTTTCCGCGCTATGGATGAAACCTGGCGCTACAAGGCACACGAACTGATACGCAAACTGGCAACCGGTCTGGTAGAAGGTATGGGCGCGGAACTGGATCTGCATATTGATGTAGGCTATCCCACTGTTGATAATGACCCGGCGCTTACAGACACGGCCTGGCAACTGGCGGAACAATACATGGGTAAAGAAAACGTACTGGAAACAGAGATGCGGATGGGTGCAGAAGATTTTGGCTATTATACACAGATCATACCCGGATGTTTCTACCGGATTGGTGTGCGTAATGAAGCAAAAGGCATTGTACATAATGTACATACCCCGAAATTCGACATTGATGAAAGAGCGATTGAAACAGGTATGGGAATGATGGCGTGGCTGGGATCTTCAGCGGGTGCATAAACGGTAGCCGTCACGGGATTTTATGTTTGAATTGACACAGGTTGACTACCATTCTCTAAGGTCGCAAATTGCGACCTTAGAGAAAAAAGGGCTGGGAAGCTATACCAGAGGAGTTAAACCAGATAGCTTTGGTATATGGCATATCTTTAATTCCGGATCAAAAGAAAATAAAAGCCTGTCAAAAAAAGTTCAGGAAAGAATAAGGCCCTGAAGTGAGTGACACAACTACAGCTGAGAATGTTGTGTTGCCTGTAACCTAAAAAAAAACTATGTCTAAACATACCGATTTACGTAAAGAACAGGCGTTGGAATATCATTCCAGCGGACGACCCGGTAAGATAGAAGTGGTACCTACCAAAGAAGCCAAAACCCAGCGCGATCTTTCACTGGCATACAGTCCGGGCGTAGCGGAACCCTGCAAAGAGATCGCTAAAAATCCGGAAGATGTTTACAAATACACCGCAAAAGGAAACCTGGTAGCTGTAATTACAAACGGAACCGCTGTATTAGGTCTGGGCGATATTGGCCCCGAAGCAAGCAAGCCGGTTATGGAAGGTAAGGGGGTACTCTTCAAAATATTTGCTGATATAGACGTTTTTGATATCGAGATCAATGAAAAGGATCCTGAAAAATTTGTACAGATTGTCAGGTCGCTC
>JANXRX010000283.1 GCA_025352905.1 Bacteroidota bacterium | reverse complement strand
GGGATCTCCAATTTTGGCAACCTGCAAAACTGGCGCAGTGAGGCAGATGGGGAATTGAAATATTATGTATTTGATATCCTTTGGTTGGATGGATATTCCTTAACAGGTCTGCCATTAACAAAGCGCCGCGAGATCTTACGTGAACTGATACCTGCAAATGATACCGTTATCCTGAGTGAGAATTTTGAAGGCAGCGGACTCGATTTTTTTGCTGCTGCGGGCAAGATGGGGCTGGAAGGTATTATGGCTAAAAAAGCAGATAGTGAGTATACGCCCGGTCTCCGCTCAAAAGAATGGCTCAAGATCAAGACCAATAAACGGCAGGAAGTAGTGATCGGCGGCTTTACCCGAAATACAGATACCGCAAAACCATTCAGCTCATTGCTGGTAGGGGTGTACGATAAAACAAAACTGAACTATATCGGAAAGATCGGTACCGGGTTTTCCGAAAAGCTGCAGAAAGAAATGATGAAGCAGTTTAAACCCCTTGTTACCAAAAAAATACCATTTGATAGTGAGCCGGATATCAATAAACCTTCCCGCTTCCAGCCCGATCCGCCGCATGCCGTGGCCACATGGCTGCAACCCAAACTGGTTTGTGAAGTATCCTTTACAGAAATAACAAGTGATGGCGTCATGCGCCACCCATCTTTCGAAGGTATGCGAACAGATAAACCCGCTAAACAGGTTGTTATGGAAAAAGAAACACCGGTAAAAAAAGCGCTGGCAAAAAAGTCAGTGCTTCACACCAAAAAAATATTAACGGTATCCGGGGAAACAGATAGGAAAAGCTTTCTCAACCCGACAGATGAAACGCAGGTGCGGGCTGTTAACGGCCACCAGCTCAGTTTTACACATTTAAGCAAGTTGTACTGGCCAAAAGACAGGATCAGCAAAAGAGATATGCTCAATTATTATTACCAGGCGGCGCCCTTTATGCTTCCTTACCTGAAAGACAGGCCCATGTCGCTAAACCGCCACCCCAACGGGATCAACGGCATGAGCTTTTACCAGAAAGATGTGACTGGTAAAGTGCCCGACTGGATAGAGACACATCCCTACGAGACAGACGAAAAAGGCAAACGTAATTTCCTGGTGTGCAAGACAGAAGCGGATATTTTATACATGGCCTCCTTAGGTTGTATTGAGATGAATCCCTGGAACAGCCGTACGGGTTCCCCTGATCACCCGGATTGGTGTATCATCGACCTGGATCCTGCTGCAAAGAATACATTCGACCAGGTGATTGAAGCTGCAAATAAAACGCATGAGATCCTGGAATCTGCCGGTATAAAGAGTTACTGCAAAACTTCGGGTTCTACCGGTCTGCATATCTATATCCCGCTGGGAAAGAAATATACCTATGAACAATCCAAAGAATTTGGAAGGCTGATCGTGACACTGGTACAGGAGCAGATACCGGAATTTACCAGTATCGAAAGAATCATCAAAAAAAGACGCGGTAAGATCTACCTCGACTTTCTACAGAACCGGCCCGGTGCAACACTTGCTTCGGCATATTCACTCCGCCCGAAACCCGGTGCAACGGTATCCATGCCTTTGCATTGGGAAGAAGTAAAGAAAGGATTGAAAATGCAGGATTTCAATATCCACAATGCCATCAGCCGGGCAAAAGCGGAAGGAGATATTTTTAAACCGGTATTGGGTAAAGGAATCGATATGAAAAAAGCGATTAAACAATTGCAGGTTAAAAACAATTCGTTATGAAATCATTATGGACAGGTTCTATCGGTTTTGGTTTGGTGAACATTCCTGTAAAAATGTTCTCTGCCACGCAGGAGCGCGCACTGGATTTTGATATGCTGGACAAAAAAGACCATGCTAATATCAAATTTATGCGCGTAAATGAAAAGACCGGTAAAGAAGTAAAATGGGAAAATATCGTAAAGGGCTACCTGCTCGATAGTAAATATGTGATACTTACAGATGAGGACTTTGCCAAAGCGAGCCCCGAAAAGACCGATATCATTGAGATCTCGCAGTTCTGTATGCAGGAGGAGATAGACAGTATTTATTATGATAATGCTTATTTTCTGCAGCCGCAGAAAAGCGGTACCAAATCATACGCGCTTTTAAGAGATGCGCTTGCAAAAACAAAAAAAGTAGCCATAGGCAGCTATGTATTACGTGGAAAGGAGAATATATGTATGATACATGCGAGCGATAAAATTCTGATGTTATACAAACTGCGTTTTAGTGAAGAAGTAAGAAGCACTGCTGAACTGGAGATCCCCGATACCAAAAGCAAACCGGCGGAAGTTAAGATGGCAGAGGCCCTGATTGATCAGCTAACAGAAAAATTCGACATTACTGCTTTTAAAGATACCTATACGGAAAAACTGATGAAATTCATCAAAGCCAAAGCCAAAGGAAAGACCGTAGCCGTGCCGCATATGAAAGTGGTACATTCTGTGTCAAGAGATCTTATGACGCAATTAAAAGAGAGCCTTAACAAAAAATCGGCAAGGAAAAAAGCAGGATAGCAGGAGCAGTTGGCATTGTTGGTCGCCTGGCCAACAATGTTCTTTAGAACAAAATGATTCTTATGAACCCTATTTTTTCAAACCCCGTGATCATAGGTGTAACAGCAGGTATTTTCACAGCTTTTTCACTACTGCCGCAACTGATCAAGATCATCAAAGAAAAAAAAGCGAAAGATATTTCGATCCTGATGCTTGCGGTGCTTTTTTGTGGTGTGGGTCTCTGGATATATTATGGTATTCTTAAAAACGATCTCCCGATCATTGTTACTAACGCGTTCTCACTGTTGATCAATATAGCGATCATTATTTTTAGTATTAAATATAAAAATAAATAACTGGGGTTTAATTACCTGGCGTCTTTTTTACCACGAGGTTTGTTTTTTTATGCACTGCCGCCTTCCCTGTGTGTACTTCAACCCGCTTAAGGGTTACCGCATAATCGCTGGGGTAAATAGGTGTTCCCTGTGCGGTAGCATATTCTTTGGTAAATTCTGCCCCGAAATAGAGGATCAGCGCAGAATAATAAATCCATAATAGAAGGATAACCAACGAACCTGCCGCACCATAAGTAGAACCGATATTGCTTTTACTGATATAGAATGAGATCCCGAATTTGCCGAGCATAAATAAAATCGCGGTGGCAATAGCGCCGGATAATACATCCCGCCATTTTATTTTCGCATCGGGTAATACTTTAAAGATCACGGCGAAGATAAAACTGGTTACGATAAAAGTGATTACCAGGTTTAATATATAAAAAAGGGTAACGGTAACGTCCGGGTAAGAAGCGCGCAACCGGTTATTAAACCCTTCGATAACTGTTGAGACTGACAATGAAACGAGGAGCAGAAACCCAAGACTGGCAATCAGTGAAAACGAAATAAACCGGTTCCGTATCATCTGCAGCCAGCCTTTCTTGGGGGTAGCCTTAATACCCCAGATATCATTGATCGAATCCTGGATCTCACTAAAAATACTGGTGGCCCCCAGTAGCAGTGTAATGCCGCCAATGACCGCAGCCAGCACACCTTTTCCATTGATAGCCGCGTTTTGGATCAATGATTGTAATTGCGCGGCTGTATCGGCACCTACAAAATCTTTTAACTGGCCATAGATCTGGCCTTGTATGGCTTGCCTGTCGAAAAAAAGACTGCAAAGCGCTATGATCACTACCAATAATGGCCCCAGTGAAAAGATCGTGGAATAGGCAAGCGACCCGCTAAGCTTGGTAACTTTATCGTCGCCAAAATTGCTGAAAGTCGCTTTCAGGATAGAAATAAGCCCTTGTTTCTTATGTTTCACGTTATTTTTTTGCACTCTTTTTAGCCGCTTTTTTAGGCACTTTACCCCCGGATTCTCTTGCTTCTGACAACCCGATGGCAATAGCCTGTTTACGGCTGGTTACCTTTTTACCGCCCCGGCCGCTGGTAAGCGTACCCGCGTTTTTTTCTTTCATGACCTTCTCTACCTTATCGCTGGCTTTTTTTGAATATTTAGGCATAAAATGGGCTTTTCTAAAAGCATAAAAAAATAATGCCATCAGGCGGTCGAAACAGGCGTTTAACAGGGCGGCATAGCTTTTGCACCATAGCTATGAAGCGTCTGGCTAAGAACTGGGCCCCAGGTCTCACGACTCACGAAAATCAACCCCGTAAATATGGAAACCGCCAAACAACTACAGCAACAGGAAGAAGAACAGGAACTGGCACTTGCTACTGACCCGGTAATGGAGTGGACCATTCATAAGGAGGAATCTCCTATTACGGCAAATGATGAAGTAACGGATGAACCGGAAAATGTGGAAGAGGATGCCATAGATACAGTGAACGAAAACGAGAAAAGTTCTTATTTCCCAATAGAATTTTACTACCGGGGTGAGAGCCATGTTGCATCCGTTCAAAAGATTGAAGGGATTTTACCGGAATATCTTGTAACGAATATCCAACCCGTGGTTGAACACCTGCCTTACCCTTTTGTTGTGGCGGTTCATTTCTCAAAGGAAAAATTCGACTTCCCGATCAATGAAACCTTTTACCCCAGAGAATTTGGAATCGCAGTTATCAAAGCGATCACTAAAGCATGCAGGGAGAAAAGCATGCCTGTTTATGAATAAACGGTTTGTTTTGGGTTCTGGCATAGCTTTATGAGGCTTATTCACCGATTTTAGTGGCCTTATCGGTTGCAGATCCGTATTTAACGGTTTTAACCGCGTGTTTTAAAGATACATACCTATTTTTAGCGCCATATGGCTATCCGGAAGAAGGGATCTGAAAATATATTTGCACAACTATCGCTTGCGCTTAAACTGCTGCTGGCCAATGATCCCCTGCGTTTGGCAGCCGCCACTGCTTTCTTTGCCAGTTTTGCCCTCCCTTTTATTATTATTATTCTCATACAGGTACTGAGCCTCATCTTTAACACACGCACGATCAGCCATGAACTGTTCGAGCGCATGTCTGCTGTTATCGGTATCGAAAGCATGCAGCAGGTAATGGTAACCATGCGTGGCTTCAGGGGCCTGGTAAACAGCTGGTGGGCCGTTACCCTCGGTAGCTTATTTATGGTATTTGTAGCCACTACCTTATTCCGTGTGATCAAAAATTCTTTTAACCAGTTATGGATGATACGGGTGCTGCCCGAGCAGAAATTGCAGATGTCAATGTTTGGCCGCTTGCGCTCGCTGTTACTCATCCTCTTCACAGCCGTACTGTTTATCGGCGGCGGTGTACTCGAAGGGATGCAGGTATTGTTTGGAACATACATTAACGACCTGATACCCGGTTCGGGGATCTTTTTTAATGGCATCTTATCCTTCCTGATCTCGATATTAATGACAACGGCATGGTTTGCGATGCTCCTGCAGTATATACCCGATGGAAGAACCGCATGGAAAGTAACTTTTGCCGGCGCTTTTTTAACCAGCCTCTTATTTGCTTTGGGTAAGTTCGGATTAAAGAAACTACTGGTAGATAGTAATATAGACCAGGTATTCGGTCGCTCGGGCGCTTTTGTACTGGTACTCCTTTTCGTGTTTTATTCAGCTATGATTCTCTATTACGGCGCCGCTTTCACTAAGATCTGGGGCATACGCATGAAAAAACCCGTAAAACCCTTGCCCCATGCCGTGTTTTATACCTATGCCCCCGATAAAGAAAAGGGGATGAGTGTGGATGTGGATGCTTTTTAGATCACTATTTACTGGATCCCCTGAGGATAAAAACACAGATAGCGCCAACACTTGCCAGGTCAAGTAAGCCGAGCCAGGCATGCGGCTCAATAATATTGCCCGCCGCGGCGCAACTGCTCAAAAGGGAAACCGACACGATGGCCAGCAAGGGAGTGTAATTCTTGTATCTATGTGTATTGGATCGCATAATCAGTATTTAAACCATCTGTTACCAAGAGTATTCCATGCAAATCGGCTTTTTTTTGGGTAATAAATTCAACAATGTGCAGGAAGAAATACTTAACCTATCTTGTAGAGGCAAATGGGAGAGTAAGGTAACTTTCCCCTAATAAACGATCTCTATGTCTGTAAACGTTAACAAGCTTCCTTTTTATATCCGTTATACGATTGTAGCGGTATGTATTGTTTTTACGATCATTATTATACGAGAAGCATCTTCCCTGCTCATACCTTTATTTTCTGGTCTTTTATTAGCCATTCTATTGTTACCATTGGTAACGCTGCTGGAAAGAATCCATATTCCTTCCAGTGCCGCCTGCCTGTTAGCCGTGCTTTGCTTTATTATCCTGTTCATGGGGGTCAATTATTTTTTAACCGCAGAGATCTCTGCTTTCTCTTCGGAGAT
>JANXRX010000281.1 GCA_025352905.1 Bacteroidota bacterium | reverse complement strand
GGCGATATTGGCCCCGAAGCAAGCAAGCCGGTTATGGAAGGTAAGGGGGTACTCTTCAAAATATTTGCTGATATAGACGTTTTTGATATCGAGATCAATGAAAAGGATCCTGAAAAATTTGTACAGATTGTCAGGTCGCTCGAACCCACTTTTGGCGGCATTAACCTCGAAGATATAAAAGCGCCGGAATGTTTTTACATTGAGCAGCAGCTTAGGGAGCAGATGAATATCCCTGTGATGCATGATGACCAGCATGGAACAGCCATCATTAGCAGCGCGGCTTTATTAAACGCGTTGGAACTACAAAAGAAAAAAATCGAAAAAGTTTGTTTTGTCATCAATGGTGCCGGTGCTGCAGCGATGGCCTGTGTACAATTGTATATTGCCCTTGGCGCTAAGTATGAAAATTTTATCCTTTTCGATAAGGATGGTGTCTTACACAAAGGCAGGAATGATCTGGGTGAGATCAGGGAACGCTTTGCCATAAAGAAGGCCGATATGACGCTTGAAAAAGCGATGAAAGATGCGGATGTATTTCTTGGCCTTAGTGTTGGAAATGTGATCACACAGGATATGGTAAAAAGCATGGCCAAGAACCCGATCGTTTTTGCGATGGCCAACCCGGATCCGGAAATAAGCTATGAAGATGCAATTGAAGTACGCAAGGATATTATCATGGCTACGGGCAGATCTGATTATCCTAACCAGGTAAATAATGTACTGGGCTTTCCTTATATATTCCGCGGCGCACTGGATGTACGCGCCAAACAGATCAATGAAGCCATGAAACTGGCCGCGGTAAAAGCACTGGCCGACCTGGCAAAATCACCTGTTCCGGATATCGTGAACATGGCATATAACCAGAATAATATGTCGTTCGGCCCGGAATACATTATTCCCAAACCATTGGATCCCCGTTTATTGTCGACCGTTGCACCCGCCGTGGCAAAGGCGGCCGTTGACAGCGGTGTGGCACAGAAAACCATTTCCAACTGGGATGTGTATGCAGTAGAACTCAATAAAAGGCTTGGTCTTGATAACCAACTGATCAGGGTGATCGGAAACAAAGCCCGCCGCGATCCGAAACGCCTGGTATTTGCCGAAGCGGATAATCAGAAAATATTAAAAGCCGCCAGTATCATATATGACGATGGTATTGCTTACCCGATACTTTTGGGAGATCCTGTTAAGATCAACCGGATAGCGGAAGAAAATAATATCGATATCTCCGATTTGCCCATCATCAACCCCGCCAGCGATGACATGGAATCCAAAAGAGAATTTTACGGGGAGCTTTTCTTCAAGAAAAGACAGCGGCGCGGCGTTAACCGCTATGAAAGCCGAAAGATGATGAACGACCGGAATCATTTTGGATGTATGATGGTAGAAACAGGCGATGCAGACGCCATGTTATCCGGACTCACCAAAAACTATGCGGAAGCCATCCGCCCCTCCTTACAGATCATCGGAACGGAAGAAGGCGTGAAAAAAATTGCCGGTATGTATCTTCTGCTAACAAAGAAGGGCCCGCTGTTCATGGCAGATACAACGGTTAATTTTAGTCCCACCGCAGAAGAACTCGCTGATATTACTTTAATGGTAGCAAAGGAAGTCAGGAATTTCAACCTTACCCCCAAGATCGCTATGTTGAGCTATAGCAATTTTGGCAGCAGCGATTCGCCGGAAGCAAGACTGGTGGCAGAAGCAACGCGTATACTGAAACAGCGCAATCCATCTTTGATAGTGGACGGGGAAATGCAGGGAACGATGGCATTTAATAAAGAAATACTCCGGGATAATTATCCTTTCAGTGAGTTGGTGGATAAGGATGTGAATGTATTAATGTTCCCCAATTTAACGGCGGGTAACGTAACTTACAACCTGTTAAAAGAAGTAGGCGGGGCAGATGCGATAGGCCCGATATTACTCGGACTGAAAAAACCGGTTCATGTTTTACAACTGGGAAGTACGGTAAGAAGTATTATCAACATGGCATTGGTAGCTGTGGTTGATGCGCAATTGAAATGCAGGATAAATACGGATGAAGTGGTGCAGAAGAGTGCGTGGTGGAAACGGCAGAAGAAGAGAAACAAATAACTCCTTTACCCCCAAACCCCTGGGAGGGGGCTTAAATTTTTAGCGAATGTCTTTTTTTACACATTTGGGTACTTATCTTTTAATGCTGAAGGGCATGTTCACCAAACCGGAGAACTGGCGCATGTATTGGAAGGAGTTCATACACCAGTGCGTTGAAATCGGTATCGGCGCTTTGCCTATTGTGGTAATCATTTCCCTGTTTCTCGGAGCGGTAACCACGGTGCAAACTGCTTACCAACTGGTGAGCCCGCTTGTACCACAATCTACCATTGCCCAGATTGTCCGCGACAGTATGATCCTTGAATTATCGCCTACTGTACTCAGTATTGTACTCGCTGGTGTGGTGGGCAGCAAGATTGCCAGTGAGCTTGGTAATATGCGTATCAGCGAACAGATCGATGCACTGGAGATCATGGGTATCAATACCAAGAGCTATCTGATCATGCCCAAGATCATGGCCTCTTTTGTGGTGATCCCCTGCCTGATCGTGATCTCAGCGGTATTGGGTATCTGGGGCGGCCGTACCGCGGGCGCCATGTCGGGTATTCTGGCTACAGATATTTTTGACATAGGGCTGCGGCAGAACCTGAATATGTATAATATTACGATCGCACTATATAAATCCTACACTTTCGCATTTATTATCAGCAGTATTTCGGCATACTATGGCTATAATGTAAAAGGCGGCTCGCTGGAGATCGGCCGGGCCAGTACCAGTGCGGTGGTGGTAAGCTGCATCCTGATCCTTGTAGCAGATTATGGACTGGCGGCTCTTTTATTATAAATATCTGGTAAATCAGTTTGTAAAATTTCGGGTAGCAGTCTTTACTTGTTACATTTAGCATGGTAAAAGACCGGTATTGTATGAACCCAAACTTTCCGCAATTCAAGGCGCAGATCACAAACGCCGTCAAATTCCGGTTCTTTATGCTGCAGCGTCTCCCCGCTGCTTTTTTTGCGGGCCTACGGATCCAATATTTTGATGAACATAAGGCGGTGGTGCGTGTGAAACATAAATGGTTCAACCAAAATCCATTCCGGTCCATGTATTTTGCTATCCAGTCAATGGCCGCTGAAATGAGTACCGGCCTCTTGGGTTTTGGACAGGTATACCACCGCGATCCGGCAGTTAGCATGCTGGTGGTAGGATTGGAGGCAACCTTCCTGAAAAAAGTAGTAGATACGGTAACCTTTACCTGCCTGGATGGCGATAATATCCATAACGCCATTGAAACGGCTATTCAAACAGGTGAGGCACAAACAGTAGCCTGCAGATCCAGCGGTACCAATGAAGCCGGCGAAGCCGTGGCAGAATTTATCATAACCTGGAGTTTTAAAACCAGGAAATAAAAAACGATACATGAAAATAGCTTTTCACGGCGCCGCCAGAACGGTTACGGGTTCAAAACACCTGGTTAGTTTAGACAACGGCAAACAGGTTCTGTTGGACTGTGGTCTTTTCCAGGGAATGGGTAAGGACACCGAAATAATGAATGGCAGTTTTGGTTTTGATGCCACAAAAATCAGCTACCTCGTTCTTTCGCACGCACATATCGATCATTGCGGCCTGATACCTAAACTGGTAAAAGAAGGATTTACAGGTGTGATCTACTGTACGCCTGCTACAAAAGCATTAAGCGCTATTTTACTAGAAGATTCGGCGGAGATCCAAAGAGATGATACACGTTTTATGAATAAACGGCGCGCAAAGCAAGGTCTGCCGCCCTACGATGTCTTATACGCACCCGAAGATGTAAAGCATGCACTCCCTTTATTTCAAACGGTTGAATATGGGCAATGGACAACCCTTGAACCCGGCATTGAAGTGTTGTTTACAGATGCAGGTCATATCATTGGCAGTGCTGCTGTGCACCTGCGGGTTACGGAACAAGGCAACACTACGCAGGTTAGTTTCAGTGGTGATGTTGGCCGCTATAATGACGCCATTCTGCGTTCACCGGAAATTTTTCCGCAGGCAGATTATATATTATTGGAAAGCACGTACGGCAACCGCTTACATGAAGAGGTATCAGGCACACCGGATGCTTTCTGGAATTGGATACACAAAACCTGTATTGAAAAAAAAGGCAAACTCATTATTCCCTCTTTCAGCGTAGGGCGAACGCAGGAACTTTTATATATCCTGAACCAGCTGGAACTTGAGAACAGGCTGCCTGCCGTTCCGGTATATGTAGACAGCCCCCTGAGCCTGGAAGCTACAGAAGTGGTGAAAATGTTTCCGCAGTATTTTAATGCGCATATCCGTAAAGTGATGGAATCGGATAAAGATCCTTTCGACTTCAAAGGGCTGACGTTTATCAAAACGGTTGATGAAAGCAAACACCTGAATGATCTTCCGCAACCCTGTGTGATCATTTCAGCCAGCGGCATGGCAGATGCAGGGCGTGTGAAACACCATATTATGAACAATATCGGTAACCATAACAATACGATACTGCTGGTGGGATATTGCGAACCCCATTCACTTGGCGGCCGACTGATGAATGGCGCGAAGGAGGTAAAGATATTTGGCGAGATGTATAAAGTGGTAGCGGAAGTAGGGCAGATGCGCAGTATGAGCGCACATGGCGATTATGATGATCTTTGCCAGTTCATAGCCAGCCAGGATCAGTCAAAAATAAAAAAATTATTCCTCGTACATGGCGAGTATGCCGTACAGCAGGAATTTGCAGACAGGTTGCGTCATAAAGGATATAAAAATGTGGAGATACCTGCTATGCATTCAGAAGCCCTGTTATAAAATCACTAGTTGTCATGCCTGAAATCATCTCAGCGATCAAAAATATATTCCACCAATATTTCGGTGAACCCGATTTTATTGTCCGGTCGCCCGGAAGAATTAACCTGATAGGGGAACATACCGATTATAACCTTGGGTTTGTATTACCTGCTGCCATAGATAAAGCTATTTATCTCGGCATTAATAAAAGAGACGACAGGGAGATTCATCTTGTAGCGCTTGACCTTGACGAAAAATTCACGATATCACTTGATGCACTTACTTACACAGATAAGCATTGGCCCAATTATGTATTGGGGGTGGTTGATCAGTTGCAGAAAAATGGCTACCAGCTACAAGGCTTTAATGCTGTAATAGCAGGTGATGTACCCTTAGGGGCAGGCTTGTCTTCCTCTGCGGCAGTGGAATGTGCCGTTGCATTTGCATTAAATACTTTATTTGGATTGGGTATATCAACGAGAGTTATGGTACAGTTATCGCAAAAAGCGGAAAATGATTTTGTTGGCGTGCAATGCGGCATCATGGATCAGTTTGCCAGTATGTTTGGCAGGCACAACCAGGTGATGCGGCTGGATTGCCGTTCGTTGGAGTTTGACTATGTTCCTTTTAACATGGACGGCATTAAAATTTTATTGCTGGACACCAATGTGAAACACTCGCTGGGTTCTTCAGAATACAATGTACGCCGCAAACAATGCGAAACAGGTGTAGCCTGGATACAACGCTGGTTGCCGGAAATAAAAAGCCTGCGTGATGTAAACA
>JANXRX010000246.1 GCA_025352905.1 Bacteroidota bacterium | reverse complement strand
TTACAAGCCGCCTGCATTAACCCGGTATTGCATTATAACCTCGATATCGGTTTGTTACGCGAAGGAGATCCGGCAGACTTTGTGATAGCCAAAAACCTGGAAGACTTTATTATCCTCAAAACATATATCAACGGGCAACTGGTAGCAGAAAACGGGAAAACCCTGATTTCATCCGTACCTGTTTCGGCCATTAACCAGTTTGACTGTGAGAAGATAGATATAGCGGACCTTGCCATTAAAACAGCGGATTATCCCTCATCCAATGACGGGATCCCCGTAATAGAAGCGTTGGATGGACAGCTTATTACCAACCGCCTTCAGCTGAGGGGCAAAGAAGTTAAAGGAGAATGGGTGAGTGATCTTTCGCAGGATATGTTGAAAATGGTGGTGGTGAACCGGTATCATGCGGCACCGGTTGCCAAATGTTTTATCAGGAATTTCGGGTTCAAACAGGGAGCCATCGCTTCTTCGGTAGCGCACGACAGTCATAATATAGTTGCCGTGGGCGCCGATGATGAGAGCCTGGCAAAAGCGATCAACCTGGTCATAGCGGAAAAAGGCGGTATAAGCTGCTGTGTGGCAGGAAGCGGAGAAAAGCAAAGGGTCCTGGGCCTGCCGATTGCCGGCCTGATGAGTGCAGAAGACGGTTACCGGGTGGCAGAAGCCTATACGGCCATTGATGCAATGGCCAAATCGTTCGGCTCAGAACTGGCTGCACCGTTTATGACCCTGAGTTTTATGGCGCTGTTGGTGATCCCGCATCTGAAGCTGAGCGACAAGGGCTTATTTGATGGCGACGGGTTTGCTTTTGTTGCCTGACCGGTAAACAATATGAAGAAATCTGGCTATATACTGGCTTCTTTTTTATGTCTTTTAGCAGGGTCTGCTATTTACCTGGTGTATGCGCCATCCGTTCTTTTTATCCGGGGATCATTCTCTTCACACGCCATTTCTGCCATGCAGGAAAAACTGGTTTTCATAAAGACAGTATTTCCAAATACCCCTTTCATAAAGTATCATTTACCTGATATTTTATGGTACCAATCATTGCTTTTATTAATTATTGATTTTTATCACATAAGAAAAATATTCCATGCCGGTTTTCTCTATTATTGTACACTATCGCTACCCTTTTTGCTGGAACTGCTGCAATTGCTGCAGGTTATACCGGGAACCTTTGACTGGCTTGACATATTCTTTTACGCAATCCTTCTCTTTTTGAATTATTTATATATATTTTGGAAAGAAAATGACCAGACATAAAATAGCAAGATTTGCCCTCGAACTGGCTATCCCGGTTGTGTTTATTATTATGGCGGTATCAAGCGCGCCACCTAAGGTTTCCACGGAGCAGGGAACCATACGGCTGAGCCCTAAAAAAGAAGAAATATTTACCAAATCATCTTTGATTGGCTACCTGAGCGAGACAAAATCACCCACGATTGTTTTACGGGTGCCACAGCAGGTAGACAGGCTCCTGGAAGAGAACCGTTATTCGAAAAGCCAGATCTATAACACCATCGAAAAAGAACTGGCTAAAGCCGATTTTATCGTTAGGGACAGGGCTTTATATCAAAAAGTGCTGGATCAAAATGTTTCGACGGATTATTCCAAAATTAAAGAGTTAACAGAAACTGACCTGATCCTCGAACTTGTTTCATCCGATGAGGAAAAGTATTATACCAACCAGTATACCAATACCCGCGGCAAACCAAAAATCACGCAGGGGTCTATGACGATATCCGGCCAGAAAGTAGAATTCAAACTCATAAAAGTTAAGGAGAATGACCTGGTGGGTTCCTATACTTTCCATTTTACCCCATGCATAAATGGTTGTGTTTATAATATTGACCCCTTTGGCAATTTATATAACCTCTCGACTGCCAATAAGATCGTTAAGCCTTATGAATTTGTTTCGTCCGACAGGCTTGAAGAGTTTTATAAAGACTGTGCCAAACTGCTGATCAAAGAATTGCGCCGGTAGGTTAGTCTGGGTGGCCCTTTTTGGCCCCGAAAACATAAATTTTCCATTACAACCGATAGAATTTAGTTTTGAGCGGTAAACCGAACCGTAATCCCCTGTCAAGATGATCGTAAACTTGAGTGAACAACACAGCCTGGTAAGTAACTGGGTAGCTGAACTGAGAGATACTGCCGTTCAGGGGGATCGTTTGCGTTTCCGCCGTAACCTGGAACGTATCGGTGAGATCGCGGCTTACGAGATCAGCCGGGTAATGCCCTGGAAGATACAGGAAACACCTACCCCATTGGGCACGCATGAAAGTAAGGTTTTGGAGTTTCAGCCGGTGCTGGCCACTATCCTGAGAGCCGGTCTGCCGCTCCATAACGGGATGCTGAATTATTTTGATAAGGCCGATAATGCTTTTATCTCCGCTTACCGGAAGCACCATCGCGACGGCTCTTTCGAAATAAGCCTGGAGTATATGAGCAGCCCTTCACTGGAAGACCGGATCATTATCATCAGCGATCCTATGCTGGCAACAGGCGCTTCTATCGTAAAGACGATCCAGTATATGAAAAGCGAAGGATCGCCGAAGGAAATACATGTTGTAGTGGCCATTGCCTGCACCGTAGGTATTGAGTTCATACACAGGGAATGTGGTCAGAACATAAAAATCTGGTGTGGTGATATTGATGATGAGTTAACGGCAAAGGGATATATCGTACCGGGGCTGGGAGATGCGGGGGATTTGGCATATGGTACAAAAATGCAATCGTAACACAACCTCTCTTCTTTTATACACGTACCTCTCTTTGTTAAAACAGCCCTAATATTGGGCCGGACTCAATGTCATCAGCAGAATTACTTATATTCATTATTCTTGTATGCATCTGCGGAAACTATTATACTGCTGTTTTTTATGCCTTGCAATGGGAAGCGCCCATGCACAGGATCCGCATTATTCGCAATTCTTTTCCTCACCCCTTACATTGAATCCCGCTTTTACGGGCAAGTTTTCGGGTACTTACCGGCTCGCGGGTAATTACCGGAACCAATGGCCCAGTATCAACAATGCCTTTACCACCTCTACTTTTTCGGCCGATGTGCATTTTATGCAGGACCATATCCCTAATAACGATACCTGGGGAGTTGGCCTTGCGGGATATAGCGATAATAGTTCCAACGGGGCCGTAAAGTTCAATTACGCCTCCCTTTCCACCGCTTACCATAAAGGTCTGGATGAAGACGGGTACCAGCAGTTTGGCGCCGGCTTCCAGGTTACCTATGCAAATATGCTGATCAATACGGCCGAGCTTAAATTTGAGGACCAGCTCACCAGCAGCGGTTTTACAGGTGTTACTTCCGAAGCGTTTAATGGCGCTACGCTCGCCTCCAATTATATTGATGTGAATGCAGGGATATTGTACAACGGAAGCACCTCGGACCGCAATAATTTTTATTTCGGGATAAGTATGTACCATATTAACCGGCCAAAACAACAGTTTACCGGCGCGCAATATGTACTTAACCCACGTACTACTTTTCATGGCGGTGGATATTTTCCATTGGGGCCAAGCACTACTTTGCACCTAAGTGCGCTGCAGATGATACAAGGTGGCGCCTCTGAAACCATGGCCGGTGGCGCTATACAGTTAATGGCAACACCCGATGCCGTAAAACCAACCAGCCTCTATTTTGGAAGCTGGGTACGCTTCAGCGATGCCGTGATCCCCTATCTTGGGCTGGAGTTTGATGATTTCAGGATAGGGCTCACATATGATTACAATACCTCTGCCCTGAAAACAGCTTCGCAGAACAAAGGGGGCATTGAGGTTTCGCTGATCTATGTACGCAGGCCCTCTACAGACAGGCCGGTGAATTGTCCTAAATTCTGATCATAGCTTTTGATATCTTTCTTAATTCTTTTTCAGCGGCCTGTAACGCAGGAACCGTTCCCAGTTATTATTACCTGCAATCACTTCATTATGCTGCATACTGCTGTAAATGAATAGCTTTTGATTTTGCAAAAGCCCTTCCGGGTTTACTGCGTCTTCATTCATAGAAACAAAAGGGATCTGTAAAGAATCGGCCAGTTGTTTCATGATCAGGTGGCTGTTATCAAAAGTTCCGCCATCTTTCGTATAGATATTAATGAACCGGTGTGCGGGAACAGCTAACCATTCCAGGTAGGCATCATTGCCGCCATACATGGCATCAAACAGGATCACTTCGTTTACCGGGGTTTTATTGAGTATGCGGCTGATAACGCGATAGGCCCCGCTATGTCCCGCCAGGCTGATATCATAATCGTTTATATTAAAACGGTTAACCGGTTTGATGATCTTATGGGCAGTTAATTGTGTGATCACGTCTTTCATTAATCCCTGGAATACATCTGCCTGTTCCAGTTTGCCTCCATAACTGTCAGACGCGTTTTTGGGGCCTTCGGGAAAGATGAAGACCGCATTTCTTCCGGAAGCCGCAAACTGTTCGGTTAGTTTGTATTGTTTGCAGGCACTGTCGATATTATTACCCCATCCATGGAACCAAAACACATAGCTGATCTTTTGGGCAGATGAGAATTGCGGCGGCACATAGATCAATATACTGCTGTCGCTATAACTATCCGATACACCAAAATGCTTCCCGTTATAATCGTGCCCATTGACCCTTGCCGTATCCGGGAACATGGCATGTGCAGAAGTAAAGCGAATGATGCTGCCGGTTTGCGCAGACGATGGCGTAGCCAGGAAAAGCGAAAATGCGATGCTGAGATATTTGGGATACATTGGAATAGTTTGGGGTTTGGAGTTAGTTAGAAACTGTTTATTTATTATTCTTTCCGCTCAGGTAAGGACTGTTCTTTAAAATGAACCGGTAAGGCAATAAGGCATCTTCGCCTGCATAGTCAACTCCGATCCTTGGCGTGGCCAATATCTTTTCTTTTGTTTGATAGCCATCGTCTGCAATAAAGAGTTCTTTTCCCTGCAGATCCA
>JANXRX010000225.1 GCA_025352905.1 Bacteroidota bacterium | reverse complement strand
CGACTTATCCCTTGTTTTAAAACCTTATTTTTGCCAAAACAACTTCATGGCAGATAACAGCACTTTATATAGTATCCTCATCGCCATTGCTGTAGCGGCGGGGTTGGCGTATTATTTTTATTCGAGCAGGGATAAAAAAGGTGAAGGAAACGCTGGTGTTACAGGCGGCAGTTCCAATGTGCTGCAGTTACAGGCATATGAGCGTTTGATCCTGCTTACCGACCGGATAGCTATTCCGAACCTGGTTAGTCGCACGAACCATACCGGCATGACGGCCGGCGAAATGCAGTTCATCCTCACCAAGACCATCCGTGATGAATTTGACTTCAATATCACCCAGCAGATGTATGTATCGGCCGAAACATGGAAAGCATTGAAAAACCTCAAAGAAACCAACCTGCTCATCATTAACCAGGTAGCAGCCTCGCTTGATGCCGATGCGAGTGCATTAGACCTTAACCGGGCCTTATTACAATTCAGTATGAATGATAACCGGGGAAGCCTGCACGAGTTGGTAAGTGAGGCATTGAGTTTTGAGGCTAAGAAATTATTGTAGTGGTGGTATTGGATCATAGTTCATCGATCATGGTTCATGGTAGGGACGCGTAAATAGATCTTTCTATGATCCATGAACCAAACAAAGTAAAATGAGCAACAAAAAAATAGGTACTGACAGCGGGATCGAGATTAAACGGTTGTACACAGCCGATGATCAACCCATACTCCAGGCTGAGCTTCCCGGTGAATTTCCTTTTACCCGCGGCGTGCAGGCCGATATGTATAGAGGTAAATTATGGACTATGCGCCAGTATGCCGGCTTCTCTACGGCTGAAGAAAGTAATAAGCGTTATCATTATTTATTATCTCAGGGTGTAATGGGCCTCAGTGTTGCCTTTGATCTCCCTACACAGATCGGTTATGATAGTGATCATCCCCTGGCAGAGGGTGAAGTGGGTAAAGTAGGTGTGGCCATCGATAGCCTGGAAGATATGGAACTACTGTTTGCAGGTATCCAACTCGAAGAGGTAAGCACATCCATGACTATTAATGCAACAGGTTTTATTTTACTGGCATTATATGTGGCGCTGGCAAAGAAGCAGGGTGCGGATCTGAAAAAAATAACCGGTACCATCCAGAATGATATTTTAAAGGAATATGCCGCAAGGGGCACGTATATCTACCCGCCAAAAACATCCATGCGCATCATCACTGATATTTTTGAATGGTGCAGCCAGGAATTGCCTAAATGGAACACGATCTCTATTTCCGGTTACCATATCCGCGAAGCGGGAAGTACGGCTGTGCAGGAGATCGCTTTTACTTTGAGTAATGGCAAGGCTTATGTTCAGGCGGCCAAACAAAAAGGATTGGATATAAATGTTTTTGGAAAACGTCTTTCCTTCTTTTTTAATGCACACAATAACCTGTTCGAGGAAGTCGCTAAATTCCGCGCAGCGAGAAGAATGTGGGCAAACATGATGAAGGATCTTGGCGCTACAGATGAGAAAGCCCTGATGCTCCGCTTCCATACACAAACCGGCGGCGCTACCTTAACGGCGCAGCAGCCGTTGAATAATATCAGTCGGGTTACCATTCAAACCCTTGCAGCGGTTCTCGGTGGAACGCAGAGTCTGCATACCAATGGTTACGATGAAGCATTGAGCTTACCCACGGAAGAAGCTGCCCGTATCGCTTTACGCACACAGCAGATCGTTGCGTTTGAAAGCGGCGCGCCTGATACGGTTGACCCGCTGGCGGGCAGTTATTTTATCGAATCGCTTACTGATGAGGTTGAAAAGAGCGCCTGGGAACTGGTGCAGAAGATCGATGCGATGGGTGGCAGCGTGAGCGCTATTGAAGCCGGATTTATGCAGGAAGAGATCGCCCGCAGCGCTTATGAATACCAGCGTAATATTGAATCGGGAGAAAAGATCATTGTGGGGGTTAATAAATTTACGGTAGATAAAGAGACACCGATACCGGGTTTTAAAATTGATGATAGTATCCGGGTTGTGCAGAGCGATAAGCTAAGCGCATTAAGAAATAAAAGAGATAAAGAGAAGGTCTTGCATTCTTTGAACGAAATTGGTGCGGCTGCAAAAGATGGGCGCAACCTGATGCCATTGGTGATAGAGGCGGTGGAAAATTATTGTACACTGGGTGAGATATCTGATGTTTTACGGGGAGTATTTGGGGAGTATAAGTAAAAAAAAGTCTATTTTGATCCCCAATCATCCACCATGAAACTAATTCTCTCTTTTTGTTTACTCGCATTATCATCCACGGCCCAAAATCTTCCACCAACATACGACCAACTCGTTAAAGACGAAACACCCAAAGTGGTAGAATGGCGCCGCTACTTTCACCAGCACCCGGAGCTCTCTAACCAGGAATTCAATACTTCCCAAAAGATCGAAGCCACCCTCAAACAATTCGGTATCGAAACCAAAATAGTGGCCGGTACCGGTGTCATGGGAATACTCAGAGGCGGCAAACCCGGCCCCGTAGTGGCTCTGCGGGCAGATATTGATGCATTGCCTGTAACAGAAAGAAATTCCCTATCTTTCCGCTCGACCGCAACCACAGACTACAACGGCCAGAAAGTAGGCGTCATGCACGCCTGCGGCCATGACTCGCACATTTCGATGTTATTAGGAACTGCAGAGGTACTCAGCAAAATGAAAAGCGAGGTACCCGGTACCGTTGTGTTCTTGTTCCAGCCCGCCGAAGAAGGTGCGCTTGGAAATGAACCCAGCGGCGCTTTTTTAATGGTAAAACAAGGTGTGCTCGACAATCCGAAAGTAGATGCCGTATTTGGTATCCACATTGAAACGTTTGGCGACCTTGGCAAGATCTATTACAAGCCCGAAGCATTCATGGCCTCGTCCGACTGGTTCACTATCAAAGTAAAAGGAAAACAAAGTCATGGCGCAGATCCCTGGAAAGGCATCGACCCGATTGTAGTAAGCGCAGAGATCATTCAAAACCTGCAAACGATTGTTAGTCGCCAGATGGATCTTACCCAGGCTCCCGTGATCATCACCGTAGGCAAGATCAATGCCGGTGTGCGCCCCAATATCATCCCCGAAGAAGCCATCATGGAAGGAACGATCCGTACGCTGGATTCCAAAATGCAGACAGAAGTGCATGAGCGGATCCGCAATACGGTAAAAAGTGTAGCCGCGATTTATGGTGCGACTGCAGAAGTGGAGATCACGACCAAAACACTGGTAACCTATAATGATCCGAAGCTGGTGGCGCAGTCATTACCCTCTTTGGTAAAAGCTGCCGGTGAAAATGGCGTGGTGCCTTATCATTGGGTAACCGGTGCGGAAGATTTTTCTTATTACGGAACCAGGGCCCCTTCCTTCTTTTTCTATCTTGGCGCCCGCGACCCCAAGCTCACCATGGACCAGGCCCCCGCGCACCATACCCCTGATTTTTATATTGACGACAGCCGGCTGGATGTGGGTGTGAAAGCGTTCTGCCAGTTGGTATTCGATTATGCGAAGACATCTAAAAAATAACTGCTATTTTCTGTGCTTCAGTGTTTCAGTGGCAAAAAAATATCGCCACTGAAACACTGAAGCACAGGAGGTTTTACCGCGCCCCAAAAAGCAGACTACCAATACGCACCATCGTGCTTCCCTCGGAAATAGCCATCCGATAATCCCCACTCATCCCCATACTCAATATCTCCAATGACCAATGATCACTGACTAATGACTGCAACCGCTTCAATTCCCTAAACTCCCCCCGTACTTTAGCCTCGTCATCACTAAACGAAGCCATCCCCATTAACCCGGCAACCCGCACATTTGATAATCCGCTGCCTTGTTGCTGCACTTCACGCAGTTCCGTTTCGTTCATCCCGAACTTGGTTTCTTCCTGGGCAATATGAACCTGTAGCAAACAGTTGATCACCCGGTTGCATTTGATGGCTTGTTTGTTGATCTCCTGTAATAATTTAAGGCTATCCACGCCTTGTATAAGATGCACGAATGGCGCGATGTATTTTACTTTATTGGATTGGAGATGACCGATGAAATGCCATCGGGTATCTTTCGGTAACTGTGCCTGTTTATCTACCATCTCCTGCACATAGTTCTCCCCAAAATCTCTCTGGCCGAGGTTGTAGAGGGCGAGGATGTCTTCCACAGGCTTGATCTTGCTTACGGCCACTAAGGTTACCTCCTTAGCATCTAAGTAATGCTTTATCTCTTTATATTTCTCAACATTAACTCCCATAATAATCATTTTCTCTCACAGAGAATTTATAATCCACGACGTTGCCGCCAGGCGAGGTTTTCCAATAATAGCAATTCATTATACGCACCACAATAATAATAGAACTTCCCCACCCCTGCCCCGCCCATCCATTCCTTAAGCGGATCGGGCAGCATGGAAGCCATGTTGGCAATAAAAAATGAGAACTGCCCCTCCTCCACTAATTCCTCCAAACTACCCGCACCATGTGCTGAAACAACCGGCGGCGCCACACCCCAGCGCAGCAGGGACGTACTCAATATCACTTTTTCCATAAACCCATCCGTATTACCCAATGCCGTTTTTGTATCCTCAATCAGCATCGGCCGGAATTTCTCTAAAGAAGCGATCGGTTTCACTGCCATCAAACGCGACAAATGGTATAATATATTCGGCAGCTTACTATAATGCGGGGAAACATAGGCGGCGGCGCTTACATGTTTTTTCTCGTCGAGCACTTTCTCAATCAAATGTAAACTTGCGCTATCGGCCGCCGTCCATTCGAGGTTATACACCTGAACAAAGTACAGGATATTCGCCAGCACACATACATCAAAATCAACCGGCATCTTTTTACCGAACCAGGTAGAGTATGCACCCAGGTTACGATAGTCTTTAAAGGTATTATGCACCTGCTTCTGCCCGTTATTGGCAAACTCCTGCATGAGGGCATGTATCTGTTTGGCAGTTGCTGAATCCGCATTCATGGCGAGCAGCATGATCACTGTATCATCGAGATCGTCTGGCAGCGCCTGGCTCTTATCGAACATATTCAGCCAGCCCGAGTTCGGGAAAATTTTCGGCGTATCTGTTTGCCAGAAATTATACGTGGGTCTTCCCTTACGGTTCTGAAACTTGGGATAAACGTCGAGGGTATTATTGATGATCTGTTGCGCTAAGGTTTGTTGTGTTGGGGCGAGCTCTTTTTTAATGTCATTTAATGTAAAAGCGATCAGGCCGGTGAAGAAGGGATTGATATCGGCTTTCTCCCTGTCCTTATTAAGCGCATACACCCGATAAGAAGCAAAGCTGCCCTTCGGGAAAACGCCGTTCTCTTTGATCTGGAGGGAGGCAATGCGATCGAGTAGCTGGCGGGTGATGGTGGTATCGGATGCGAGGCCGTGATGGATACCACAAGCGATTATTACAAATAATAATATTCTCTTTTTGAAATGCATCGCTTCAAAAATACAGCCATTTATTTTAACTCACCTCGACTCACCCCGGCATCGCTTCGCTTGCCACCCCTCTCTATGAATAGAGAGGGGAATTTTTTCACTTCCCTTTCTTCACCCCCTTTCCTTCTCCCCTTCCTTCTCCCCTTCCTTCTCCCCTTCTCTATTCATAGAGAAGGGGCTGGGGGATGAGTTAATTATTTAAGGATACTCCGGCTGATCACAATCCGCTGCACTTCCGATGTACCCTCATAGATCTGAGTGATCTTGGCATCGCGCATCAAACGTTCTACATGGTATTCTTTTACAAAGCCGTAGCCGCCGTGGATCTGTACTGCCTCGGTAGCCGTCCACATAGCGGTTTCGCTGGCGAAGACCTTGGCCATGGATGAACTAAGCGTATAATCCATTTTATTATCCTTCTCCCATGCCGCTTTCAAACACAGAAGCCGCGCACATTCGATCCTTGTGGCCATGTCCGCTAACTTGAACTGAATGGCCTGGTGATGCATGATCTCTTTCCCGAAAGCCTTACGCTGTTTGCTGTAGGCCAAAGCCAGTTCATAGGCGCCGGAAGCGATGCCGAGAGCCTGCGAAGCGATGCCGATGCGCCCGCCCGCCAGGGTCTTCATCGCGAACTTGAACCCGAAGCCGTCTTCACCGATCCTGTTTTCCTTGGGCACTTTCACATCGGTCAGCAGGATCGTGTGTGTATCACTACCCCTGATGCCGAGTTTGTTCTCTTTGGCCGCAACGGTAACGCCCTGCCAGTTCTTTTCCACAATAAAGGCGTTGATACCCCGACTGCCGAGCGCAGGGTGGGTTTGTGCAATAACTAAATACACCGAGGCCGAGGAGCCATTAGTGATCCAGTTCTTGGTGCCGCTAATCAGGTAATGATCGCCCATATCTTCGGCGTGGGTTTGCTGGCTCGTGGCATCGCTGCCGGCCTCGGGCTCGCTCAGCAGGAAAGCGCCGATATATAGTTCCCCGTTTTTCTGGCCCATAGCCAGCGGCGTAAGGTATTTCTGTTTCTGTTCTTCAGTGCCATAGGTTTCGAGGCCCCAGCAAACCAGGCTGTTATTTACGCTCATGCATACGCTGGTACTGGCGTCGATCTTGCTCACTTCTTCCATGGCCAGCACATAGCTTACGGTATCCATGCCGCTGCCACCATAATCGGGACTAACCATCATACCCATAAAGCCCAGTTCGGCCAGTTTCATCACCTGTTCTCTCGGAAACTGCTGTTTCTCATCCCGCTCAATCACACCCGGAAGGCATTCCGTACGGGCAAAATCCCGGGCGGCTTTCTGTATCATCAAATGTTCTTCACTCAGTTCAAAATGCATAAAGTAGGCTGTTTATGCCACGAAAATAAGCTAACAAGTGTTAGGATTTATGCTTTATGGGTTTTTTATGAGAGAATTTTGGGATCGGTGGTTTTTCATGGGGCCTTGATTGCCCCGGAGGGGCTACCGCTTTATAGCAAAAAAAAATGATGTTATATGTTGATTGCCCCGGAGGGGCTACCCTAAACC
>JANXRX010000192.1 GCA_025352905.1 Bacteroidota bacterium | reverse complement strand
AAAATTTAAAGAAGTTATTAAAGAATATCAAAATCAACTACAATAATGATAAGAACAACTACCACGCTGTTACTGGCGATCGTATTGCTTGCAAGCTGTAACCAATACAAAAAAACACCATCAGGTCTTGCTTACAAGATCACTAAAGGCAATAGCACAGAAAAATTAAAGAACGGCCAGTTCGTAAAGTTCAATATTGAGTACCGGATCCCGCCAAAGGATTCTGTATTCAACAGTTCTTTCGGCCATATTCCCGGTTACCTTGTCGTGGATACTTCGAGGGTAAGCAAACACAGCTTCCTCGAGATCATTACGCAATGTTCAGTAGGAGATAAGGTTGATTTTGTATTGAGCGTGGATACCCTGAAAAAACTGGGAATGCTTGAATACAATAACCTGTTTCACCAGAGAGACATGATCAAAGGAAGGATCGAGATCCTGAAAGCATTTACCAACCAGGTGGATGCACAGGTGGATGTAGAAAAAGAAGCCACTGCAGAAAAAGACAGGGAGATCAAAGACCTGCAGACGTATGTGGCCAAACAGGGCATCAAAACAGTGTCAACAGCTTCCGGTATATTGGTAGAAGTAGCCAATGCCGGTGACCCGATGCAGAAAGCAGATTCAGGAAAAGTAGTAAAAATGATGTACAGGGGCCATTTTGTAAATGGAAAAGTATTCGATAGCAATATGGACAAGAACGCCGCCAATAATCAACCCTACAGCGTGTTGATCGGTGGCAACGGTGTGATCAAAGGTCTGGATGAAGGTTTACGCTATTTTGGAAAAGGCGGTACAGGAAGGGTGTTTATCCCTGCTATGCTTGCTTATGGCCAGAATGGACAGCCACCGGTTATCCCAGCCTATTCAAACCTTATTTTTGATGTGCAACTCGCGGATGTTACCACCCCGCCGCCGCCTGCGCCGCAACCACCCGCCGCAGCTCCGAAAAAATAGAATCCATCGTTAATATTACTGGAAGGCCCTGTGTGATGCACAGGGCCTTTTTGTTAGGTAAGATGCCGCGTTAACTTAATCGCCTCAACCGCTTCTTTCACATCATGTACCCGCAGGATGGAAGCGCCTTTCAGCAATCCGGCGGTATGTAATACGGTACTGCCGTTCAATGCTTCTTCTGCGGTAACGCCTAATGTTTTGTAGACGGTAGATTTTCGGGAAATACCGAGTAGCAGCGGTTTTGCAAGGATCTGGAAGATCTCTAACCGTTTTAGCAATTGAAAATTATGTTCGCTGCTCTTACTGAACCCGAAACCCGGATCAATAATGATATCCGTAATACCGCTGTTATGGCAATCAGCCAGGCGCTGAATAAAATAGTCGAGCACATCCAGCGTAACATCTTCATAAAAAGGATCGCTGTGCATCGAAGCCGGATCTCCTTTTACATGCATACAGATATACGGCACATGTAATGAGGCTACCATGGCAAACATAGCCGGATCAAAAAAACCACCACCGATATCATTGACCATACACGCGCCTGCAGAAACAGCTGCTTCCGCTACTGTAGCATGATAGGTATCTGCCGAAATGAAGATTTCCGGAAACTGCCGGTGAACCGCTTCGATCACGGGGATCACCCTTTTCATTTCTGCTCCGGCGCCAAGCATCTCTGCCCCGGGTCGTGTGCTCTGTCCGCCGATATCCAGGATAGCGGCGCCTTCTCCGATCATCTGCGCTGCTTTTTCGAGGGCCGCATCCACAGATGGTTGCCTGCTGCCGCTATAAAACGAATCAGGCGTAGCATTGATGATACCCATCACGATGGGTTCATCAATCACCAGTAATCTTCCGTTACAGTTAAGTGTGAACATAGCCCGTATTCAATTATCTTGCATTCACTTCAAAGATATTACCTAAGGATTAAAGCGGTTATGTAAAAATGGAGAATACGAATCAGCAATACGACAGGGCCATCGGGCAGTGCATGGATATTTTCATCAAAAAAACAAAGGACTACGGCACCGCCTGGCGCGTGCTGCGGACCATTTCCGTGGTTGACCAGATCTTTATCAAGGCCCTCCGTATACGCACCATCCAGGACCTGAACACACAAAAAATAGGGGATGATATCCCTTCCGAATTCAAAGGCATCCTCAATTACGCCGTTATAGGCCTGATGCAGCTCGAACTGGGCACACCGGTAGTGGAAGAACTGGCCGTTGAACAGGTGGATGCCTTATACCATAAGTCGGTGAGTTTTGCCAAAAACACGATGCTTGATAAGAACCATGATTATGGGGAAGCCTGGCGGGAAATGAGCCAGCAGAGTTTTGCCGACCTGATCCTGATGAAACTAATGCGGATCAAACAGATCCTCACCAATGATGGGAAAACACTGATCAGCGAAGGCATCGACGCCAATTATGTTGATATCATTAACTACGCCGCATTTGCATTAATTTTAATAGACGATGGGAAACACTAATTCAACAACAAGAACAGTATTGGTCATTATCCGCTGGTTCGTGGGCCTGCTTTTTATTTTTTCAGGACTGATCAAGGCAAATGATCCCCTGGGACTCAGCTATAAAATGCAGGAATTTTTTGAAGTATGGGGATGGACCGGCCTGCATGGATATACACTGGCGCTTGCGTTTATTATGAATGTGTTCGAGATCCTGGCAGGTGTTGCCGTGATCATTGGCTGGCGCATGAAATTGTTCAGCTGGCTGCTTTTATTGCTGATCATCTTCTTTACGTTTCTCACCGGGTATGCTTTGTTCTCGGGTAAGATCAAGACCTGTGGCTGCTTCGGGGATTGTTTACCATTGACACCTGCCCAGTCATTTGGCAAGGACCTGCTGCTGCTGTTACTGATACTGGTATTGATGGGTTCACTCAACAGGATCCGCTCTTTTTTCAGACCCGGCGCCGCTATCGTTTTATTGCTGATCGTTGTGATCACGGCAACCGCGGGGCAGCTATATGTACTGCGTCACCTCCCATTTATCGATTGTCTTCCGTATAAAAAAGGAAACAATATTGTGGAGCAGATGAAAATGCCCGAAGGCGCTATTCCCGATAGTTCCACGATCCTGTTCACATACAAAAAAGCAGGAAAAGAAACCAGCTTTGACCAGGAACATTTCCCGGCCGACTTTGATTCCACTTATGAATATGTGGGCCGTAAAGATAAATTGATCAGAAAGGGAAACGGGTTGCAACCGAAGATCATTGATTTTTCTTTGCAGGGCCTGGGTGGTACGGATACAACAACGGCTATTTTTGCGCAAACAGCTTTGTATATACTGGTCCTTGCCAAGGATATGGTACACACGGAAGAATGGAGACCCGCATTTGAAAAAATACTGGCTGTAACACAACAGAAACATATGACGCTGATACTGGTTACAGCAGACGCAAACAAGGCGGTTACCCTTTTCAAAAATATACCCATTGTAAAATGCGATGCCACTGTATTAAAAACCGCCGCAAGGGTAACGCCAAGTTTTTTCCTGATGCAACAGGCAACGGTTATCGGTAAGTTCAGTTATGTGGATGCAGATAAACTTATCGGGCAGCTAAAATAAAATTCAGGAACGGTTTAAAAATATATGCTTTCATTCTTAACCAGAAAAATAATGTATGGCCTGCTGGTGCTTGCAGGGGTGGTGGTAGTGGTATTCTTCCTGTTCCAGGGATTTGGGGATCCTGCAAGACTGGTACTTGGCCAGAGCGGTGATGCAACCACTATTAAGAACATACGCAAAGAACTGGCGCTGGATCAACCGAAATGGAAACAGTTTCTCTTATACCTGAATGATGTTTCACCTATCGCCATTCATACTAAAGAAGAGATCCGGGATAAACAACTCAAAGGCTTTTTTATCGGGTCCGATACCAAACTCGCCATTAAGGTTCCTTATCTCCGGCGTTCCTATCAATCCAAAAAAAATGTAACCGATGTATTGTTTGAAGCGCTTCCGGGCACCCTGTTGCTGGCGTTTGCGGCCATGCTGCTGGCTACTGTAATGGGTGTTTTATTAGGGATGCTCGCCGCCGTAAAACAAAATACCTGGATGGATACATCTGCCATATTTGCAAGCGTGCTGGGCATTTCAGCGCCCGCGTTTTTTACGGGGATCGTGCTTGCCTATCTTTTCGGGTTTGTGTTAAGCGCTTATACAGGGCTACATATGACAGGCAGTTTGTTTTCCATCGATCCTTTCAACGGTAAAGAACTGCAGTTACAAAACCTGGTACTACCCGCCATCACATTAGGGATCCGTCCGCTGGCCATTATCACGCAGCTGACAAGGAGCGCGATGCTTGATGTACTTGACCAGGATTATATCCGCACGGCTTATGCAAAAGGGCTCAGTAAAAAAAGAGTGGTCTTTATCCACGCGCTGCGCAACGCACTCAACCCCGTTATCACCGCCATCACCGGCTGGTTTGCGGAACTGCTGGCAGGCGCTTTTTTTGTCGAATATATTTTTGGCTGGAAGGGCATCGGTAAAGTAACGGTGGATGCCCTCGAGAAATTAGATTTCCCCGTTGTTATGGGAAGTGTATTGGTAACCGCTACTTTCTTTGTGATCGTGAATATATTAGCCGACCTGCTGTATGGGGTGGTGGATCCGAGAGTAAAAATACAGTAGTAAAATTCTACATTCTAATGCGATTTCCAATTTAGAATTTATTGAATAATCACTTCCGTAACCACAACCTCTCCAAACGCTTCATTAACGCGCTCGATGATCTGGGGTTTCTGGAACATCAGTTCATTTTTTAGCGGGCCAACGGAAGTGTGTATGAATAACTTCTGCTGGATGATCTGGATCTTATCGGTGTATTTGGCAATCGTTTTGCCCATCAGTGTTTCCCAGATCTCTTCGATCTGCACCGCACGGATGCCGTTGCGTAAATGACTCTTATTCAAAAAACCTTTCATGGCATCGCCGATGTGGAACTCAGACATGGTGTAAAAGTAGGGCAATTTTCAAATTGCCGGATTTTCAAATTTTGAAATCAGGTAATTCAATCAACTGAAACGAAACGGCAATTCCTTCGAGTTGCGTTTGTAAGCGGTCTGCATGCGTATCTGTAATAAACACCTGGCCGTCGCTTTCGGCACATACCCATTGGAGCAACTGGAACATTCTCGGCTCATCCAGTTTTTCAAATACATCGTCTAATAACAGGATAGGCGTAAAACCTTTTTCATCTTTTAATACCTGCCATTCGGCCAGTTTCAGGGCAAATAATAAACTCTTGCGCTGGCCCTGCGAGGCTTCGGTTTTGAAAATGGCCTGTTCCATAAAGAAAAGAAGATCATCGCGGTGAATACCAGCTGTCGTTCTTTGTACCAACAGATCCTTCTGGAGCCTGGATCTTAGCAGAACAGCAAGATCATCGTGTAATAACTGGCTGTCATATTGCAGCACCAGTCCATCATTCTTACCAGCTATTCTTGTATAGATCCGGCCAACAAGATCCAGGAAACTGCTCAGGAATTTTTTTCGTTCCCCAAACAGGTAATTGGCTTTTTTGCATAACTGCTCCGTCAATACCTGTAACAAAGCTTCATCGGCTTTGCCCGGTTCGGAAAATTGTTTAAGCAGGCTGTTCCGCTGCTGGAGTATCCTGTTATGATCAATGAGTTGCTGCAGGTATTGCGGGTTGATCTGCGAGAGCAAAGTGTCTAAAAATTTTCTTCTTTCCTCACCGCTGCCGGTTATCAGTGAAATATCATCGGGCGCGATCATTACACAGGGAAGCT
The DNA here is from genome assembly GCA_025352905.1 of Bacteroidota bacterium. Classification (GTDB taxonomy): domain Bacteria; phylum Bacteroidota; class Bacteroidia; order Chitinophagales; family Chitinophagaceae; genus Sediminibacterium. Next base: position 13,113 of record JANXRX010000192.1, on the reverse strand, counting down.
TGCCGATATGGTCGGAGAATTTTTTATATTCCTCTTTATTCAGCGCCAGTTCTTTCCGGTTATTCTCCCGCAGGATACAGGTAAGGTGATGCGGCTCGGAAAGCAATTCGTAATTTCCTTCCAGTCGCAACCCCAGTAATCCATGGTGTACATTCTGGCTGTCGGGTCTTGAAAAATAACTTTTCGAAAAACTGAGGTAATAAATAGCATCCAGTAGGTTGGTCTTGCCGCTGCCATTCATCCCGCAGATCCCGATCACCCGTTCTGTGAACGTGAAATTGCCCTGCACATAATTGCGGAACTGGGTAAGCGATATATTTTGCAACCTCAACATCGGCTGGCAAATATCTGTGAAATCTGCCATCAGCGCCCCCAAAGAATTCATTTCTATTCTCACCGAAAGCGGTTATTTTTAGTAAAAATTCGGTTTTGAAGACAATACTTTCTGAGCAGCAACTGTCGCTTACGGTAAAAAGGCTGGCACACCAGATACTCGAAAATCATTTACAACTGGCCGGTACGGTGATCATCGGTTTACAGCCAAGGGGCATTTTCCTGAGCGACAGGATCGTGAACGAGCTCAAAACGATCATTGCACCGGAATTGATCCATTATGGTAAACTGGATATTACTTTTTACCGGGATGATGTGCGCAAGAGCCTGCATATTGCCAATAAAACAGATATTCCCTTCAGCATCGAGAACCGGAAAGTGGTACTGATAGATGATGTATTGTATACCGGCCGCACGATACGGGCCGCGCTGGATGCTTTGCTGGCATTTGGCCGTCCCTCGCATGTTTCGCTTTGCGTGCTGATAGACCGGCGCTTCAGTCGCGAACTGCCGATCCAGCCCGATTATACCGGGAAAGTGATCGATACGTTCATTTCGCAGAAGGTGAAGGTATGCTGGAAGGAAAAGGATGATAGGGAACAAGTAATACTTTTGGATAGCTGAAATCTTTTATCTTTGATTTTTAATGAAACTATCTACCAAACATCTTCTTGGTATCAAGGATCTCAACAGGGAAGATATCCAGCTGATTCTCGCCACTGCCCAGCAATTCAAAGAAGTTTTACAAAGACCGGTTAAAAAAGTTCCTTCGCTGCGCGATGTAACGATCGTAAACCTGTTCTACGAAAATTCGACACGTACGCGGATGTCGTTTGAGCTGGCTGAAAGAAGGCTTTCTGCCGACACACTTAATTTTACCGCGGGTAGTTCATCGGCAGCCAAGGGGGAAACCCTGCTGGATACCGTGAACAATATCCTGAGTATGAAAGTGGATATGGTGGTGATGCGGCACAGCGCTTCCGGCGCGCCGCATTTCCTGGCCAAACATATACCCGCCGCGATCGTAAATGCTGGCGATGGTATCAATGAACACCCAACACAGGCGCTGCTAGATGCTTATTCTATGCAGGAGAAGCTGGGTAAGATCGAAGGTTTGAAAGTAGCCATCATCGGCGATATCATGCACAGCCGCGTGGCGCTTAGTAATATGTACCTGCTCAAAAAGATGGGCGCCGAGGTAATGGTGGCAGGCCCGCCCACACTGATCCCCAAACACGTTGGCGAGGCATTGGGCGTTAGGGTTGAGTACAACCTCGCCAGGGCCCTGCAATGGTGCGATGTGGCCAATGTATTGCGCATACAGCTGGAAAGACAGAACCAGCCTCTGTTTTCCTCGCTCCGGGAATACAATCTTGCCTACGGCATCAAACGCAAAATGCTGGAAAGCCTGGGCAAAGAAATCGTGATCATGCATCCGGGGCCCATTAACAGGGGCGTGGAACTCGACAGCGATGTGGCCGATGGCCCTTATTCGATCATACTGAACCAGGTAGAAAATGGAGTGGCCGTGCGGATGGCGGTACTGTACCTCCTGGCGAACAGGGAAGAATAGCCGTCACCGCCGTTGTTGGTCTCCGCCGTTGTCGCCGTTCCCGCCGTTGTTGGTCTTATGACCAACAACTGACCAACAACCAATCCAACAACAACTAACCGATAAATGTTCTTACTTTGTAACCCGCACATAAACGGATGCCATGCAACGAATCTGCCTGTTCCCCGGAACCTTTGATCCGGTTACCCTTGGTCATGTAGACATTATTAACCGCGCCATTCCTTTGTTTGATAAGATCTATGTAGGCATCGGCATCAATTCTTCCAAGAGTCCTATGTTCAGTGCGGAACAGCGGATGGAATGGTTCAAGGAGATCTATAAGAATGAACCAAAGGTAGAAAGTGTGGTCTATGATGGGTTAACCGTAAATTATTGCAGAACGATCCAGGCGAATTTTATATTGCGGGGGATACGCTATGTGAGCGACTTCGAATATGAAAAGACCATTGCGGATGCCAATCGCACACTGGATAAAAATATTGAAACGATCTTTCTTACCGGCGAGCCAAAATATACCTCTGTAGCTTCTACTATTGTACGCGATATCATCCGTAACGGGGGAGATGCCTCGCCTTTTTTGCCGGATGAAGTGAACCTGTCTTTACATCATCCCCAATCATAGTGTATGGCCATTTGGTATAATCCTAACCTGGCGATCAGTGATTTTGAACATTTCGGGAAGAACACGATGGGCGATCATCTGGGTATGCGTTTTACAGAACTCGGCGCCGATTACCTGAAAGGCACTATGCCGGTCGATCACCGTACCAAACAACCGTATGGTCTGCTGCATGGTGGTGCATCCGTAGCATTGGCGGAGACCCTCGGCAGTATTGGCGCCGCAATGGTAATTGACCAGGAACAGTTTATCTGCGTGGGCCAGGAGATCAATGCCAACCATATCCGCGGTGTAAGGAGCGGCCTAGTAACGGGTATCGCTAAACCCATACACACAGGAGCCACTTCGCATGTATGGGAGATAAAGATCTATGATGAAGGAGAGAAACTTGTCTGTATCAGCAGGCTGACGGTTGCGATCCTCAAAAAAAGATAGATCATTGTTTATGGGTCATAGCATGTATGATTTAAACTATGCTCTATGATCCATGAGCCCTTTCCTCACTATCTCAAGAATATTCGGATAACTATTCTGTAAGCATTTTGCCAGTTCTTCCCCCGCTACCCACCTGATATCAGTGATGTCTTCTTCGGTTTGCGGCACCAGCACCTGTTTGCCGGGGGCACGCATAGCATACCAATGGGTTTCTTTCGTAACGGTTTCCTTTATCCATTCGTCAAAATATTCATGGTAACCGGTATCGATCAGTTCGCCCAGTTCAATACCGGTGATGCCCGTTTCTTCGCTTACCTCCCGCACGGCGCATTGCGCAATGGTTTCACCAGCATCTAACTTCCCTTTTGGAAGGTCCCATTTACCGCGCCGGAATATCATCAATAATTCACCCTTTTCATTCGTTACCAACCCGCCCGCCGCTATGATCTTTCTTTTATCCGTCATAGATCAAATATGGATACAAATTTTCAATTCCGTTTCAAATTTCCCAAATCCCTTATTTTCGTTCCATGACAAACGAGAAAGCCGTTGCTGAGAAATTGCTGCAGGTGTCGGCAGTTAAATTAAGCCCTGAAAATCCCTATACCTGGGCCAGCGGATGGAAGAGCCCGATCTATTGCGATAACCGGCGGGTATTGTCCTTTCCCTTTGTGCGCGATTTTATCAAGAGCGAGTTATGCAATGTTATTTTTGAGAAATATGCTACGGCCGAAGTGCTGGCAGGTGTGGCCACGGCGGGTATTCCCTGGGGGGCGATGGCGGCCGACCAGTTAAAACTTCCGTATATCTATGTGAGGCCCAAGCCCAAGGAGCATGGCCTGGGTAACCAGATCGAAGGATTTTATACCCCCGGTCAGAAGGTACTGGTGATCGAGGATCTGATCTCTACCGGCAAAAGCAGTTTACAGGTGGTGGAAGCATTACGGAATGCAGGTGTGGAGGTGGTGGGCATGGTATCCATCTTCAATTATGGGTTTGCCGTGGCGGAAAAGGCGTTTGCGGAGGCGAAAGTTCCTTACCGTTCACTTACGGATTATACCCACCTGATCAGCCTGGCGGTTGAGAAGGGAACGGTAACGGCGGAAACGGAGCAACTGCTGCTTAACTGGCGCAATGATCCCGCTAACTGGCAGGGAATTTGAAGTAAAACCTGAAATTTTGCATATGAAAAGGATATGGATCACGATGTCGCTCGCCTTAGGTCTTGGAACAGTTGCCAGCGCCCAGCAACCGAAAGCGGAATGGGTAACCATTAAATCTGCCAATCTCAGGTGCTGGGAGTGTAAGGAACGGCTGGAAAAATACCTGATCGTAGAGAATAAGGCTAATATGGAGAGCGGCCTGATCCAGTGGAAGATCAACCTGCTGCAGGGGGAGATCAAAGTACAGTACTGGCCCGACCGGGCCAATGCGGGCGCTATCCGTACAGCCATAAATAACGCCGGTTTTGACGCCGATAATGACAAAGCGGAAGAAGATGTCTATAAAAAATTACCCCCGATCTGTAAACGCGCAGAAGACGGAGGGGGACCGGTGAAGGGAAAGCCCTGTCATGTACCGCCCATTAATTAAACAGGTTCAAAGTATGCTTTGCCTCGTAGTTAAACGGGACCGTTCTGTAGAAACCCGCCCTGCCCAGCCGCACACTTCCTTTTACATTGATCAGCACTTCCTTATTGAATAGCAGGCCGAGGCCATTTTTCAGGACCGCCTGCATATCTATCCGCACATGGGTAGGGAGTATAAACTCGGCTTTCCGGGGAATATGCATAGAGGTATCCAACTGGAACTTGCCCAGGTAGCTATTGTTCACATACACCTCACAATCCACTTTTTTCAGCTCCACGCCATAACCGTTCGGGTTATAATAAACCAGGTCGAGGTTCAGATCCGTTCCCCCAACGCCCGTTGACCCAACCCGGATGTTGCGGATATCCCTGTACTCAAAATCTTTTGGGGAGGCACAGGATGCCAGTAAAAGGGTAATGCAGGCGAATAGGAGGGCTTTTTTCAAGGCTGGATATTTATCCTGCAAAGTAGGAGAGATGGGGCGCATTTCCATTTAAGGGGTTGGAAATTAACTATATTTGTTTGCTAAATATATTGGAATAAAAGTCGTCATACAATGATTTTTTTATAACTAATTTATATAGTATTATAAAATTATTATAATATCTTAATAATCAATATATTAAAATAATTTGTTTGAATATATTATATAATATAAATAACCCATTACTGCTATTGTTTTGAATAATTCGCTTACACATACTAATCAACAAAATTATATTAACTTATTAATTGATAGTCAATATTTTGCATCTATTAATTGTATTAATACTTTGTTTCAATTTTCAAATATAAAAATAGAGCAATACGAAAGCTGGCAAAAAATGAGTTTTCGCAACAGGGCAGTGGTTGCGGGGAGCAACGGTTTGGTGGATTTATCAGTTCCCCTGGAAAAAGGACGGGGACAGCGGATGCTGGTCAAGGATGTGCGGATCAGTGAACATGCCGACTGGCGGAAACAGCATTGGCGAACGATCGAATCCTGTTACAGCCGTTCCCCTTTTTTTGAATTTTACCAGGACGGGGTGAGAGAACTGCTTGAGAAAAAACAGGTTTACCTGCTGGATCTGAACCTGGCCATCCTTGCCTGGGTGCAAAAAATGCTTAAAAACCAGAGCCGGGTTACCCTTACCGGGTCTTATCAAAAAGAATATCCCGCGCCGGATACGGATCTGCGCAACTATTTCCTTCCCAAAAACTTCCTGGAACAGCCTTTTCCCTTCCGGTACAGGCAGGTTTTTGAAGATCGGATCGGGTTTCAACCCAACCTCAGTATCCTCGATCTTTTATTCTGCTGCGGCCCTAATGCTAAAACTTTATTAAAAGACAGCAAATTCAGTATTTAAAGTGTCTTATTACCGTATACCATTTTGATTAGCTGTAATTTTAAACTTTGACTGAAAATCACTCTTTTATAACCCTTTTTTAGTTTTATCCCCCAGATGCGGAAAACAAGATTTTTCTTATTCTTTCTACTACTGGCAGGTCAACTCACGGCCATCGGGCAGGACTTTTCAAACAAAGGAAAAGAGTTCTGGATCGCCTACCCGGCCCATATCGACGGTACCACCTCGGTTATGGGGTTATATATCACCTCATCAGTCAATACAACCGGTACCCTGGAACTGGCGGGCGGCGCCCCGCTCACCTTCACCGTTTCAGCCAACGCCGTTACCCGGATATTTTTAAATGCCACAGGTTCTGGAGTAGCTACCGGTATCGGGGCCGTCTATTTTGCTTCCAATAAAAACGTCTATCTCAATAAAGCGGATGGAATTGCGATCTCTTCCGCTATTAAGATCAGTTCACAGGACCCCATCGTTGTTTATTCGCATATCATCAAGTCGGCGAGGAGCGGGGCCACCCTTGTTCTACCCACAACGGTATTGGGAAGCGAGTATATAGCGCCCAGTATCAGTTCAGTATCCTCCAGCGGGTTAAGTAGTGATGGAACCGCAGGCGGTATCGGTGAAATAGCGGTAGTGGCCACTTTGCCCAATACGGTCATTGGTATTACGCCTACCGTTGCGGGAAGCGGTGGCAGACCGTCAGGAACTTATTTCGAGGTTACTCTGGCCAACGCAGGAGATTGTTACCAGTTTCAGAGCATAAGTCTGGGCGACCTCTCCGGAACCAAGATCATTTCAAAAGCGGGTACCGGTTCTTCCGGCTGTAAACCCGTTGCCGTTTTTACCGCCACTACCTGGAGCAATTTTGATTGTGGCTCAACCGGCAATTCAGGCGATAACCTGTACCAGCAATTATTTCCTACCCGTTCATGGGGTAAGGTATTTGTAACGGCCCCCTTCATTAACCGGCCAGGGGATATTTTCCGGATCTTTGTCCAGAACAGCAGTACCACCGTACAGATACAGGAAAATGGGGTGACAAGGCAAATGTCGCCCAGCACCGAATACAATAGTAACGGAAAATTCTATTTTTATAAAACGCTAAACCCGATCGTCATCACCGGAAGCGACCCGATCTCGGTTGCCCAGTATATTACGTCTGAGGGTTGTAAGACGGGCTGCGGCAGCGGGTCTACCGATACAAAATGCTATTCTGATCCCGAAATGGTATTACTCAATCCTGTTGAACAGACCCTCCAGGATATTACCTTTTTTTCAGCGCACGCCAATTATGTACCCGCGGGGCAGACCAATGTTGCGGTACACTTTGTAAATATCATCGTCAGTAAAAATTACAAGAATAGCCTCACCATTGATAATGCACCGCCCAAAGGGGTATTTGTAGATATACCGGGAAGTAATTATTCCTATTTACAGGAAGACCTTACGGTATCATCCGCCACCAATCCCATTCACCGCGTAAAAGCAGATACCAGTTTTTCTGCTATCGTATACGGATACGGGAACGTGGAATCTTATGGTTATAATGGTGGAACCAATGTGAAGGATTTTACGCCATCGGCCACATTCCAGAATCCATATAACCGGATCGATTCTGCAGTTACCTGTATCAATACACCTTTAAAGTTCTCAGTTCCCCTCACATTTACCCCTGCTACCATTCAGTGGGATTTTTCGGCTGCTCCCAATATCACACCCAATACCAATATAGGGCCTTTAAATAACCCGGCGGCCGACAGTACCCGCGCAGCCAATGGCCTGACGATTAACTATTACAGCACGAAAGTTACCTACACGTTTACCAAGGCAAATACAGCTGCTTTAAGGGATACCATCAAAATTTATACAACTTCTTCCACACCTGATGGATGCGGCAGCAGTTCCCAAAGTTTTTCCCTGCCGGTAAAAGTGAATGACCAACCGGTTGCGAAATTTTCTCTCAGCAACAGCGGTTGCGTATCAGATACCATACAGATAACCGACCAGAGTACGGTGGGTGGCGGAACCATTTCGAGATGGTTATGGAATTTTGGGGATAATACGACGGACGACCGTTCCAGCGGGGCAGTCTTCGGTAAACTTTATTCCACTGCGGGTTCGTATACGATCAAACTAAGATCGATCTCTGATATCGGCTGTATTTCGGACGAAGTTTCACAAGCGATTAAACTAACCAACAAACCTACGGCAAAGTTCACTCTTCCCACGGTTGCCTGTGCAGGTACCGATATCGTGTTCAGTGATGCATCTGCTACTTCATCGGGTACGCTTGTTAAATGGATCTGGAACCTGGATGATGGGGCAGGAGAGTTCATCAACACAACCAATGCTTCTGTAAAAGCGAATTATGCCGGCTATGGCCCCAAGAACCCGACACTAAAAGTGGAAATGGATAATGGATGTCGCAGCGATGCTTTTGCTCCTAACCCGCCATTAAAGATCAATGCGATGCCGGACGTGGGATATATACTGCCACAGATCTGCCTGAGTGATGCAAACGGCCAGTTTACGGATACCACAAAAATTGCAGAGGGCTCTTCGGTATTTAGTTACCTGTGGAACTTTAATGCAGGCACACCCGCTATTACACCGGGACCGACTATCACCAGCAGCACCCAAAAAAATCCTTTGGTCACCTACCGTAAGGCCGATAACTATACGGTTAGCCTTACTGTTACGTCTGCATTGGGTTGCGTGGCAACAAAGGCCACCAGTTTTACCGTGAATGGCTCCACACCCAAAGCTTCTTTCGACTTAGTTAACCTGCCGCCGTATTGCGGGATCAAACCCATATTGCTGAAAAATACTTCGACAGTTGATTTCGGAAACCTTACCAAACTCGATATCTATCCTGATTTTAGTAAGAGTCCGTCATTGGTGCAGGTAGATGCTTCTCCCACGCCGGGTAAGGTATATCCACAAACCTATACAGATTTTCAGTTGCCCTCATCTCAAACCTATACAATCAAGTTGATAGCGTATTCAGGTGGTTCGGCCTGCGCGGATTCAACAACAAAAACGATTACAGTGTTTCCACAACCAAAGGCAGCTTTTTCCACTTCGGCGCCGCAGCTTTGTTTTGGAGATACCACCCTTTTTCTTGATAAGAGCAATGGTGTTTCCAGCGCTGCAGTTACATGGGTATGGGATCTGGGCATTGGCGATAAATCGGCCGTACAGAATCCTGTTAAACAATACAATGATTCCGGTCTCATCAATGTGAGCCTGTATTTTTATAATGCAGACGGATGTATCAGTGATACAGCTTCCAAACAGCTAACCGTATATCCAAAACCGAAAGTGGTTCTTACACATAATGTAACCACTTTGTCGGGCGGAACGATCACCATCGTTCCTGAATATATATATGGCCACGACCTGCAATACCTATGGATACCGGCAACCTACCTGAGCAGTGATACAGCGCAAACGCCCGTTTCCGTTCCACAGGACGATATAACTTATAAATTATTATTAACCGGCACCGGCGGGTGTTCTGCAAGTGATACGATTTTTGTAAAAGTGTTGAAGGGCCCCGAGGTACCAAATGTATTTTCGCCAAATGGGGATGGGATCAATGATGTGTGGAAAATAAGATACCTTGAGGACTATCCCGGAGCCACGGTACAGGTATTTAATCGCTTTGGACAGTTAGTGTTTTATGAAGTGGGATATGATAAACCATGGGACGGTACTTATAAAGGAAGCGCGCTGCCTATCGGAACGTACTATTATATTATTAATCCGAAGAATGGGCGGCCAACCGTGAGCGGATCAGTAACGATCATCAAGTAGGGATTATGAATGTGAAAAGAAACAGTATTGTGTGTATAGGATTGTTCTTCGCTATCGCAGCAGGTGCACAGCAGCGTCCGTATTATACGCAGTATATCATGAACAATTATATTATCAATCCCGCAGTTGCCGGTATTGAGAATTACTGGGATGTGAAGGCCAGTCACCGTATGCAATGGGTGGGCTTACAGGATGCACCCGTAACCACTTATCTTACCATACACGGTCCGCTCAAAAAAAGCGAGTACGACCGCGAATCGGCCACCAGTTTTCATGCAAGCGGATCTAACCCAAGGGGTGATGCCTACTGGAGAGACTATACATCAGCCGAACCGCACCAGGGTATCGGGTTTACCATATTAAATGATAAGACAGGCCCGCTTAACCGTTTTGCGGCATATGGTACCTATGCGTACCACCTGAGTCTTTCGCCGCGAACAAGTCTTTCAGCGGGGGTATCAGCAGGGATCACCAATATGAGCCTTGATGCGAGTAAACTGAATTTCGGTACCGTTAATGTGGATCCCGCCGTGGCGGGCAGCGGGGTGATCAACCGGATAAAACCGGATGTGAGCGCCGGGCTGTGGTTATACTCAAAAGATTATTTTCTGGGGCTGGCTGCTCAGCAGATCATTCCTGAACAGATCGCTTTTTCAGACAATACGGTTTACCTGCAGAACGGAAAATTATTACCGCATTTATTCTTAAGCGCCGGCTACCGGATACAGATGACGGATGATGTGAGTTTGTTACCCTCTTTGCTGGTAAGGTATATCAGCCCTTTACCGGTGGGTTTTGATGTAAACGCCAAGTTACAGTACCAGGACCTGATCTGGGTAGGCGCCTCTTACCGTTACCAGGATGGTTTTGCAGCCATGGTGGGATTGAATGTGAACCATAATATCAATATCGGCTACTCCTACGATATACAAACCTCCGCACTCAATACCGTGAGCCACGGTACACACGAGATCCTGATTGGGTTCTTATTAAACAATAAGTACGGCGACTGGTGCCCGAGAAATCTCTGGTGATCATTCTGCTACGCACAATCCCGCGTTTAATCATTCTCCCTGCTATTATTTACTTACACGGATATAGTTATATCACTACAATTCCTTGTACACATACTGGGTACATTTAGTTATCCTTTTCACCGGCATTCAACAACTCAAATCGACCAACATGAAAAACAGCCTGACAATCATCATGGCGACCTGTTTACCGATCGCATTCTTTGTTGTTTTCTATGCCTGTAAAACAACCACCCCTTTAACCGGAAGCGTTGAATTAAGCAATACTGAAATACAGACTATTGCCCACTCCGTTGGTTATTTGAACAATGCCCTGATCGACAGGGTAGGAAAGGAGAATGATCTGCCGGGTATCAGCGATGCGGCATATAAAAAGGCTATTTATGCAGTGCAGATCCCTAATTATTATATTCCCCATATTGCCACCAGTTTTGTGTTTGATAAAGCGGGTATCGCTGAGATCGATCAATATATGGATACCAGGGTGAGCAGTCTTACAGCTACCGAAAAGAAATATTTAAAGAGCATCTGTTCGGTTACAGCTATTAAAAATTTTGACAAACTGATGGGTGAGATCTTAAATGATGCGGATTGCAATACAAAATCAAAAATAATGCTGGCAGGAAGTATTGAGATTGCCAAGACCAGTATCGCTTATTGGAACGATGCCGTTCATAATACCAAAAATCCTTATCACAGTTTTGCGAGCAAAAGAGTGAAAGCCAATGAACTCAGGCAATTATTGCTGAATACAAAACTCACTGATATCGGGATGTTTGTTATCGCCTTCAACAACTATCTCAATGAACAACAGCTGCCTCCCGATACGGCTGCTAATATTGCTTCCTTAGACGCAGCTTACCAATCCGGTTTAGCCGGTATGGCGGGGAAGGCTGTCGTTAACTGATCTGCGCGTTCCGGCAAGACTACTGCTCCAATAAAATAATATTTGCGGATTCTTTTTTCGGTTGTTCAATAGAGAGAACTTTCTCCATTTTTTATTGCTTTTTTCAATACCGGGTTTAACTTCGGCAAGCGACCTGGTTAACAGAATCACATTTTATTACTTTGCTCGAGTTTCCAGGAGCTGTATAATGTCTTCGGTAATCTCTGTTCTAATAAACTCAGATGTATTTCTAACAGGAAGTGTATAGAGTTTACTTATCAGGAAGTTATTATAAAGGAGTATATTGGCTGGATAGCCTGATGAAAAATTTATCTTTCTACATAGTGTTGGATCAATACTATAAATCTTGTATTTAATATTATATTTCTTTTTTATTTCAGCAATTGTCTTTTCATCGTCAAACGTAAATGAAATAAATATGAAATCTTTATTTGTACCGAACCGCCTGTACAACTCATTTATTTCTCCGAATTCAGCTATACAAGGTGCACATGCTGCAAACCAGGTGTGTATGAAAATTACTTTTTTTGAAAGTGTATCCTTGGAGATGCCAGTCTTCTCAGCTAAAATTTCTGAATATAAATAGTGCGTATCTTTTAAATTAGTAATCCTATCGGCATAAAAACTGTCGATATTTAAGGTTGATACTGGACCTAAATCTTGATTTTTGGATCGTTCGTTTACCTGTGAATGTATATCACCATGTAATACAAATATATATATTGCGAAATTTATAATTTTTGAATTTAAAATTCGCATTTTTCAAATGTTTTAGTTAGTAGGAGTTCAGTAGTGGTAATCTTATCAATTGGATCGCTACTTTGATGCCCGCAGGTTATAAATAATTGTTTTTGCCATTACGCCGATATCGGGATGTTTGTTACCTTCTTCAACAACTATCTTAATGAACAACAGCTGCCTCCCGATACGGCTGCTAATATTGCTTCCTTAGACGCAGCTTACCAATCAGGTTTAGCCGGTATGGCGGGCAAGACTGTTATACAACTGATCTGCACGTGCCGGCAAGACTACTGCTCCAATAAAATAATATCTGCGGATTCTTTTTTCGGTTGTTCAATAGAGAGAACTTTCTCCGACAACAATACATTCAGTTGCTGTAGTATGGCCAGTTTTATTTTCACTACCTGTTTATCGTCTTCCTCATTAATCAATGTAAGAGGGTGGAACGCTTTCGAAATGATCATCAGTGGTGCAGATGACCCTGCGGTTATTTTGCCGGGATTGGCTATGCGCATTTTTTGTTTCTCCTTCAGTTCTTTGCGCAGCAGGTCCTTGTCTTTTTCTGAAAGACCCAGGTTTTTAAGTGAAATAAACTGATCTTTTTCTATTTCACTCAGATCTGCAAAACGCAGTGCATTGATAACAATTTTTTCGAGATCCAGTTTTTTTATTTCATCATACGCATTCCTCAACTCCAGTTTAACACCATTATCTTC
>JANXRX010000176.1 GCA_025352905.1 Bacteroidota bacterium | reverse complement strand
TCTTTACCCAGGCATGGAGCTTGTTTTTATCGTTCCAGCGTTCCTCTACGCCAGCCAGTGCGGGACCGGTTACTTTCTTGTTCACAGCATGGCAAGAGGCACAATTGGTAAGGAACAGGGTTTTCCCATCTTGTGCATTTGCTGAACTACCCAAAAAACTCAGGAAAAGGATCGTACCAGTCAGGTAGGCTTTGGCTAAACGTCTAAGAGATATCATATTCACAAACTGTGGTTCTTGGTGTGGAAAAATATCCGTGAACGGCTGCAAAAATATGACAGGAACCTGACAAAAACTAAACCTTGAAAAAATTTTTTTATCCTTATCCAGCTTGAGTTTCAGCCGATTGCTGGGATATTGTTTCAAATACTGTCATGCTTTTGGAAACGAAATAGGGGAATGGACCAACCTAAACACAAATGACAATTCGCAAACACGCAATTCAGTTTTTTATCCCATTTTTGGCCCATGTTTAGACGGCTGCAGGAGAAATGGGGGGTGAATACCCGTCAATTCTGGATCATTTTTACTGCTTTTGCGCTCACGGGCACAACTACGGCCATACTAACCCGTTATGTAACCGCCATTCTGGGCGTAGATATCCATACATTCTGGCTTTGGAAACTACTGTTACGGGTATGCATGCTCCTGTTTGGCTACCAGTTCGTCCTGCTTGGGTTTGGCGCTTTGATGGGGCAATGGACGTTTTTCTGGAAGTATGAGAAGAAGTTGCTGCAGAAATTAGGGTTAATCGGGAGCAAAGAAAAAACGTCTATGGACCATGGACAATGGACAATGGACAAAACCAGGATCGCCATTTTCGCTTCAGGTGCAGGATCGAATGCGGAGAAGATTATCCAATATTTTGAAAAACATGCTTCGGTTGCCGTTTCGCTGGTTGTTTGTAATAAACCCGGCGCCGGGGTGCTGAATATTGCGGCAGTGAATAGTATTCCTGTTTTGCTGATCGAAAAAGAGGCTTTTTTCAGGGGGGATGCGTACCTGCCATCGTTAAAGCAGTACCAGATCGGTTTTATTGTATTGGCCGGTTTTCTCTGGAAGATCCCGGCTGCATTGATCGCTGCATATCCCGGCAGGATCATCAATATCCATCCTGCCTTATTACCCGGCTATGGCGGAAAGGGAATGTACGGGATGAAAGTGCATGAGGCGGTGATCGCTGCGGGTGAGAAAAAAAGCGGGATCACTATTCATTATGTGAATGAGCATTTTGATGAGGGGGAAGTGATCTTTCAGGCTGCCTGTGTCATTGCAGAAAATGAAACGCCGGAAAGTCTTGCAGAGAAAATCCATCAGTTGGAACATACACATTACCCGCTGGTAGTTGAACAAACTATTCGTCGATTTTCTCTATGAGAGAATAGCTAACATAAAAAATAACCTGCCCCGAAATTTGGATTTTCCGGAATGTTTTCTATCTTCCGATCGTAAGACACTTGTGCGCCCTGCCATGATATGATCACACATTACGCTACCTGCTAACAGGTATTTTTTATAACCAAAACGCTGCTAAATGACCCATTCATCACTGCGCAATGCTGCTTTGCTGGCATTGGTACTGATCATTGTATTTTGTACTTCCTGGGAATACCATCTCCGTTCCAAAGGGCTCGGGATATCGTATGATGACGGCCCGGAATTATGGTCGGCCAAACGTTCGCAGGTATACCTGCCCGCTGATAAAGCCACCGTATTTATCGGATCCTCGCGCCATAAGTTTGATATAGATATTAATACCTGGCAATCTGTAACAGGGGAGCGGGCAATTCAACTGGCTTTTGAAGGTACATCACCGATGCCTGCGCTGGATGACCTGGCCAATGATTCTCTTTTCAAAGGCAAATTAATCTGCGATATCACCGAGGGTCTTGTCTTTAATACTTCCCCGGGCAGCGTGGAGCGGATCAGCAAGTCCCTTGCCTATAGAAAAAAAATTACTCCGGCACAGCAGTTCGGCTTCCGGGTAAACCAGTTACTGGAATCACAATTCGTTTTTCTTGACAGGGATTTCTATTCTTTGAATGCCATGTTGCAAAGAACCGGTATCCCTCCACGAAAAGGTGTGATGGACGAGCCTTATTTCCCGATCGAGTTCGGCAGGGTCACTTCTGACCGGCAGGATCAGATGACAGAGAGTTTTATTAAAGACACCACTCTCCTGAATAAGGTGAAAGCTATCTGGGGACTTTATAGTAAAATGGCTGCACAAGCAGGCCCCGAAACACCCAAAGCGATCGATTCGATCTTTGCTGTTATAAAAAAAGATGTTGATAAAATCAGGTCCCGCGGAGGAACCGTATTATTTGTGAGAAGCCCATCGAGCGGACCTTATCGCCAGGGTGAAAAAATGGTTTTTCCGCGTGAAAAACTCTGGAATCGGATCCTGTCCACAACAGGGGTACCGGGAATACATTTTGAAGATTACCCGTCCCTTGCTAAGTTTCAATGTCCCGAGTTCTCCCATCTTACTCCTTCCGACGCGGTCATATATACCAAAAATCTGATCGCCGTTATTGAGCAGGAAAAGGTGTTGACCTTCCCGAACAAACCGGTATCAAAATAAATTATTTGTAACGATATCTGACTGTTTTAAACTCATTTGAAGGCTATTTCTGGTGATTTTTTTTTTAAAAACACAAAATCAATGAATTCATTTTTGAGGAATGAACCTTATTTCTTCTGAAAAAATAAACATTGGTTTGCAA